>MKRV01000319.1 GCA_001897995.1 Alphaproteobacteria bacterium 65-37 | reverse complement strand
CTGATCCCCTTCACCGCGGAACAGATGAAGCTTCGCCACACGATCTCCAAGGATGCCGAGGTCATTTCCTCGATCGGCGTGGCGCTGGCCCTGGTGCGCGAGGTGGTGGAACGGGTCATTCCCAACCCGCAGGCCGAGGACCTGAAGGCGATCAAGCGCGAGGCGTTCGATGCCGTCGTCCGGCTGGGCGCCGCGGCAGAGAATGTCGAGGTCACGATCGAGGTCAATCCACATACCCAGCGCGTGCGGGCGACCGCGATGGGCGCCTCGGAGATGCGGGCCAAGTTCGGCCTGACGGCGGTGAGCGAGGACGAAGCGCGGGCCATTGCCGCGCAATCCATGGGGGTCGCGGCCGACGCCGCGCAGGTCGTCGCCGCCACCGATCGCATGCGGGTGATCCAGGCGACGGTGAAGGAGAAATACCTGAAGTTCCTGACCCGGCAGCGTCACCCGGTTCGAGCCGTCGATCTCGAGGGCGTTATCCGCATCCAGCGGGCCAACGCCAAGGTGGCCAGTGCGCCGGCGCAGCAGGGGCTGGAGGTGCTGAAGCGCTTCTGGGAGGACAACACGGTCTATAACGGCGACAGCGTGATCGTGCCCGACATGTTTCTGATCGTGGGCGCCCACGTCGTCGACCTGACAGGTGTCGTGGCGCTCGATCAGGCCATGACAGTGGCGCGAACCGAATTCGAAGGGCTGGCACCGGATGTGCCCGTGGTCCTGGTCGCGACGGCCGGCACGCGACGATGAACGTCGCCAAGGATCTCGACGTGGACCTTGGCCGTGCCGCGGCCTGCGAGGTCAGGCGCCTGTACGGCGATCTCGAGGTCGACGCGCTTGCCGAGCGGATGGGCGTCGCCGTCGAGACCAGCGACCGGGACGGCGGCTACGGTACGGTGGTGGTCTTTGCCGACTATACGCCGCGTCCACCGCGCATTCGCCTCTACCGCAGAGCCATCGAAGTCCTGGATGGGCACCTCGCCGGCTACCCCGATCGCGATCGCCTGCCGGAGGGCACGCGGCCGCTCTTTCTTGCCCATGAGCTGTTTCATCACTGGGAAGCCCTGCATCCCGGCTCGCGCAGGAGCCGGGAGCAATCGGAGCATGCCGCCGGCTCGTTCGCGATGACGCTGCTCGGATTGACCCGTCACCCCGAGCAGCTCGACAGGCTGGCGCGCGGCGCCTTTCAGTCCTGACGGCACTCGCCGAAGGCGACCTCGTAGTGGGCGGCAAGGCGGTCGGCGTCGGCCAGCACCGCCTTCGCCTGCGGCTCGACCACGGCGAGGTCGATGTCGGGGCCAGCGAAGGCCTGGACTGCTTCGAGGGAGGTCCAGAGCGTCGCGGCAAGAAACTCGACATGTTCTCCGCCAGGCCCGTCGACGGTGCGTCTCAGCAGATAAGCGCCGCGATGGCCTGCCAGTCCGGCCAGGGACGGAAAGACGTTCTCCGTCACATGACGGAAGTAGGCCTCCGCATCGGCCGCCGTCGTGCGGCCACGCCATTGGCGGACGATCATTCAGGCCACTCCCTGGAAATGAGTGTCCAGCGCGACCTGCCGACCGATCACCAGGCGCTGGATGTCCGAAGTCCCTTCGTAGATCGTACAGACGCGGACATCGCGGTAGATGCGCTCGACCGGGAAGTCGTTGAGATAGCCGTAGCCGCCGTGGATCTGCATGGCGGCGGAGCAGATGGCCTCTGCCGCTTCCGAGGCGAAGAGCTTGGCCATCGACGCTTCCTTCAGGCAGGGCCGGCCCTCGTCGCGCAACCGCGCCGCATGCAGCACCATCAGCTCGGCGGCTTGCAGCGACGTCGCCATGTCGGCCAACCGGAAGGCCACCGCCTGGTGCTCGATGATCGGCTTGCCAAAGGTGTGTCGTTCCCTGGCGTAGGCCAGCGCCGCTTCACAGGCGGCGCGGGCCATGCCGACCGACTGGGCGCCGACGCCGATCCGGCCGCCTTCCAGGTTGCCGAGCGCGATCTTCAGCCCGTCGCCCTCGTCGCCCAGCATCTGCTCGGGCAGCACCTCGCAATTGTCGAAGGCGATCTGGCAATGGTCCGACGAGCGTTGCCCCATGGTGCTTTCGATGCGGACGACCTGATAGCCCGGCGTCCGGGTCGGCACGATGAAGGCCGAGAGGCCCTTCTTGCCGGCGCCCGGATCCGTCACGGCGAAGACCAGCGCAAGATCGGCGCTGCGGCCGGACGTGATGAATTGCTTGGTACCGTTCAAAACGAACTTGTTGCCGACGCGCTGGGCCCGGGTCGCGATGGCGGCCGCGTCGGAGCCGGCACCGGGCTCGGTCAGGCAGAAGGCGCCAAGCTGTTCGCCGCGGGCGAGGGGGCGGAGGTAGCGTTCCTTCTGGTCGGCCGTGCCGTGCTTCAGGAGTGGTTGGCACACCAGCGAATTATGCACCTGGAACGAGGTCGAGCTGGCGCCGTCGGCGGCAGCGATTTCCATGATCGCCAGCGCATAGGAAACGAAGTCGGTGCCGGCGCCGCCATGTTCCACCGGTACGGTCATGCCGAGCAGGCCGAGCGCGGCCATCTTGTCGAAGGCTTCGCGGGGGAAACGGGCGACCCGGTCTCTTTCGGCGGCGGTCGGCGCCAACTCGCGCTGGGCGAACTGGCGGGCCATGTCGCGGACCTGTCGTTGGTTTTCGGTGAGCATGGCCTGACGCTAATCGGGGGCCGCGGTCCCGGTATTGGCTAAAATTGACGGGTCCGATACCCTGCAGCGTGGCTCGGACCGACCCCAGGAACTCGTCCCAGTATTGGTGGGACCGGCACCTCACCGGTCTCAGCCTTTTGCGCGCCGATTTCACCACCCACGAATACCCGCCACACACCCACGAAGCTCTGGTGGTTGCCGTCACCGAACAGGGCGGTTCGGTCATCAAGAGCCGAGGTGAGGTGAGCGAGGCCCATGCCTCGACCCTGTTCGTGTTCAATCCGATGGAGCCGCATGCCGGCTGGATGGGATGGAGCGAGCGGTGGCGCTATCGATCGCTCTACCTCACGCAGATGGCGCTCGATCGCGTGGCGCAGGAACTCGGGCTCGAGGCGGTGCCGTATTTCACGCGCAACATGTTCAGCGACCACGACCTGATCGACGGTTTCCTCGGCATGCATCGAGCGATCGAGCAGGGCCGCGACGTGTTTCTGGAGCGCGAGCTGCTGGTCGGCACCTTTGGGCGGCTGTTCCAGCGTCACGGCAGCGGGGGCGGCCGGATCGAGCCGGCACCGCGCGACCGCATCCTGCTGGCGCGCGTCGCCGAGCGTATGCGCGCCGACCATGCTAGCGAGCTGCACCTCGAAGAGCTGGCGGCCGCTGTCGGGCTCACGACATTCCAGCTCATCGGTCTCTTCAAGCGGACAACCGGCCTCACGCCGCACGCCTACCTGACGCAGATTCGCCTCGGCATGGCCTGCCGGCGCCTGCGTCATTCCCAGGCCATTGCCGAAATCGCGACGGAGGTCGGCTTCTACGACCAAAGTGCGCTCAGCCGGCACTTCAAGCGCTGCTATGGCATCACGCCGCTGCAGTTCGCGCGGGCAGCCGCCTGACCGCCGGCTGCGATTTGGCTTTTGAACATTGCTTGGAAAACATGCCGACCCGCAGGATGTTCTTGGCTCAGGGCACCATGGCTGCAAGCGTCGTCGGTACAGGCATAAGGAGTTCATCGGCACGAGCGCGGGATGCTGACGGCATGTGGCGGATGCCGGAAGAAGGCGAGCCGCACGCGGCGACCTGGATGGCGTTTGGCGCGAGCGTGAAAATCTGGGGCAAGCGGCTGCGTCCCGTCGTGCAGGAAAATCTCGCCAGCATCGCCAAGGCCATCGCCGCTCATGAGCCGGTGCATATGCTCGTCAGCGAGGGCGAGCATGATCTTGCGGCACGTCTGTGCGGGCCCACTGTCGATCTTGTCGTCCAGCCGATCGACGACCTGTGGATGCGCGACACGGGCCCGGTCTTCGTAAAGGATCGGGCTGGCCGCCTCGGCGGCGTGGGCTTCAACTTCAACGGTTGGGGCGGCAAGCAGAGCCATGGCCGAGATGCCAAGGTTGCGGGAGTCGTCGCCGGGAAAGCCGGCGGGCAATTTCTCGACACGACGCTGGTGCTGGAGGGCGGCGGCATCGAGGTCGACGGGGAGGGCACCGCCATCGTCACCGAAAGCTGCGTGCTCAATCCGAACCGCAATCCGGGCGTGAGCAAGACCGATTGCGGCAAGGAGCTGTCCCGCCTGCTGGGCCTGAGCAAAATCATCTGGCTGCCCGGCATCGCCGGCAAGGACATCACCGACGGCCATACGGACTTCTATGCCCGCTTCGCCGGCCCAGGCGTGGTCGTGGCGGGGTTGGACAACGATCCTGCTTCCTTCGATTACGACGTCACGCGCCGGCATCTGAAGATCTTGCGCGAGGAGACCGACGCGAAGGGGCGGCGGCTCAGGGTGGTGACACTCCCGGGGCCGAAGACCATTCGCGAGACGTATGAGAACCGCGACTTCGCCGCGGGCTACATCAACTTCTACGTCTGCAACGGGGCTGTGATCGCGCCGCAGTTCGGCGACAGGGACGCCGACATGAATTCGCGTGACGTCCTGTCCGATCTGTTTCCGGGCCGCGACATTGTTCAGTTGAACATCGACGGGATAGCAGCGGGCGGCGGCGGCATCCATTGCACGACGCAGCAGCAGCCGAAGTGACCTGTGCCCATTTGCGTTTCCGCGACTTCGTTTTCATGTTCCTCTCCCCCCGTTTGGGGGAGAGGTTAGGTGAGGGGGCTGGCGACCGTGCACCCCTGTGATCTCAGCGTTCGTCATTTCCCCCTCACCCAACCTCTCCCCCGAAGCGGGGGAGAGGAGAATGAAAGAGGTGGTCTCCCATCGGCAATTTTCACCAATACCGCGGGCCGTCCTCGGCGTAGACGACCGGCATGCATCTTCTCTGTCACGAACGTCCCGACGATCTCGTCGTGGAGACCTCGATCACCGATGCCCGGCCCGGCAGGGTCGCCCTGGCGCAGACGCTCTTCTATCCCGGCGGCGGCGGTCAGCTTGCCGATAAAGGGGTGATCCGCTGGAGCGGTGGGGAAGCCAGGGTGACCGGCTTCGAGATTTCGGCGGGCAAGATCTGGCATCTGCTCGACACACAGGCTGAGATGACGGGAACGGTCGAGGCGGCCGTCGACCCGGATTTTCGCCGGACGATGCGCCAACTGCACACCGACACCCACGTCCTGAACGCGCTGGTCTTCCAGCACTTCGACGGGGCGCTGGTGACCGGCGTCCAGATGGCCGAGAACGGAACGGCGCGCATGGATTTCGACCTGCAGGGGGCCGACAACGATCGCCTGCGAAGCCTCGAAGGGCCGATCAACGACCTGATCCGCCAGGACATCGCCGTGACCTGCAGCTACGTTCCGATGCACGAGGCCCACGCCGAACATGGGCTGATCCGCAGCCGGTCGGTTGCACCGCCGCCGACGCCGGACGGCAAGATCCGCATCGTCGAGATCGCAGGTCTCGACCGCCAGGCCTGTGGCGGCACCCATCTCTCCTCGACCGGCGGATCGCCGCCAATCCGCATCCTGAAGATCGACAACAAGGGCCGGCACAACCGCCGGGTCCGCATCGGGTTGGGCGGACCCTAGGAGCCTCCGACAAAACGAAATTTCTTGACTTCCTGACACCACATATTGCCATATGGTGTCAGGAACGCCGCATATGTTGTTGAGACCACGTCAGATTTTGGCTCCCGTCATCTTTGCCACGGTATTCGGCTATTTCGGATACCACCTGGTGAACGGTGACCGAGGCCTTCTGGCCATGGCCCATCTGCAGCGTGAAGTCCTGATCGCGGAGCAAAACCTCGCCGAAGCGGAGACGACCCGGAAGATCTGGGAACGTCGCGTCGCCGCCCTGCGCAACCAGAGCCTCGATCCCGACATGCTCGACGAACGGGCGCGCGTGTTGCTCAACTTCGCGCGCAAGGACGACCTGATCGTATTCACGCCGACACGTTGATGACGCGTTGATCAGCGTAAGTTTCGTCCGCTTCGTTGCCGTCCGAAAGAAACTGTCCGGCGATTCTGCCGTTTGCAAACATTCTCTCAAATGCTGCGCCGCACGCACGGTGCCCCTATTTTTTCCTGCTAGATCAATTACATCGCGTCGGGCGATGCTATAAGCCGAATGGGCTCACGAGGGGGGTACTATGGCGAAGCCGGCGACCAAGCCGAAAGTCGATTCACTTCCGGACAAAGGGAAGACCCCTTCCAAGACGACGGGCCCAGGCGACAACAGTGCGACGGCCGACGAGCTCAAGGCCTACTACCGGGACATGCTTCTCATCCGCCGCTTCGAGGAGCGGGCGGGCCAGCTCTACGGCATGGGGCTGATCGGCGGTTTCTGCCACCTCTATATCGGTCAGGAAGCCGTCGTCACCGGCATGCAGTCGGCCGCTCACGAGGGCGACGCCATCATCACCTCCTATCGCGATCATGGCCACATGCTGGCCTGCGGCATGGACCCCAAGGGCGTCATGGCCGAGCTGACCGGCCGCAGCGGCGGCTACTCGAAGGGCAAGGGCGGCTCGATGCACATGTTCAGCCGCGAGAAGAACTTCTACGGCGGCCATGGCATCGTCGGCGCCCAGGTGCCGATCGGTACCGGTCTTGCTTTCGCGCACAAGTACAACGGCAACAAGAACGTCTCGTTGACCTACTTCGGCGACGGCAGCGCCAATCAGGGCCAGGTCTACGAGGCCATGAACATGGCAGCGCTCTGGAAGCTGCCGGTCATCTACATCATCGAGAACAACCGCTACGGCATGGGCACCTCGGTCGAGCGCGCCTCGGCCACCACCGAGCTCTATCGCCACGGCGAGGCCTTCGGCATTCCGGGTGAGGAGGTCGACGGCATGGACGTGCTGGCGGTGCGCGCGGCCGGCGAGCGCGCCATGGAGCGGGCGCGCGGCGGCGAAGGCCCGTACATCCTCGAGATGCAGACCTACCGCTACCGCGGCCATTCGATGAGCGATCCGGCCAAGTACCGGACCAAGGAAGAAGTCGACAAGTATCGCAACGAGCGCGATCCGATCGAACACGTCCGCAAGCGGCTGCTCGACGGCAAGATGGCCGACGAGGCCACGCTCAAGGCCACCGATGCGGAGATCCGTAAGATCGTGAACGACGCCGCCGAATTCGCCCAGCACAGCCCCGAGCCGGATGCGGCCGAGCTGTGGACCGACGTCCTGGTTGGAGCCTGATCCCATGTCCATTCAGGTTCTGATGCCTGCCCTGTCTCCGACCATGACCGAGGGCAAGCTGGCGAAGTGGCACGTCAAGGTGGGCGATGCCGTCACATCCGGTCAGGTGATCTGCGAGATCGAGACCGACAAGGCGACCATGGAAGTCGAGGCGGTCGACGAAGGCACGGTCGCCAAGATCCTGGTCGAGGAGGGGGCCGAAGGCGTCGCGGTCAACACGCCGATCTGCCTGCTTGCGGCCGAGGGCGAGAACGTGGCCGATGCGGCCAATGCCGCGCCGGCCGCAGCGCCTGCCGCTGCTCCCAAGGCCGAAGCGCCGGCTGCAGCCGCGAGCGCGCCTCAGGCTGCCCCGGCCGCGCCGGCGGCTCCCGCCATTGCCTCCTCGCCAGCCGAGCCGGAATGGACGGGCAAGACCGCGCACGTGACGGTCCGCGAGGCGCTGCGCGACGCCATGGCCGAGGAGATGCGCAGCGACAAGTCCGTCTTCCTGATGGGCGAGGAAGTTGCGCAGTACCAGGGCGCCTACAAGGTAAGCCAGGGGCTGCTGGAAGAGTTCGGCGACAAGCGGGTGATCGACACGCCGATCACCGAGCATGGTTTCGCCGGCCTCGGTGTCGGTGCAGCGTTCGGCGGCCTGAAGCCGATCGTCGAGTTCATGACCTTCAACTTCGCCATGCAGGCGATCGACCAGATCATCAACTCGGCGGCCAAGACGCATTACATGTCGGGCGGCCAGATGACCTGCCCGATCGTGTTCCGGGGCCCCAACGGCGCCGCCTCGCGCGTCGCCGCCCAGCATTCGCAGTGCTACGCGAGCTGGTATGGCCATGTGCCCGGCCTCAAGGTGCTGGCGCCCTGGAACGCGACCGACGCCAAAGGCCTGCTGAAGGCGGCGATCCGCGATCCCAATCCGGTGATCTTCCTGGAGAACGAGCTGCTCTACGGGCAATCATTCGACGTTCCGGACGACCCCGACTTCATCCTGCCGATCGGCAAGGCCAAGATCGAGCGCCCGGGCAAGGACGTCACCATCACCGCCTTCTCCATCATGGTGGGCAAGGCGCTGCAGGCGGCCGATGAGCTCGCCAAGCACGGCATCGATGCCGAGGTGATCAATCTGCGCACCATCCGGCCGCTCGACGCCGAGACCGTCGTGAAGTCGGTGAAGAAGACCAATCACCTCGTGTCGGTCGAGGAGGGCTGGCCCTTTGCCGGCATCGGCTCGGAACTGTCGGCGCTGATGATGGAGCACGCGTTCGACTGGCTCGATGCGCCGGTGAAGCGCGTGGCCGGTCTCGACGTGCCGCTGCCCTACGCGGCCAACCTCGAACGCATGGCGCTGCCGCAGTCGGACACCATCGTCGAGGCCGCCCGCGCGGTCGTCAATCGCTGACGCGGGGAGAGCCGGTATGTCCATCAACATCCTGATGCCCGCCCTGTCGCCGACCATGACGGAGGGCAAGCTCGCCAAATGGCACGTCAAGGTCGGCGATGCCGTCTCGTCCGGACAGGTGATCTGCGAGATCGAGACCGACAAGGCGACCATGGAAGTGGAAGCCGTCGACGAGGGCAAGATCGGCCAGATCGTCGTGCCCGAAGGCGCCGAGGGCGTGAAGGTGAATGCCGTCATCGCCGTCCTGCTGGAAGAGGGCGAGACGGAAGTGGCCAAAGCCGCCGCTCCCGCCGCGGCCCCGCCAGCCGCACCGGCGGCAGCTCCCGCACCGGCGGCTGCAAAGCCTGCAGCGTCGCCGCCTGCCGCGGCGCCTGCATCTGCGCCGGCTCCGGCCGCCGCCGCGGCTCCCGCTGCGACAGCTTCCGGTGGGGCCCGCATCTTCGCCTCGCCGCTAGCCAAACGAATTGCGGCCGAGAAGGGCATCAACCTCGCGACCCTGAAAGGCTCGGGTCCGAACGGCCGCATCGTCAAGGCCGACGTCGAGAATGCCAAGCCGGGTGCCGCTCCCGCGGCAGCACCGGCGCCGCGGCCGGCCGCCGCGCCGGCTCCCTCGGCCGGGCAGCCGGTCTTCGTGGCGCCGGGCGACACGCGCGTGGCGCACACGTCGGTCCGCAAGGTGATCGCGCGGCGCATGCTCGAGTCCAAGCAGACCGTGCCGCACTTCTACCTCACGGTGGAGCTGGAGATCGATGCACTGCTGGCGGCACGCCAGGCGATCAACGCCGTGACCGAGAAGAAGGGCGCCAAGGTCTCGGTCAACGACATGGTGATCAAGGCCTGCGCCAAGGCACTGCGCGATCATCCCGAGTGCAATGCCTCCTGGACCGAGGACGAGATGATCCAGTACGGCGCCGTCGACATCTCCGTCGCCGTCGCCACCGACCGCGGGCTGATCACGCCGATCGTGCGTAACGCCGACCTGAAGGGCCTGGCGCAGATCTCGACCGAGATGAAGGATCTCGCGGCCCGCGCCAAGATCGGCAAGCTGAAGCTCGAGGAATTCCAGGGCGGCGGCTTCACCATCTCCAATCTCGGCATGTTCGGGGTGAAGGACTTCGCGGCCATCATCAACCCGCCGCAGGCGATGATCCTCGCGGTCGGCGCCGGCGAGGAGCGGGCGGTGGTGCGCAAGGGCCAGGTCGTGGTGCGCAACATGATGAACTGCACCCTGGCGGTCGATCACCGCGTCGTCGACGGCGCCATGGGGGCGCAATACCTGCAGACCCTGCGGAGCTACATCGAGCAGCCCGCCGCGATGCTGGCCTAGGAGCGCAACATGGCCGACACCAGCTTCGACATCATCATCGTGGGCGGCGGGCCGGGTGGCTATGTCGCCGCGATCCGTGCCGCCCAGCTCGGCATGAAGACCGCCGTGGTCGAGCGCGAGCATATGGGCGGCATCTGCCTCAACTGGGGGTGCATCCCGACCAAGGCGCTGCTGCGCACGTCGGAGGTCTACGGCCTGATCAAGCACGCCGACTCCTTCGGCCTCTCGGTCAAGGAGGTGTCGTTCGATCCCAAGAAGATCGTCGAGCGCTCGCGCAAGGTCGCGAACCAGCTGAGCAACGGCGTCAAAGGCCTGATGAAGAAGAACAAGATCACGGTCTTCGACGGCACGGCCAAGCTCGCCGGCACGGAAGGGGCTCTGCGCAAGCTCGCCGTGGCGATGAACGACAAGAGCAACCTGACGCTGACGGCGAAGAACGTGATTCTCGCGACCGGCGCACGGGCCCGTCAGCTTCCCGGCCTCGAATCCGACGGCAAGCTGGTCTGGAGCTACAAGGAGGCGATGGTCCCGCCGGAGTTCCCGAAGTCCCTGCTGGTGATCGGCTCCGGTGCGATCGGCATCGAGTTCGCAAGCTTCTACCGTACCATGGGCGCCGAGGTGACGGTCGCCGAGGTGATGGACCGCATCCTGCCGGTCGAAGACGAGGAGGTCTCGGCCTTCGCCAAGCGCGCCTTCGAGAAGCAGGGCATGAAGATCCTGACCAGCGCCACCGTGTCGAGCCTGAAGAAGGGCGCGAACAACGTCACCGCCACGATCACTGCCGGCGGCAAGAGCCAGGAGATCACGGTCGATCGCGTCATCAGCGCCGTGGGTATCGTGGGCAATGTCGAGAATATCGGCCTCGAAGGCACCAAGGTGAAGGTCGAGAAGACCCACATCGTGATCGACCAGTGGGGCTTCACGGGCGAGCCCAACGTCTACGCGATCGGCGACGTGGCGGGGCCGCCCTGGCTGGCGCACAAGGCGATGCACGAGGGCGTGCTGGTGGTCGAGAAGATCGCCGGCGTGAAGGGCGTGCATCCGATGAACACCCTCAATATCCCGGGCTGCACCTACTGCCAGCCGCAGGTGGCGAGCATCGGCCTCACCGAAGCGGCGGCCAAGGCCAAGGGGCTGCAGCTCAAGGTCGGCAAGTTCCCGTTCATTGGCAACGGCAAGGCGATCGCGCTGGGCGAGCCCGAAGGCTTCATCAAGACGATCTTCGATGCCAAGACCGGGGAGCTTCTGGGTGCCCACATGATCGGCGCCGAGGTGACCGAGCTGATCCAGGGCTACAGCGTTGCCAAGACCCTGGAGACGACCGAAGCTGAGCTGATGGCGACGGTGTTCCCACACCCCACGCTGTCGGAGATGATGCACGAGTCGGTACTGGCGGCCTACGGCCGGACGCTCCATATCTAGGCCGCCATGGACGGGACCCTCGACAAGCTTTCCCTGAGCCGGGCGGAGCGCCATCCCGAGAAGGCGCACCGGCCGAGCAACCCAATTCCGCGCAAGCCGGAATGGATCAGGGTGCGTGCACCGAATTCACCGGAATATGCCGAAACCAGGAAGCTGATGCGTCAGTACGGTCTTTCGACCGTCTGCGAGGAGGCGGCCTGCCCGAATATCGGCGAGTGCTGGAAGCAGAAGCACGCCACTTTCATGATCATGGGCGAGACCTGCACGCGGGCCTGTGCCTTCTGCAATGTCGCGACCGGCAAGCCGGGGGCGCTCAATCCACACGAGCCGGCGAACATCGCCGAAGCGGTGGGCAAGCTCGGCTTGGGCCACGTGGTCGTGACGTCGGTCGATCGTGACGATCTCGACGACGGTGGAGCAGGGCATTTCGCGCAGGTGATCGAGGCGCTGCACAGGGCCGCCCCCACCACCACGGTGGAAATCCTGACGCCGGACTTCATGCGCAAGCCCGGCGCCATCGAAACTGTCGTGGCAGCACGTCCCGACGTCTTCAACCACAATCTCGAGACCGTGCCGCGGCTCTATCCGACGATCCGGCCCGGTGCGCGCTACTTCACCTCGTTGCGGCTGCTCGCCCGGGTGAAGGAGGTCGATCCCGCGATGTTCACCAAGTCCGGCCTGATGGTCGGTCTCGGCGAGACGCGCGAGGAGATCCTGCAGGTGATGGATGACCTGCGCGCCGCCGACGTCGACTTCCTGACGGTGGGTCAGTACCTGCAGCCCACGCCCAAGCATGCCGCGCTGGATCGTTTCTGGACGCCGGCGGAGTTCGACGAGCTCGCGGCGATGGCCCGTGCCAAGGGCTTCCTGATGGTCTCGGCCTCGCCCCTGACACGCTCCAGCTACCATGCCGGCGACGACTTCGCCCGGCTGCGGGCGGCGCGGGCGGCTCAACTGGGGCGCTGACCAGCTCTTGTCGACCCGTCACGCCGAACGCCGAGTCGTGAGCTATCCGCCGCTTCAACTTTACGAGCTGGTGGCCGATGTCGCGCGTTATCCGGAGTTCCTGCCCTGGTGCCAGGCCGCGCGTATCCGCCGGCGCGAGAGTCCGACCGTCGAGATCGCCGAGCTGGCGATCGGCTTCGGGCCGTTCCACGAGAAGTTCGTGTCGCGGGTGGTGCGCGTCTCCGACGGTCCGGGCGGGCCACGCATCGACACGACCGGCATCGAAGGCCCATTCCGTCTGCTGAAGAGCCATTGGATCTTCCAGCCTCACGCCGAGGGCACGCTGATCGACTTCGAGCTGGAGTTCGATTTTCGCTCGCTGATCCTGCAGAAGACGGTGCAGCTGCTGTTCGCCGAAGCCGTACGCCGCATGGTCTCGGCCTTCGAGGCCCGCGCCGAAAAGCTCTATGGGCGCTCCAACGCGGTGCCGGTCGGGTCGTAGCTGGTCTCAGAGGATTCTGTCGGCTGGGAGCGCGCCATTCCAGTGGCGCTAACTTACAAAAAACCTCACCCTGAGGAGCGGCCGTAGGCCGCGTCTCGAAGGGTCGGTAACAGAAACGGTGCTCGTTCCCAGCCTTCGGTTGCCTCAGGCCATGCCCTTCGAGACGGCCCTTCGGGCCTCCTCAGGATGAGGTCGTTTCTGGTCCACACAAAAATTAGCGTCACTGGAATTGCGCGCTCCCAGCCATGTTGCGGGCTGAAGTCTATGCGAGGCCGAGGTGAGCGGCGGCGCGAGAAAGCGCCGCCGCTTCGACTAACGACAACTGCGAACAACCTATCGCACGGGCGCCGGGGTAGTGACGGTGGTCACAGTGGTGGGCGTGGGCGAATAGGGATCGTTGTAGACAGTCGTGGTTCGTTGCGCCGGGGGAGGAGGGGCAGGCCTTTCGACGGTCTCACTCCTGAACGAGCAACCGGCTCCCAGAACGCCGACGCCGAGAAGAGTAGCGCCAAGTGCCGCGACAACCGCAATCTTCATGATCGGTCTCCTTATCGTTTGTTGGCAAACGTTCCCGCCCAGAGGGCAGTTCCGCGCGGGCGTCCTCAACGCGGCCGTTGCGGAGGCTCCAGTCGGAGCGCATCGGCAACGCCGGCTGTCACTGGCCGTTGCGTCTTCGAGACGACGCACTGAAATGCCACGGCGCGTGGAACCGCGGGCGACAGGAGAGGGAATTTGGCCTTGTACGACGAAGGTCGGGAACGTCAGGTCTCGACCAGCGACGCCACCATGGTCAACGCCGTGAGCACGGACACGCGGCGTATGCCATCGCGGTCGCCAGGAAAGACGTGACGTTCGCCGATCGGTTCCAGGCCTTGGCGGACGGCACCGAAATGCACGAGGCCGACCGGCTTGTCGGGCGAGCCGCCACCAGGGCCGGCGACGCCGGTCACGGAGACGGCGAGATGCGCGTTGGAGCGCGCCAGCGCACCGGTCGCCATGGCGCGGGCCACCGGGTCGCTGACGGCGCCGTGCCCCAGGATCGCATCCCACGGCACGCCCAGCATCTCGCGCTTGGCCTCGTTCGAATAGGTGACGAAAGCGCGATCGACGACATCGGAGGATCCGGCGATAGCGGTCAGGGTCGCTGCGATCAGGCCGCCGGTGCAGGACTCCGCCGTCACGACCTTCAGGCCGCGCTTGCGGCAGGAGAACAGGACGCGTTCGGCCGCTTCCCTCAACTCGTGATCGAACATGTGTGCCTCTAGTCCTTCGGGAGTTCGACGGTCGCGACGGCCTGGGCGGCGATGCCTTCACGGCGGCCGGTGAAGCCCAGGCCCTCGGTGGTTGTCGCCTTCACGCTCACGCGATCTTCGGCGATTCCGGTGATACGCGCGATGCTCTGGACCATTGCCTCGCGGTGAGGTCCAACCTTCGGCGCCTCGCAGACGATGGTGAGGTCGAGATGGACGATGCGGCCGCGGCGCGCCGTGACCAGGTCGACGGCATGGCGCAGGAAGCGATCGGAGGAGGCGCCGCGCCATTGCGGATCGGAAGGCGGGAAGTGCTTGCCGATGTCGCCCGCGCCGATCGTTCCCAGAACGGCATCCGTCAGCGCATGCAGCGCCACGTCGGCATCGGAATGGCCGGCAAGCTTGCGGCTATGGGGGATGGCGATACCGCCCAGCATGACGGCCGTGCCGTCGGCAAAGCCGTGAACATCGAAGCCGAAGGCGGTACGGGTTTCCGTGGTGGGGGCGTGCAGGTCGTCCATCGTCGTGATCTTGCGGTTGTCCTCGCTGCCCTGGACCATCACGACCTTGAGCCCGGCACGTTCCGCAACGGCGGCGTCGTCGGTGAGCGCGGTGGCGTCGGTGGCCCCGAGAGAGGCGGCCGTGCGATGCGCGGCCAGTATGGCGTCGAAGCGGAAGACCTGCGGCGTCTGTGTACGCCACAAGTCGCGACGTGGCACCGTCTCCGTGACGGCACCCTCCGGATCAACTCTTTTCAAGGTGTCGGCCAACGGGATGCCGAGGACGGCGCCGTCGATGCCTGGCGTGGCGGCCATCCTGAGGCAGGCCTCGATCTCGGCAGGGCGCACGAACGGGCGCGCGGCGTCGTGGATCGCCACCAGGTCGGGGGGATCGGCTGCCAGCGCTTCCAGGCCGTGAAGAACGGACTGTTGCCGGCTGATCCCCCCAGGAACCGGTGACGCCAGGCCAAGTCCGTCGGCGGCCTGGGCATAATGTGAGTCGTCTCCCGGTGCGATGACGACCCGTTGCGCCGTTATGCCGGGGATTCCCTGGAAGGCGAGGAGGGTGTGGCGGAGCAGGGGATGCCCGTTCAGAAGGGCATATTGCTTGGGCAGGGGGCCGCCAAAACGGCTTCCCCGGCCGGCTGCGACGATTAGGGCGGTACAACGTGGCAAGGCAGTACAATTGGGCACGGGCCCTAGATAACACCGGGTTAGCCTGACTGCACTGTGCTGCCATCGCAGCCCTTGCGCTGCCCTGCCGGACCCGCTATTGCTCGCCCAATTATTGTGCACTGCACAAGATGCCTATAAACTGATCATTCCGATGGATCGCACACCTCGTCTCCAGCCCGTCGATATCGGCCCCGTCCGCATCGAAGACCCCGTCATCCTGGCCCCCATGTCGGGCGTCACCGACATGCCATTTCGCCAGATGGTGAAGCGCGGCGGTGCCGGCTTGGTCGTCTCCGAGATGATCGCCTCGGCAGCCATGGTGCGGGAGAACCGCAAGACCCTCCTCATGGCCAAGAACTCCCCAGAGGAGTTCCCGATGTCGGTGCAGCTTGCCGGCTGCGAGCCCGAGGTCATGGCCGAGGCGGCCAAGCTGAACGAGGATCGTGGAGCGGCGATCATCGACATCAACTTCGGCTGTCCGGTGAAAAAGGTCGTGAACGGCCATGCCGGTTCCTCGCTGATGCGGGACGAGGTGCATGCCGCCAAGATCCTCGAAGCGACCGTGAAAGCCGTGAAGCTGCCGGTGACGCTCAAGATGCGGACCGGCTGGGACTCGACCAACCGCAATGCGCCGAACCTGGCCCGAATCGCCGAGGCCTGCGGCATCAAGCTGCTCACCGTGCATGGCCGCACGCGCTGCCAGTTCTACGACGGTCACGCCGACTGGGCCTTCATCCGCGACGTGAAGGCGGCCACCAAGCTGCCGGTGATCGCCAATGGCGACATCAACACGCTCGACGATGTCGACCAGGCGCTCGACCAGTCCGGTGCCGACGGCATCATGATCGGCCGCGGCGCCTACGGGCGGCCCTGGTTCCTCAATCAGGCGATCCATTACCTGCGCACCGGCGAGCGGCTGCCCGATCCGACGCTGGCCGAACAGTACGCGACGGTCCGGACGCATTTCGAATCGATGCTGGAGCACTATGGCGCCGAGACCGGCGTGCGCATGGCCCGCAAGCATCTCGGCTGGTATTCCAAGGGACTGCCGGCATCGGCCGACTTTCGGGCGGCGGTCAATCGTGAAGCGGATCCCGGCAAGGTCCGCAGCATGCTCGCCGGCTTCTTCCAGCCGGCGCTCGAGCGGCTGGCCGCCTAGATGGCGCTGCAGTCCCTGCGGCGGACGAGCGGCGTGAGCGAGCAATTTTCCTCGACCATCCTCGACTCGTTGTCGGAAGCCGTCCTGGTGGTCGATGCCGACAGCCATATCCGGTACGCCAACCTCTCGGCCGAGCAGTTCTTCGGCGTTGGCCGGGCCCGCCTGGTCGGCCATCCGCTGAGCGAGTTCGTGCCGGAGGATACGCCGCTTTTCTCTCTGCTCGAGCAGGTGACGGCGACCGGAGGGGCGGTCGCCGAGAATGGCGTCACGCTTGCGTCGCCTCGCATCGGCAACCGTTTCTGTGCGCTGCGTTTATCGCCCGTGGTCGACAGCGACGGGCTGGTCGTGGTGTCGCTCACCGAGCAGACCATCGCACGCAACATCGACCGGCAGATGTCGCATCGCAGCGCGGCGCGGTCGGTCAGTGCCTTGGCGGCCATGCTGGCGCACGAGGTGAAGAACCCGCTTTCCGGCATTCGCGGCGCCGCGCAGCTTCTCGAGCAGTCGGTCCCCGATTCCGAACGGGAGCTGACCAACCTGATCTGCGAGGAAACCGACCGTATCGTGGCGCTGGTCGACCGTATGGAGGCCTTCGCCGACGGCCGGCCGATCGAACGCGGCCCGATCAACATCCATCAGGTCCTGAACCACGTCCGGCGCCTGTCGCAGAACGGCTTCGGCAAGAACGTGCGCTTCGTCGAGACCTATGATCCGTCCCTGCCGGAGGTCCATGGCGACCGCGACCAGCTCATCCAGGTCTTCTTGAACCTGGTGAAGAATGCCTGCGAGGTGCCGGGCGACAGCGATCGCGAGATCGAGCTTTCGACCGCCTTCAAGCACGGGCTGCGGCTGGCGGTGCCTGGCCAGCAGGCGAAGGTCAATCTGCCGCTGGTCGTTTCGGTGCGCGACAACGGCCGCGGCGTCTCGGACGAGATCCGCGGGCACCTGTTTGACGCTTTCGTGACGAACAAGCCGACCGGAACCGGCCTGGGTCTTGCATTGGTGGCCAAGATCATCAACGACCATGGCGGGGCGATCGAATTCGACAGTGAGCCCGGCCGCACAACCTTCAGAGTCATGTTGCCCCTGCAGATTTCGTCCTCCGCCCCGCCCAGTTTCACCGCCGGGAGTGCCGCATCATGAGCGTCGGCACAACGATCCTGGTCGCCGACGACGACCGGGCCATCAGAACCGTCCTGCATCAGGCCCTTGGCCGGCAGGGCCATACCGTCCGAAGCACCGGTGCCGCCGCCACGCTCTGGCAATGGGTGCAGGAAGGCGAGGGGCAGCTCGTCATCACCGACGTGGTGATGCCGGACGAGAACGGCCTCGATCTCGTGCCGCGCATCCGCAAGCTGCGGCCCGACCTGCGCATCATCGTCATGAGCGCCCAATCGACCTTGCTCACGGCGGTACGCGCCACCGAGCGCGGCGCCTTCGAATACCTGCCCAAGCCTTTCGATCTCAACGAACTGATCTCGGTGGTCAACCGGGCACTGTCGGCGCCGGCTGCCTCGATGCCGCGCGCCGCCGCGCCGCCGGAAGAGGGCGAACGCCTGCCGCTGATCGGCCGGTCACCCGCCATGCAGGAAATCTACCGGGCGCTGGCGCGGTTGATGTCGACCGACCTCACCGTGATGGTCACGGGCGAGTCGGGCGCCGGCAAGGAGCTGGTCGCCCGGGCCCTGCACGACTACGGCAAGCGCCGGAAGGGCCCCTTCGTCGCGCTGAACATGGCGGCGATTCCGCGCGAGCTGATCGAGAGCGAGCTGTTCGGCCATGAACGCGGCGCCTTCACGGGGGCTGTGCAACGTTCGGCGGGCAAGTTCGAGCAGGCGTCCGGCGGCACGCTCTTCCTCGACGAGATCGGCGACATGCCGCCGGAAGCGCAGACGCGCCTTCTGCGTGTCCTGCAGGAGGGCGAGTACATGACGGTCGGCGGCCGCACGCCGATCAAAGCCAATGTCCGCATCGTGGCGGCGACTCATCGCGACCTGCGTCGGCTCATTCAACAGGGCTTGTTCCGCGAAGACCTGTTCTATCGCCTGAACGTCGTGCCGATCCGCCTGCCGCCGCTGCGCGAGCGGCTGGACGACATCCCGGAACTCGCCAACCACTATCTGCAGGCGGCGACTGCGGACGGCCTGCCGACCAAGGTGTTGTCGCCGGACGCGATGGCGCGGCTGAAGCAACATCGCTGGCCGGGCAATGTGCGCGAGCTGGTCAATCTCGTCCGCCGCCTGTCGGCGCTCTACTCGGAGGAAGTGATCGGCGTCGAGACGATCGAAGCCGAACTCGCAGACGCGATGTCGGCGCTGGAGCCGGCGCCGGTCCCGGCCGATCTCACAGCCGAGATCTCGCTGGCCGATGCCGTCGATCGTCACCTGCAGGGCCTGTTCGCCGCCCATGGCGACCGCCTGCCGCCGGACGGCATGTACGATCGTGTCATTTCCGAGGTCGAGCGTCCCTTGCTCTCGCTCGCTTTGGGGGCTACTCGGGGGAACCAGTTGCGTGCGGCCCGACTCCTGGGGCTCAATCGCAACACGTTGCGCAAGAAGATAAAGGACCTCGACGTCCCCGTGGTTCGTACACCGCAGGTTCGCCGAGGCGGGTGATTTGGTGGCAACAGCGCCGAGCGGCCCACGTTCGCGCTTGAGCGATATGATGAACGCGGTGCTTCGCGGGCTTTCCGGTCGCGCGGCCGCGGCGTCGTTGGCCGCGCTGGCGATGGCGGCCGGCGTCACGACCTACGCCTGGCTTGCCGGGCTGGCGCCAAAAGCCTTTTCGACGCGCGGCTGGATGACCGGCCTTCTGGTGGCCGATCTCCTCATTGCCGTCCTGCTGGTTTCCGTGCTGGCGGTGCGCCTGACCCAGCTTTGGCTCGACCGAAGACGAGGCGCGGCGGGTTCGCGCCTACACATGCGGCTCGTGCTGGTGTGCAGCGTATTCACCATCACGCCGACGCTGATCATGACCGTCATCCTGTCGATGCTGGTCATCAGCCTCACCGATTTCGTGGTGAAGCCGGCACAGGCTTCCTACGAGGCGGCGCGGACGATCGGTGAGCCCGTGCGCCGTGCCCGCGAGCAGGAAATCCAGAACGATATTGCCGCTATCTCCGGGCCGTTGCAGGCCATGGGCATCGAGGCGCTGCGTGACGGCGCGGCAACCAAGGTCATGCTGCAGGGGCTGATCGACGGCCGGCCGATCATCGAGGCGACGGTGGTCGACGCCGACAAGGGCGTGGTCGCCAATGCCGTGGCGCCGGATGCCAAAGGCATGGCCAATCCGGTGCCGCCGGCCAAATTCCTCTGGCAGGCCGTCAATCAGCAGATTCCGGTGCAGTTCGAATCGCCGAACGGCGCTTACTTCGTCATGCAGCTTTTTGTCGGCGAGCCGCTGTTCCTCGCCACGGGGCATGCCGTCGACCTGCGGGTCGTCGACTACATCAAGAATATCGAGATCGCCGGCAGCTTCTATTCGCAGATCGAAGAGGCACTGCGGCGCGGCCAGCTCATCATCTTCCTGGTCTGCGGCACCATCGCCTTCCTGATGCTGCTGGCCGCCGTCTGGCTCGCCATCCTGTTCGCGAGCCGGCTCACCGAGCCGATCGGCGGTCTGATGGCCGCGGCCGAGCGCGTGCGCGGCGGCGACCTCAGTGTCCGTGTCGAGGAGGGGCCGCCCAACGACGAATTCGGGCAGTTGGCGCGCTCCTTCAACCGCATGGCCAGCCAGATCGAGACCCAGCGCGGCGAGCTGGTGCATGCCAACACCGAGCTGGATACACGCCGGCGCCTGACCGATGCCGTGCTGGCCGGCGTTTCGGCCGGCGTGCTGAGCGTCGACGGCGAGGGGGGCATCGTGCGCAGCAACCGCTCGGCGCTCGATCTGCTGGGACTTCCCGAGGACGGCGTGCTGGGCCGGCCACTCACGGCCGTCATGCCGGAACTGACGCCGCTGGTCGCCCTGGCGGCCGAACGGCCGGAACGCATGACGCAGGGCCAGGTCGAGATCCTGCAGCGCGGCGCCCGCCAGATCCTGCTGGTGCGCATCAGCGCCGCCACAGGGGCGGGCTTCGTGGTGACCTTCGACGATGTGACGGACCTCATGTCGGCGCAGCGCATGGCGGCCTGGGGCGATGTCGCGCGCCGGATCGCCCACGAGATCAAGAATCCGCTCACCCCCATCCAGCTCTCGGCCGAACGCCTGAAGCGGCGCTACCTGAAGCAGATCAAGGACGATCCCGAAACCTTCTCGATCTGCACCGACACGATCATCCGGCAGGTCGGCGATATCGGGCGCATGGTGGACGAGTTCTCGTCGTTCGCGCGCATGCCCCGGCCGACCGTCCAGCCGGAGGATGCGAAGGAGCTCTGCCAGCAGGCATTGTTCCTGCAACGCAACGGTAACCCGACCGTCCGCTATATCTCACGTCTGCCGGAGGGACCGGTGCCGCTGATCTGCGACCGGCGGCAGGTCGCGCAGGTGCTGACCAACATCCTGAAGAATTCGGCGGAGGCCATCGAGGGCAGGGAAGCTGCACCGGGGCGGCAACTGCCGCCCGGCGAGATCTCGCTGTCGCTCAAGGACGACGGCGCGACTGTCGCCATCGTCGTCGAGGACAACGGCAAGGGCCTGCCGAAGGAGGGACGCGAGCGTCTCACCGAGCCCTATATGACGACGCGCAGCAAGGGCACCGGCCTCGGGCTCGCGATCGTCAAGAAGATCATGGAGGACCATGGCGGCTCGCTGGCCCTCGAGGATCGCGAGGGTGGCGGCGCGCGCATCAGTCTGGTATTCCGGCGTGACGCAAAGGAAATCGCGTCGGCTCGACCGCATGCGACAGCCGCTCAATGAAGAGCAGAACAACAAAGACCCGTTTCGCGAATACGGGCGTGAAGTGACATGGGCCACGATATTCTGATCGTCGACGACGAACGCGACATCTGCACGCTGATCGCGGGCATCCTTGAAGACGAAGGCCATACCGCCCGCCGCGCCCACAACAGCACGGAAGCGATCGACGCGGTGCGTCAGCGCCGGCCGGCGCTGGTGATCCTCGATGTCTGGCTGCAGGGCAGCGAGCTCGACGGCCTGCAGCTTCTCGAGGTCATCCGGCGCGAAGATCCGCCGGTGCCGGTGGTGATGATCAGCGGCCATGGCACGATCGACACCGCCGTCTCGGCCATCAAGACCGGCGCCTACGATTTCGTCGAGAAGCCGTTCAAGGCCGACCGGCTCCTGCTGGTGGTCGACCGGGCGGTCGAGGCCGACCGGCTGCGCCGCGAGAATGCCACCTTGCGCCGGCGTGCCGGCGGCGAGGTCACGTTCGTCGGCTCCTCCAGCGATGCCGCCAATGTGCGCAACCAGATCGAGAAGGTGGCGCCGACCGGCAGCCGCGTGCTGATCACCGGGGCGTCGGGCGCCGGCAAGGAGACGGTCGCCCGGCTGATCCATCAGACATCCAAGCGAGCCGAAGGCCCGTTCGTGGTGGTGAACTGCTCGACCCTTCCGTCGGAACGGCTGGAGATCGAGCTGTTCGGCACCGACGGCGAGGTCGAAGGCGATGCGCTCCGGGTATCGGGTGCCTTCGAGATGGCCCATAGCGGCACGCTTCTCCTGAAGGAGGTCGCCGACATGCCGCTCGCCCTGCAGGGGCGGCTGGCCCGTGTGCTGCAGGAGCAGTCCTTTGCCCGCGATGGCGGCAAGACCAAGGTCGAAGTCGATGTCCGCGTCCTGGCGGCGACGGCGCGCTCCCTGCAGGACGAAATCGCGGCGGGCACTTTCCGCGAAGAACTTTTCCACCGCCTGAACGTCGTGGCGTTACCCGTTCCGCCGCTCAGCGAGCGCCGCGAGGACATTCCCGAAATCGCCATCGATCTCCTGAAGCGCGTCGCCGATGCGACCGGCCTGCCGCCCCGCACCATCGGCGAGGATACGCTGGCCGCCCTGCAGGGCCACGACTGGCCGGGCAACGTGCGGCAACTGCGCAATGTCGTCGAACGGCTGCTCATCCTGGCGCCGGCCGGCGGCGCGCCGATCCGCGCCGACATGCTGCCCAACGACGTCAGCGAGGATGCGCCGTCGGTGCTGCGCTGGGAGAAGGGCGGCGAGATCATGCAGCTGCCGCTGCGCGACGCGCGTGAAGTCTTCGAGCGCGAGTATCTGCTGGCTCAGGTGACGCGTTTTGGCGGCAATATTTCGCGGACGGCGACTTTCGTCGGCATGGAGCGTTCGGCGCTGCATCGCAAGCTGAAGTCGCTCGGCCTGCACGGCAGTTCGCCCGAAGATCGCAACGGTGGCGAAGCGGCCAACTGAGGCTTGGGGGAGAGGGAGTCATGGCGCGTTACGCCTATGTCAACGGCCGCTACGTCGATCATCGCGAGGCGAGCGTCCATATCGAGGATCGCGGCTATCAGCTGGCCGACGGCGTCTACGAGGTCGTCGGCGTGCGCGCCGGCAAGCTGGTCGACGAGACGCCACATATCGACCGGCTCGACCGCTCGCTGCGCGAGCTGCGGATCGGCTGGCCGGTGTCGCGCAACACGCTGGGCTTTATCATCCGCGAGCTGATGCGTCGCAATCGGCTGCGTGACGGCCTGGTCTACATGCAGGTCACGCGTGGCGTCGCGCGGCGCGATCACGCCTTTCCGACAGCCCCGGTGAAACCGTCCCTGGTGCTGACGACCAAGACCACCAAGCATATCGTCGCCGACCCCGGCCCGGGCGTCGCGGTGAAGAGCCAGCCGGACATCCGCTGGGGCCGTTGCGACATCAAGACCGTGGCACTCCTGCCCAACGTGCTCGCCAAACAGGCGGCGCGCGAGAGCGGCGCCTATGAAGCCTGGCTGGTCGATGCCAAGGGCTGCGTCACCGAAGGTGCTTCGACCAATGCCTGGATCGTGACGGGAGAAGGGGAGCTGGTCACCCGTCAGACCGACAACGGTATCCTGGCCGGCATCACCCGGCACACGCTGAAGTCGATCTGCAATTCGCTCCAGCTGAAGCTCGTCGAACGGCCCTTCACCCTGGCCGAGGCGAAAGAGGCCAAGGAAGCTTTCATCACCAGTGCCACGTCCTTCGTGACACCGGTTGTGAAGATCGACGGCGATCCGGTGGGCGACGGAAAGGTGGGCGCCACGGCCCGCCGGCTGCGCGAAGAATACGTACGCTTTTCCGACGAGGGGGAAGCCGTCACGTGACGCTGGCCGAGGGCCTCAAGGCACCACGCGCCATTCTGTTCGACTGGGACAACACGCTGGTCAACACGTGGCCGACGATCGTCGAGTGCTACCGCGACACCTTCGTGGCGCTTGGCCGAAAGCCCTGGACCGCACAGGAAGTGCAGGACTTTGCGCACGGCTCGCTGCGTGACCTTTTTCCCAGCCTGTTCGGCGAGCGCGCCGGCGAAGCCGAAAAGGTCTTTTACGAAACCTTCTATCGGATCCATCTGGAACGCCTGCAGTCTTTGCCGGGTGCGGAGGCGTTGCTGGCGCACTGCCAGAGCCTCGGATGCTACGTCGCGGTTGTCAGCAACAAGGTGGGCGACAACCTGCGGGCCGAACTGACCCATCTCGGGTGGCAGAAGTGGATAACTCGGGCGGTCGGAGCCAAGGACGCGCCCCGCGACAAACCGGCGCCCGACCCCATCTTCATGGCGCTGGACGGCACGGGAATTGCCCCGGACGATGGTGTCTGGATGGTGGGTGACACGCTCGCCGATCTCAAATGCGCCCATGCGGCGGGCTGTTTGCCGGTGCTGGTTGGTGGTGCGGAACAATTGTCGGAGGCGCTGATGGAGTATCCACCGCGCCTGCGCGCGCGTAATTGTCATGAGTTGGTGGCATTGCTTTGAGCGAGGCGTCTCCTATATTTGTCGTAACTCGGTAGCGGGGAGAGACCCCGTACCTTTCTGAACCGGGCGCCCATCGGCAGCCGGATTGCCCAGCAAGAGGCCAAGAACATGAGCGAAAAGGCACAGAATGTTCAGGACGTCTTCCTGAACCATCTGCGGAAGAACAAGACCCCGGTCACGATCTTCCTGGTGAACGGCGTGAAGCTGCAGGGCATCGTCACGTGGTTCGACAATTTCTCGGTGCTGCTGCGCCGCGACGGACATTCGCAGCTTGTCTACAAGCATGCGATTTCGACCATCATGCCGGTCACCCCGGTGCAGCTGTTCGACGGGGACAAAGCCGACGCAGCAGGCTGACTTGATCGACGACCTCGAGCAGAAAGACCAGCACAAGCGCTCCCGGCAGCCGACTGAGACGGCGCGTCCGGCGACGATAGCCGCGGTGCTCAGCCCTTATGTGGCTGGACCGAGAAACGGTTCGGAGGCGCGTGACAGCGAGGGCAAGCTCGAGGAAGCGGTCGGGCTCGCGCGAGCGATCGAACTCGATGTGCGGCTCGCCCAAAGCGTGCCGTTGCGTCGTGTCACGCCCGCAACCTTGCTCGGCAAGGGCGTGGTCGAGCGCATCAAGGCGGCTGTCGAGGAACACGGCATTGGCCTGGTGGTCGTCGACGACCGGCTGACCCCGGTGCAGCAGCGCAATCTCGAAAAGGCCTGGCAGGCCAAGGTGATCGACCGGACCGGTCTGATCCTCGAGATCTTCGGCGCGCGCGCCCGCACGCATGAAGGCCGCCTGCAGGTGGAACTGGCGGCGCTGGACTACCAGCGTGGCCGCCTGGTGCGGTCGTGGACCCATCTCGAACGCCAACGCGGCGGCTTCGGCTTCCTGGGCGGTCCCGGCGAATCGCAGATCGAGATCGACCGCCGCCTGATCGGCGAGCGCATTGTGCGGATCAAGCGTGACCTCGAGGGCGTGCGCAAGACGCGCGCCGTCAACCGCGCCGGGCGCAAGAAAGCCCGTCTGCCGACTGTCGCGCTCGTGGGCTACACCAACGCCGGCAAGTCGACCTTGTTCAACCGGCTGTCGGGCGCCGCCGTCATGGCCAAGGACCTGCTGTTCGCCACGCTCGATCCGACGATGCGCTCGATCAAGCTGCCGAACGGCAAGGACTGCGTGATCTCCGACACGGTCGGCTTCGTTTCCGACCTGCCGACGCATCTGGTCGCCGCCTTTCGCGCCACCCTCGAAGAGGTGATCGAGGCCGACTTGATCGTGCATGTGCGCGACATCGCCCATCCCGACACCGAGCAGCAGCGCGCCGACGTCGAGCAGGTTCTGCGCGATCTCGGCGCCTTCGACGAGGCGGCCGGCCGGCCGCTGATCGAGGCGTTGAACAAGATCGACGCCCTGCCGCCGGAACAGCGCAGTCTCCTGGAGAACAGGGCCGCGACCGGGGCGGAGCGGGCTCGACAGTATCCCGTCTCGGCGCTGACCGGGGAGGGAGTGGACCAGCTCCTGGAAGCGATCGGCGCCTTCCTCAGCCATGCCGGCGAGGCGCGTGAGGTTTCCGTGCCGCTATCCGACGGGGCGACCATCGCCTGGCTCTATCGCCATGGCGAGGTGCGCAGCCGACGCGACGAGGGCGAGACGGCCTGGCTGACGGTGGCGCTGGACGAGGCGGCGGCGGCGCAGTTCGAGCGACGGCAGGCCGGCTGACGTCCCTGGCATCCATGCTGGCCGACACCTGCGTTGACACCGCGCGGGCGGCCTCCCTATAAGCGGCGCGAAGCCCAGAAGCGTTTCAGAGGCGAAGGAAATTCCATGAAATTCAAGCCCTTGCACGATCGACTGCTGTTGAAGCCGGTCGCCGCCGAGACCCGTACCAAGGGGGGCCTGATCATTCCCGATACCGCCCAGGAAAAGCCCATGCAGGGTAAGGTCGTCGCCGTCGGCAAAGGCCGGCGCCTGGAAGACGGCCGCCTGCAGACGCTCGACGTCAAGGTCGGCGACACGGTCCTGTACGGCAAGTGGTCCGGCACCGAGGTGAAGCTCGGCGGCGAGGATCACGTGATCCTGAAGGAAGAGGATCTGTTCGGCGTCGTCGGCTGAACCGATGCTGACGGACGGCGATTCGGATCGAGTCGCCGAACTTATTCGTGAAACAGCGGCAGCAGAGCTGCTGCCGCGGTTCGGCAATCTCGCCGAAGGCGATGTCCGACAGAAGCGGCCGGGCGACGTCGTGACCGTCGCCGACGAGGCGGCGGAGCGCCGCCTGGCCGTCGGCCTGGCGAAGATCCTGCCCGGCGTGCCGGTCGTGGGCGAGGAGGCGGTCGAGAAGGATCCTGGCCTGCTCGATCTGATTGCCCGTCCGGACGAGGCCTGCTGGATCGTCGACCCGCTCGACGGCACGGCGAACTTTGCCGCCGGTCGCGACCGTTTTGCCATCATCGTCTGCCTGGTGCGCGATACCGTGCCGGTGGCCGGCTGGATCCTCGACGTGCCGCGCGGCCACCTGGCCGAGGCCCATCGCGGGGAGGGCGCGGCACTCGACGGCAGGATCGCAAAGGGAAGGGCGCCAGGGAAGGCACAGGACCGGCCGCTGATCGGTTATGTCGGCTACCGGATCATCAAGGAATTCGAGCGCCAGCTTGCGCCCCAACAGCGTGCCCGGCTGGGCCGGCTCTCCACGCTGAGCTGCGCCGGGCTGGAGTACATCGAGCTCCTGGCCGGCCGCGCCGATTTCAATCTCTATCGCATGACCAAGCCCTGGGACCACGCTGCCGGCGCGCTGATGATGCGCGAAGCCGGCGGCGGTTCGGTGCAGTTCAACGGGGCGCCCTATGGGCCGAGCCAGGCGCTGGCCGCCGGATTGATCTCCTCACCGATGACCGACGCGCTCGACGAGGCGAGGGCGCTGCTCGAGGCCGTGCAGCTGCCTCTGCTGCAGCCGAGGGCCTCGTAGCAGGGCGCGTCTCTGAGGGAGACCCAAAAAGCGCCTCACCCTGAGGAGCGGCCGCAGGCCGCGTCTCGAAGGGTGGGCAACAGACAAGGTGCTCGTTCCCAGGCTTCGGTTGCCTCAGGCCATGCCCTTCGAGACGCTCGCGGCGCTCGCTCCTCAGGGTGAGGCCTCTACCCCTGCGTCTTCGCTTCCTGCCAGAGGTTTTCCATTTCCTCCAGGCTGGCGTCGGCCGGCTTGCGGCCCTGCTCGGCCAGGCGCTTTTCGATATGGCGGAAGCGCCGTTCGAACTTGTCGTTGGTCGCCCGCAGTGCCACCTCGGGGTCGACCTTGCAGTGGCGGGCCAGGTTGGCGACGGCGAACAGCACGTCGCCCAGCTCGTCGGCGACTCGTGCCTGGTCGATCGTGCCGGCTTCGATCTCCGTCCGCAGCTCGCCGAGCTCTTCCTCGATCTTGTCGATGACCGGGCCAGTGGTGGCCCAGTCGAAGCCGACCCTGGCCGCCCGCTTCTGGATCTTCTCGGCCCGCATCAGGGCGGGGAGGGCACGGGCAACCCCGTCCAGGGTGCCGGCGGGCTGCTGCTGCTGCTTGGCGGCTCGCTCGGCCGCCTTGCGGGCCTCCCAGGACACCGTCTGGGCGTCGGCGGTCTTGATGTCGAGGTCGCCGAAGACGTGCGGGTGCCGGTCGACCATCTTGTCGGCGATGGCGGCCGCCACGTCGTCGAAGCCGAAGGCCTCAGCCTCGCTGGCCATCTGGGCGTGGTAGACGACCTGCAGCAGCAGATCGCCCAGTTCCTCCTTGAGCGCGCCCATGTCGTCGCGCTCGATGGCGTCGGCGACTTCGTAGGCTTCCTCGATCGTGTACGGCACGATCGTCCGGAAGGTCTGCTCGAGGTCCCAGGGGCAGCCATGCTGGCGGTCACGCAGCCAGGCCATGACGGCCAGCAGCCGCTGAAGGGGTTCCTTGGGGAGCTGGTCGGCGGTCGGGCGGCCCGGGAGCATGGATCTCAATCTCAAGTCTGAAGATCGTATAATATATATTATGACAAATTACTATTGTTGTTTAGGAGCAACGTATTGCCAATCGATCTGCATATTCTGCTTTAGCAAGGCCAGGAGATTGAGACCGCGGGCGCTGTCGCTCGCCGGCACACCCAGGGTCAGCAGCACACCGGCCTTGACGTTCTTCGGGTTGGGAACGACGAGGTCGAAGACGGTGCGCGGCTCGGTCTCGCCCTGGCCCTTGGGGACGTTTTCGTAGACGACCAGCAGGCTGCCGTCCGGCAGCTTCCGGGCCTGCGACTGCACGCCGGGCCGACGGGCCTTGATGGCGCCGGCCTTGGTCGCGGCGTAGTGCTCGGCGTCCTTGACGCCTTCGAACTCGAAATCGACCCGCCAGACGACCGCGCGGTAGCGCTTGTCGACGCTGAAGGCCAGGCCCCGCTCCCAGTCTTCCGTGGCCTCCCAGCCCATGGGCAAGGTCATGTCGACCTTGATCGCCTGGAACTGCACCCGGGCCGAGAGCGCCTTGCTGTCGACGCCCAGCAGCCTGGTCGAGCCCGGGCGATTGGTGGTGCCGCCACCGATGCTTTGCTGGCCGTGCGCGAAGCTCGCACCGTTGTCTGCCGTGCCGAAATCGCGAAACGTCAGGCCACCCGTGCTGAGGCTGTTGCCGCCCTGGGCAAAGGCTGCCGGGATACCGGCTCCCAGGCTCAAGGCCAGGAAACCCGCAGCCAGGAACAGGCGGCGACCGGACTCCTTTTGTCTCATCTTACACCATACATTAAGAATATTCCATAATCTTTTGTTTTGATTAGGAAATATCGATGGCCAAGCCGTCGTAACAGGGATGGACATGGGCCGGCGTCACGCGGTCGACCTCGGCATAGTCCATGTCCACGTGCATGTTGGTCAAGAACGCGCGCGCCGGCTTCAGGCGATCTATCCACTGCAGCGCGCGTTCCAGATGGGCGTGCGTGGGATGCGGCCGGTAGCGCATGGCATCGACGATCAGCACCTCGACGCCGGCCAGGGCCTCCAGGGCCTCCTCGGAGAGCATGACGACGTCGTTGGCGTAGCCCACCTTGCCGAAGCGAAAGCCCAATGACGGGATCGTGCCGTGGTCCTGCACGAAAGGCGTCACCGGCAGGCCTGCGGCCGTGAAGGGCCCGGCAATCACGCTGTGCCGGTAGATCGGATTGTAGAAGCCACCGCCCTCGGCCTCGAAGCAGTAGCCGAAGCGCCGCCGCAGGACGCCCCAGGTACGCTCGTCGGACCAGGCCTCGATCTGCCCCTGGCGCAGCGCATAGGGCCTGAGGTCATCGATGCCGTGCACCTGGTCGGCATGGTCGTGCGTCCAGAGGACAGCGTCGACGCGCTCCACCTTGGCATCCAACAGCTGATTGCGGACATCGGGCGAGGTGTCGACCAGCAGGGTCTTGCCCTGATCCTGGACCAGGATCGAGCAGCGCTGGCGCCGGTTGCGGCGGTCGCTGGGATCGGCCGCACCCCACTCCCCTTGCCCGTCCTTGCCGCCGGGACGCGGAACGCCACCCGAAGTGCCGCAGCCCAGGATCGTCACCCGCACCGGGAACGCTCCGCCTTGGCGAACAGCCGGAAGAAATTGTCGGTCGTGATGGCCTCGAGGTCGGCGATGCCCACACCCTTCAGCTCGGCCACCTTGGCGGCGGTGTGGGCGACGAAGGCAGGCTCGTTGGTCTTGCCGCGTTTGGGGATCGGCGCCAGGTAGGGCGAGTCGGTCTCGACCAGCAGCCGGTCGAGCGGCAGGTCGCGAACGATCGCACGCAGGCTTTCCGCTGCCTTGAAGGTCACGATCCCCGAAATCGAGATGTAGAAGCCCAGCGCCAGGGCCCGCCGGGCGACGTCCGGGCCGGAGCTGAAACAGTGGATCAGCCCCGGGAAGGCGCCTTTGGCATACTCCTCCTCGAGGATGTCGCCGGTCTCGGCATCGGCATCGCGCGTGTGCACGATCAGCGGCAGGCCGGTCTGGCGCGAGGCCGCGATATGGGCGCGGAAGCTCTCGGCCTGCTCGGCGCGCGGGCTGTGCTCGTAGTAGAAGTCGAGGCCGGTCTCTCCGATGCCCACGACCTTGGGATGGTGCGTCGCTTCGATCAGGCGATCCGGGGTGCGCTGCCCCTCCTCCTTGGCTTCGTGCGGATGGACGCCGACCGAACACCAGACATTGTCGTGGCGTTCGGCGATCGCCCGGACGCGCTCGAACTGGTCGAGCCGCGTGCCGATGGTCAGCATGCCGGCCACGCCGGCCGTCTGGGCGCGCGCCAGCACGCCGGTCTCGTCGCCGGCGAGCTCGGGGAAATCGAGGTGGCAGTGGCTGTCGATCAGCATCCGTCAGCTCGCCGCCTTCGCGGGCTCGACATAGCGCGGGAACACGCCCTGCGGCTTGGGCAGCGCCGTGCCCGACACCAGCTCCCGGTCGAACGCAGCGAACGCCCTGTGCTCCGGCGCCACGGCCAACTGATCCAGGATCCTGGCGGCCGAGTCCGGCATGAAGGGCTGCACCAGGAGCGTCACGCGCCGGATCGTCTCGGCCAGCACCCACAGCACCGTGTCGCGTCGTGCCGGATCGGTCTTGGCCAGCGCCCAGGGGGCCTGCGCGTCGACATAGCGGTTGGCGTCGGCGATCACTTCCCAGATCAGGATCAGGGCGCGGTGGAAGGCCTGCTCGCCGATCTCGGCCCGCACCGCCGCCATGAGGCCGCCGGCGCGGTTCAGCAAGGCATTGTCGTCGTCGGTCAGAGGGCCCTTCGGCGGCACGACCGAACCGCAATTCTTGGCCACGATCGACAGCACGCGCTGGCAGAGGTTGCCGTACGCATTGGCAAGGTCGCCGTTCAGTCGGCCGATCAGCGCCCGTCGCTGCAGGTCGCCGTCATTGCCGAACGGCACTTCGCGCAGCAGGAAGTAGCGCACCGGGTCGAGGCCGTAGGTGTCGACCAGCTCGACCGGGTCGATCACGTTGCCCAGCGACTTCGAGATCTTCTGGCCCTCGTTGGTCCACCAGCCGTGGGCGAAGACGCGCTGCGGCGGGGCGAGGTCCGCCGCCATGAGGAAGGCCGGCCAGAACACGCAGTGGAAACGGATGATGTCCTTGCCCACCATGTGGAGGTCGGCCGGCCAGAAGCGCCACAGCGGATTGGTCGTATCGGGGTAGCCGCACTCGGTGATGTAGTTGGTCAGCGCGTCCAGCCAGACATACATGATGTGCTTGGGATCGCCCGGCACCGGCACGCCCCAGGAGAAGCTGGTGCGCGACACCGAGAGGTCCTGCAGCCCGCCCTTCACGAAGCTGATCACCTCGTTGCGCCGGCTTTCCGGCGCGATGAAGCGTGGGTTCTTTTCGTAGAACTCCAGCAGCCGGTCGGTCCAGGCCGAGAGCTTGAAGAAGTACGACGGCTCCTCGACCCATTCGACTTCGGCGCCGGTCGAGGTCGCGCGGCGCTTGTTGTCGGGGCCGACTTCGGTCTCGCCCTCGACGAAATAGGTTTCGTCGCGCACCGAGTACCAGCCGGCATATTTGCCGAGGTAGATGTCGCCCGCCGCGACCAGCTTCTCCCACAGCGCCTGGCAGGCCTCGTAGTGCCGCTTCTCCGTCGTGCGGATGAAGTTGTCGGGGCTGTAGTTCATCTTGACCAGCAGGTCGCGGAACGACTGGCTCACCTTGTCGGTGAAGGCCTGCGGCGCCATGCCGGCGGCCGCGGCCGCCTTCTCGATCTTCTGGCCGTGCTCGTCGGTGCCGGTGAGAAAGTGCACGTCCCGGCCGTCGAGCCGCATGAACCTCGCCAGCACGTCACAGGCGAGTGTCGTATAGGCGTGCCCGATATGAGGCACGTCGTTCACGTAGTAGATCGGTGTGGTGACGTAGTAGCTGCGGCCCGACATGATGACTTGACTCCGAATCTCCACTCGTCCCGCGACGCACCTCCCGGAGCGCCGTGATCAGCGCTTCAGCGCATCGCCGATTGGAGAGCCAGGAGGCTGCCGAGCACCGTTTGCTTGCGGTCCAGATTGACGGCATCGGCACGGGACAGCAGGTGGGCGACCTTTTCCCATGCCTCCATCCAGCGATCAAGGCTCGCCGCCTCCAGCAGCCGGGCCTGAAGCCCCTGCTCCACGGGCATCACGCCTGCCGCATTCCTGTCATTTTCCGGTCCGAGAGCGGCCGAGCGCGCCAGCCCCTTCAACCATCCGTCGAACAGGTAGTTGAGCGACCGCCAGTCGGCATTGGCTTCTTCGCCGCGCCGCGCGAATCGTTCGGCAAATCCGTGCGCGCGCGGCATGTCGAGATCCGGCAGCGTGGCCAGCACCTCCACCATCTCGCGGTAGAGGTCGAGGCTGCCGGCGGCGGCGAGTTCCAGAGCGCGGCCGATGCTGCCTTCGGCGAGCCGTGCCAATGCGGTGCGCTCCTCGGGCTTGCCGTCGGGCGCATAGTCGCCCAGCAGCTTGACCACGGTCTGCTCCGGCAAAGGCTGCAGGGCCAGCCGCCGACAGCGCGACCGGATGGTCGGCAGCAACCGCCCCGGCGCGTGGCTCACGATCAGCAGCACCGCCTTGGGCGGCGGTTCCTCGAGAACCTTGAGGACTGCGTTGGCGCTGTTGCGATTCATCTCGTCGGCGGAGTCGATGATGGCGACGCGCCAGTCGCCCATCGCCGGCGTCATGTGCATGAAGGCGCCGAGGTCGCGCACGTCGTCGACCGCGATCTCGGCGCGCATGCGGCCGGTGTCGGTGTTGAGCGAGCGCCGAAGATGGAAGAGATCGGGATGCGAGCGCGCGTCGATCAGCGAGCGACCTGGCGCGTCGGCTGCCACGTCGAGGCTCTCCGGCCCGTCGCCGAACAGGCCGCCCTGCTGCTGACCGGCCAGCAGGAAGCGGGCGAAGCGCCAGGCGAGCGTCGCCTTGCCGATGCCGCGTGGCCCCGTCAGCAGCCAGGCGTGATGCAGCCGGCCGCTTTGCTGGGCGGCCAGCATCGTCTTCTCCGCCGCGTCATGATGGACCAGCCGGTTGTTGCGCCAGGGCGGCGGCCATCCGTACGGCCATTCGAGCTTCTCGAGCTCGGCGGGATCGGAGGGTGTCTTGCCGCGCGCCATGCCGAAGCCCCTCTTCCTCAGGCCCCGAGCCGCGCGACCACGGCAGCGGCGATCGCTGCTGCGGTCTGGTCGATGCTGCCGGTCGCATCGATCGTCATGCAGCGCCTGGGATCGGCGATGGCGATCTCGTGAAATCCCTGGTGGACGCGCTCGTGAAATTCGCGCGGCAGCGATTCGTAGCGTGTCTCGTTTCCCCGGCGAGCCGCGGCACGCGACAATCCGACCTCGATGGGAATATCGAGGATCAGGGTGAGGTCGGGCCGGAAGTCCCCCACCGCAATGGCGTAAAGGTCGGCCAGCAGCTTGCGATCGATGCCATGGCCGTAGCCCTGATAGGCGACCGTCGAATCGGCAAAGCGATCGCTCACCACCCAGTCGCCGCGTTCCAGCGCGGGCCATACCGTGCTGCGCAGATGCTCGCGCCGGGCCGCAAAATGCAGCAGCGCCTCGGTGATGCCGTCCCAGCGTTCGGCCGGGCCTTCGACCAGGAGCTTGCGCACCATTTCCGCACCGGGAGCGCCGCCCGGTTCGCGGGTGGTCAGGACCTTGTGGCCCCGTTCCTCGAGGAATGTCCTGAGGCGCGCAATCTGGGTCGATTTGCCGGCCCCCTCGCCGCCTTCCAGGGTGATGAAGCGCCCTTTGGCCGCCCCCTGGGCGCCCGTCACGAAAGCCAGCCGAACAGGTAATGCTTGATCATGGTGCCGACGCGGCCGACGACGCCCATGCGCGGCACGTCGGCGCCCGCTTCGAGCGGATATTCGATCGTCTTTCCGTCGGCCAGGCTGATCACCGCGGTGCCGACCTTGGTGCCCTTCACGATCGGTGCCGGGATCGGCCCTTCGAAACGCGCCACCACGCGCGGCGACGGCGGATGGCCGGTCGGCGTGGTGATCTGGACCGCCTTGGGAATGATCAGCGGCACCTTCTCCTGGGCGCCCAGCCAGACCGGTGCGTCGATGACGACATCGCCGGCACGGAACACGGTCGTGTTGGTCGACTCACGGAAGCCCCATTCCATCAGCCGCGAGGTTTCCTGAGCGCGCTCGGCCATCGAGGTGAGCCCGTTGACGACCAGGATCAGGCGACGTCCATCGCGGACGGCGGAGGTCGCCTGGCCGTAACCGCCCTCTTCGGTGTGGCCCGTCTTGAGACCGTCGGTGCCTGCCGTGATCTTGAGCAGCCGGTTACGGTTCTCCTGACGGATGTTGTTGTAGGTCCAGTTCTGCTCGGCGTAGTAGCGGTAATACTGCGGATAGTCCTCGATGGTGCGATCGGCCAGCACGGCGAGATCGCGTGCCGTCGTGTACTGGCCGTCATACGGCCATCCGGAGGCATCCTTGAAGACTGTCCTCGTCATGCCGAGTTCGCGGGCGCGCTTGGTCATGCGCTCGGCAAAGGCCTCCTCGGTGCCCGACAGGCCTTCGGCGATCACCACGCAGGCATCGTTGCCCGACAGCACGATGATGCCCTTGATCAGGTCCTCGACGGAGACGTCGCTGCCGAGTTCGAGGAACATGCGCGAGCCGCCCATGTTGCGGGCGCGCTCGCTGACACGAAAGCGCGAGTCGAGCTTCAGACGACCGGCCGCCAATTCCTCGAAGACGATGTAGATCGTCATCATCTTGGCCATCGACGATGGCACCATCGGCACTTCGGCGTCCTTGAACAGCAGCACGGTCGAGGTCTGCGGATCGACCATGAAGGCGTGGCGGGCCAAGGTGCCGATGCCGACCTGCGACGGCGGCAGGCCCTCGGTCTTGGCGGCAAAGGATTTCTCGGACTTCGGCGCCGTGGTGGCGCCCTGCTGCGGCTTGGGCTTGCTGGCCGGCGGTTTCTGCTGCTGTTGCGGGCGGCGCTGCGGGTCCTGCTGGGCGTAGGCTTCGAAGGTCGCGCCGACACTGAGGACGCCTGCCAGCAGGGAGAGCGTGAGCGCGGTCAGCGCACGGTTTGTCGCGAATCTGGGTTCAATCCGTAATGACACGAGCATCACCATAGCCGGAGCGCCTCAGCCGGTCGGCCACGATGCCGGCGGCGTCGGAAGTGGTATAGG
>MKRV01000318.1 GCA_001897995.1 Alphaproteobacteria bacterium 65-37 | reverse complement strand
CAGTGAAGCCGCAATCGATGGACGCAACCCTGACCGATCTCGCGCGCTTCGCCGAGCAGGGATCGGTCTTCCTGTCGATCGCGGCCGGCAAGACGCTGCGCTACTTCGCGGGCCACCTCGGCGCCGCCGCCAAGGTCGTGCGCTCCATGCCCAACACCCCGGCGGCGGTGCGCCAGGGCATCACCGTCGCCACGGCGGCGCCCGGCGTTTCGGCGGCCGAGAGGAAACGCTGCCACGAACTGCTCGAAGCGGTGGGTGGCGTCCTGTGGGTCGACGACGAGGCCTTGATGGATCCGGTGACGGCACTGTCGGGCAGCGGGCCGGCCTATGTCTTCCTCCTGGTCGAGGCGATGGCCGCGGCCGGGGCAAAGCTCGGCCTCGCGCCCGACATGGCCATGCAGCTGGCGCGCGCCACGGTCGTCGGCAGCGGTGAATTGCTGCGGCAGTCGAAGGAACCTGCAGCCCAGTTGCGCGTCAATGTCACCAGCCCCGGTGGCACGACCGCGGAGGCATTGAAGGTGCTGATGGCCGACGATGGCATCCAGCCGGTGTTCGACAAGGCGCTGGCCGCCGCGTCGCGCCGCTCGAAGGAACTTGCGGGATGAGCGAAGGCCCAGGGAGCGAAGGCGGGAGCGAAGGCCCGATGAGCGAAGGGACAGGCGGTGCCGCGCCCTCCGATCGAGCGCCGGCCGATCGCGCGTTGGATGCTTTTCTGAGGTTGGTGGCCGAAAAGGGGTTCGCCGGCGTCGCCCTGCGCGATGTCGCCCAGGCGACTGGGCTGGGGTTCGCCGAACTCTATCGACTGCATCCCGACAAGGCCTCGCTGGTCACCGCGTTCCTGAAGCGCGTCGATGGCGAGGTGCTGGCCGGGACACCGACCACCGTCGACGCGGAGGAGACGGCGCGCGATCGCCTGTTCGAGGTGATGATGCGCCGCTACGATTCCCTGAAGTCGCATCGGGAATCTTGGCAGGCCCTGCGCCAGGCCGCACGGCGCGATCCGCTGCTGGCGCTTGCGGTGGCGCCGGCGGTGCGCCGTTCGATGGCGGCGATGCTGGAGGCAGCGTCGATCCCCAGCGACGGTCTCGCTGGTGCAATGCGGCAGAACGGGTTGCTGGCCATCCACCATGCCGTATCCCGCGTCTTCGACGGCGACGAGACAGGGGATCTGTCGAAGACGATGGCGGCCCTCGACAGCCGTCTCAAGACTGCCGAAAGATGGTCACAACTCTTTGATAAATATACAAGAAGTCCGAAACCTCGGAATGCTACGGAGTCTCCTGTTTCGCCCGCGGCGTGAAGATTTTGTGCGCTGCACAAAATCGACCCTTGACTCGCTGCGCCGCATCCCTAGATTAGCCTCCATTGTGCACCGCAGCAATCGGGGCGGGGCACCCGGACTTTCCGTCGTTTTGCCCTGCCAGGAGACTTCTCATGTACGCCAATGGTGCTTTCAAGAACCCGTTCACCGACTTCGACTTCAGCAAGTTCTCCAGCGAGTTCAAGCTGCCGGTCGTGAACGTCGAGACCGTCGTCGAGACCGCCCGTAAGAACTTCGCCACGCTGACCTCGGTCAACACGGCCGCCGTCGAGTCGATGAAGGCGATCGCGCAGCGCCAGGGCGACATGCTCCGCACCGCGCTGGAAGACTTCTCCAAGCACGGCAGCGAAGTGCTGGCCGCCGCCACCGTCGAGGAGAAGGCCGCCAAGCAGATCGACTTCGTGAAGAAGACCTATGAGTCGGCTGTTGCCAACTCCAAGGAGCTGGCCGACCTCTACAGCAAGGGCCACACCGACGCGCTGAAGGCGCTGAGCGAGCGCGTTGCCGAGCTGACCGAAGAGGTCAAGACGGCGATCGCCAAGAAGTAAGGTTCGTCGGCCGCCAGCCGATCGATCGAGGGAAGGGCCGCACCAGCGGCCCTTTCTTTTATAGGGGCCGCATCAGCGGCCCTTTTCTTTTGGTCGGGCCACAGTAGGGTTCCGCCACCATGACCCAGATCGCCTACCAAGACTTCGAGAAGGTCGACATCCGCGTCGGCACCATCCTGGAGGCCGCCCTGCTCGAGGGCGCCCGCAAGCCGGCCTACCGGCTGGTGATCGATTTCGGTCCCGAGATCGGCACGAAGAAATCCTCGGCGCAGCTCACGGCGCACTACACGCCGCAATGCCTGATCGGCCGCCAGGTCGCGGCCGTGGTCAATTTTCCGCCGCGTCAGATCGGCAAGTTCATGTCCGAGGTTCTGACCTTGGGCTTCCCCGACGGCAATGGCGGCGTGGTGCTCTTTGCGCCGGATCAGGTCGTGCCCAACGGCGGGAAGCTATTCTAGGGCCTCGAGCCTTGCACTGACTGCAGCCGGAGGCTCGACGCCCTAATCGAGCCAGCGGCATCGCTCCAGGTCCAAACGGTTTCTGGCGTCAAATCTGAGGCCTTCCTTCTCCAGCAGGCGCCGCTGGAGGATGTCGCCGCCATTGCGGGACAGGCTGAAGGACACCTCGCCCTTGGCGTTGACGACACGATGCCACGGGATCTTGGTTCCTGGGTCAAGGCGCTGAAGCACACGGCCGACAAGGCGAGCGCGCCTCGGCATGCCCGCCATCGCGGCGACCTGGCCATAGGTCGCAACCCAGCCCAAAGGGATGCGGCGGATTACGGCGCAGATGGCTTCAACAGCTTCATCGCCTTGAATCTGGGCAGCCTGAAGCGGCTTGCGCTTCGGCAGCATCGACAGCTTGTGCCGATCCCTGGTCGCCCAGCTTTGCAGCAGTCTGGAGGCCGAAGTTGGCCCGCGGCCCTTGTCCGAACGACGCATGGTGCGAGGTCCCCTGTCCCGCGATCATGGGGCAGCCCTGGTGGGAAGGCCAGTGCAGGACTTTCAGAAGACCTTGTGGATCCAGCCGTAGGGGTCGGCGGCGCGGCAGCGCTGGATGTTGACCAGCGAGGCCTTCAGCTCTTCCGTGCGTGCACCCGAGCCGCCGTTGCCGATGGTGAACTCGCCGTCGGGCGCGCGCACCGTGCCGATCGGCGTCACCACCGCGGCCGTGCCGCAGGCAAAGGCTTCGCGCAGACGGCCGCTGGCCGCATCGGTCTTCCATTGCTGGATCGAGTAGGGCTCTTCGCGCACGGTGATGCCCTTGTCCTTGGCGAGCCGGATCAGCGAGGAGCGGGTGATGCCTGGCAGGATGGTGCCTCCGAGGGGCGGGGTGACCATCGAACCGTCGTCGAACACGAAGAAGACGTTCATGCCGCCGAGCTCTTCCACCCAGCGCTTCTCGACGGCGTCGAGGAACACGACCTGGTCGCAGCCGTGACGGGTCGCTTCGGCCTGGGCGAGCAGGCTCGCGGCATAGTTGCCGCCGCACTTGGCGGCGCCCGTGCCGCCCGGTGCGGCGCGCGTGTATTCCTGCGAGACCCAGACGGACACGGCCGGGGCGCTGGTCTTGAAGTAGGCGCCGACCGACGAGGCGATGACGATGAAGAGATAGTCCGACGAGGGCTTCACGCCGAGGAAGATCTCGTTGGCGAACATGAAGGGGCGAATATAGAGGCTGCCGTCGCCGTCGGGGATCCAGGCGCGGTCGATGCTGACCAGCTGGTCGACGGCGTCGAGGAACACCTTCTCCGGCAGGATCGGCATGGCCAGACGCTCGGCCGACTGCTGGAAGCGGCGGGCGTTCTCGTCGGGCCGGAACAGGGTCGCGCCGCCGCCCTCGGTCCGGTAGGCCTTGAGCCCTTCGAAGATCTCCTGCGCGTAGTGCAGCACCGCGGCCGCCGGATCCATCGGGATCGGCGCGCGCGGCTCGATCCGGGCATCGTGCCAGCCCTCGGCGTCGCTGTAGCGGACGGTCGCCATATGGTCGGAAAAGACCCGGCCGAAGCCCGGATTCTTCAGCAGCTCGGCGCGCTTGTCGGCGGCCAGCGGGCTGGGATGCGGATGATGGACGAACTGAAGCGCTTTGGTCTTGGACATCGTTCTCTCGGATATTTACGTCACTGTAGCATAGGGGGCTGGCCGACAAGCCAGCGGCAGGTCCGCCGGCCCGCTCATAGCGGAATTCGCACGGTCACGCGCAATCCGCCCATCGGCGAGGACGACAGCGCCACGTCGCCGCCATGGCTGCGCGCGATGTCGCGGGCGATGGTGAGGCCGAGGCCGACCCCGCCGGTGTCGACGTTGCGCGACTCGTCCAGGCGAAAGAAGGGGCGAAAGACGTCCTCGAACTTGTCGATCGGAATGCCCGGACCGTCGTCGTCGACCATGATCTCGACCGAGGTGCGGCCGCGCACCGCCTCCAGCTTCACGTGCTGCGCGTAGCGCATGGCATTGGAGACGAGATTGGTCAGGCAGCGCTTGATGGCGAGTGGCCGCAGCTCGACATTCATGTCGCCCTGCCACTGGAGATCGAGATCGGCGTTGTCGCGCCGCGCGCCGGCTGCAACATCTTCCAGGATCTCCGAGAGGTCGGTCATCACCGGATCCTCGTCACCCTCGCCGCGGGCAAAGGCGAGGTAGCCTTCGATCATGCGCTCCATGTCGCGCACGTCGTCGTTCAGCTCCTTGGTCTCGGGCGACTCGGGCAGCAATGCCAGCGACAGCTTCATGCGGGTGAGGGGCGTGCGCAGGTCGTGGCTGACGCCCGCCAGCATCTCGGTACGCTGCTGGATCGAGCGGCGCAGGCGGATCCGCATGGTGTGGAAGGCGGTTGCGGCGTTGCGGACTTCGCGGGTGCCCCCGGAGAAGGCGAGATCGGGCACGTCGCGGCCCTTGCCCAGGGCATCGGCGGCGACGCCGAGATGCTCGATCGGCACCAGCTCGCGGCGCATGAACCAGATGGCGAGGCCGAACAGGACGAGGGCGAGGCCGAGCTGGGCCACGACATAGGCGAAGCTCGATCCGAAGGTGAGGCGGACATGCGGCACCAGGATGTCCATGACGTCGCCGTCGGAGAGCTGGATCTCGATCAGGAGCTGGCCGCCGCCGATATTGTTGTCGAGGAAGAATGGCCGCTTGATGTCGGCCTCGAGCGCGCCCTGCACTTCGCGCGCCACGATGTCGAAATATTCGGGCTGCTTGAACGGCCGCACGATGCCCTTGCGGAAGCTGACGAACAGCAGCAGGTCCTGGGCCGAACGGCGCAGGATCCAGTCGCGATGCGGGTCGTCGGGAAAGTCGGAGCGCAGCGAGATCAGCAGGCGGATGTCGCGCACCAGCAGGATGGCCAGCCGGTTGGTCACGTTGTCGCCGCGCTGGCTGTAGAACCACCAGGCCGACAGCGCCTGCAGCAGCAGCATCGGCACCACGATGATGATGAGCGCGCGCGCGAACAGGGTCTGCGGCGAATGTCTGTCGGACCATTGCGCGATCCTCTCGAAGAGATCGCGCGCAGCGTTCCAGCTCATGCGTCGACCAGCCGGTAGCCCTGGCCGCGGACAGTGCGCAGATAGCGCGGAAAGGACGGATCGGGTTCGATCTTGCGTCGGAGGCGAGTCACCTGCACGTCGATCGCGCGCTCGTTGACGCCGCTGCCGACGGTCTTGCACAGCGTCTCGCGGCTCAGGACCTCGCCCATGCGGCTGGTGAAGGCGCGCATCAGGGCGATCTCCGCATCGGTCAGCGGGATGCGCTTGCCTTTCTGGGTGAGCTCACCCAGGTCGAGATCGAACTGGTAGGGGCCGAACGGGACCTGGTGCAGCTCTCCCTCCGGCGTGGCCACCACAGCTGCCGGCCGGCCGCGGCGCAGGACGCTCTGGATGCGCAGCAGCAGCTCGCGCGGCTCGAAGGGCTTGCCGAGATAGTCGTCGACGCCGGTCTCCAGGCCGGCGATGCGATCCTTGGTGTCGACCATCGCCGTCAGCATCAGGATCGGCACGTCGTCGGTGCGCCGCAGCTCGGCGGCGAAGGCGAGGCCGGTCTCGCCCGGCATCATCACGTCGAGCACGATCAGGTCGAAGTCGAACGATCCCAGCCGCTGGCGCGCTTCGGCCGCGCTGGCGGCGGTCGAGACGCGAAAGTCGTTGCGCGACAGGAACGACTTCAAGAGCTCGCGCAGGCGCGTGTCGTCGTCGACGACCAGGATATGCGGCTTGTCGGCCGAGGCATCCATGGGGATCAGCGCCCGCCGCCGCGCACCCGCTTGTCGACCACGGCACGCTCCGCCGGATCGAGCAGGCCGAGCAGGACCTTGCGGAAGCCCTCGACCGACTCGGCGCCGGTCTCGCGGTAGGCGCGGGCAAAGCGCTGGCTCTGCCGGTCGGTGAGATCGCGTTCGAGAGTCTGACCGCGCTCGGTGAGCCACAGCAGCCGTTCGCGTCGGTCGCGCGCGCCGCTCTTCTGTTCGACATAGCCCTGGCTGATCAGATCCTTCAGCACCCGGCTGATCGACTGCTTGGTCACCTTCAGGATCGACAGGAGATGGCCGACGGTGCGGCCGGGATGGCGACCGATGAAATAGAGCGCACGGTGATGCGCCCGGCCGAGCTGATAGCGCTTGAGCTGTTGGTCGGATTCGAAGGTGAAGTCGCGATAGGCATAGAACATGAGTTCGATGCCCTGGCGCAGCTCTTCGTCGCGCAGGAACAGGGGATTGGCGGGCGGTCTCGATTCCACGCCGCCTTTATAGAGCGGGCGCGTTGCGTTGACACCCCGGCGAAGGCGATGTTACGCCGCGGCGGTCGCGTCGGACATTTTCTTTCCTGTCGTGAGGGCTCGATGATCGTTCATCATCTCGGCAAGTCGCAGTCCGAGCGGATCGTCTGGCTCTGCGAAGAACTCGGCATTCCCTACGAGCTCAAGGTCTACGACCGCGACCCCGTCACCCGCCTGGCGCCGCCTGCGTATAAGGCTCTGCATCCTATGGGCGCCGCGCCGGTGATCACCGACGGTGACCTCGTGCTGGCCGAGTCGGCGGCGATCGTCGACTACATCGTCGCGCGATACGGCAAGGGGCGGCTGGTCGTTCCGCCCGATCATCCCGAGTTCGCCCAGTTCCTCTACTGGTTCCATTTCGCCAACGGCACGCTGCAGCCGGCAACAGGCCGCAACATGATCCTGGCGCGCCTGAAGCTGCCGCAGGACAATCCGATCCTGCGCGCCATGCAGGGCCGGCTCGATCTTGCTCTCGGCCACCTCGAGGCTCGGCTTGCCAAGGCGACGTTCCTCGCCGGCGACACGTTCACGACCGCCGACATCATGATTGTCTTCACCCTGACGACCATGCGGCTCTTCCTGCCGTTCGATCTCGCGCCCTATCCCGCGATCCGCGCCTATCTGCAGCGTATCGGCCAGCGCGACGCCTATCGGCGGGCCATGCAAAAGGGCGATCCCGACCTCGTTCCCCTCCTGACCTGACCTCTCCTGACTTGATCTGGCCGTCCTGCGACGTCGGCACCGGGCCTTTTCAGGCTCCGATAGCGCTCGTCGTCAGTTTTATTGACAAGGTCAGTAATATTGACCTATTTGGTCATTTAGTTGTGATTGTGGATGTCAAAGAGACCCATTTGGAATCATCAGGAAGGGAATGTCGCAATGTCCTTAACCATGGATGATCGCAATGGAGCGATCTGGCTGGACGGCCAGCTCGTGCCGTGGCGCGAGAGCCGCCTGCATGTCCTGACCCACGCCCTGCATTACGGGTCGGCCGTCTTCGAGGGCGAACGCATCTATGACGGCCGGGTCTTCCGCCTTTCGGCACACAGCGCGCGCCTGATCCGATCGGCACGGCTGCTCGACTACGACCTGCCCTGGTCGCGCGAGGAGATCGACGAGGCGACGCGGGCTGTGGTCAAGGCGAACCAGCTCACCAGCGGCTATGTCCGGCCGATCGCCTGGCGCGGTTCCGAGGTCATGGGGGTGTCGGCCATCGGCACGACCGTCCATCTCGCCATCGCGCCCTGGGCGCAGGAGGGCAGGCTCTCGGTGCTGGCGCGCGAGGCGGGCATCAGCATGACCATGGCGAAGTATCGCCGGCCGTCGCCGGACATGGCGCCCGGCCAGGCCAAAGTGGCCGGCCTCTATATCGTCTGCGGCATCGAGAAGGACCGTGCCCTCAAGGCGGGCTTCGACGACGCGCTGATGCTCGATTGGGAAGGGCGCATCGCCGAATCGACCGGGGCCAACATTTTCCTGGTGATCGACGGCAAGCTGGTGACGCCGAAGCCCGAGAATTTTCTCGACGGCATCACGCGGCGCGCCGTCATGGGCATGGCCCGCAAGCGCGGCTGGACGGTCGAGGAGCGCGCCGTAATGCCGGCAGAACTCGCCGACGCAAGCGAAGTCTTCCTTTGTGGGTCCGCCGCCGAGATCGTCCCGGTGGGCTCGATCGACCAGCACCACTATCAGGCCGGCCCGATCGCCAAGACGCTGATGGCCGACTTCCAGAAGCTGGTACGCGAGCCGGACTGCGAAGGCTTCGGCGAGGCCACGCATCTCATGACGGAAGCGCCACCGTTGGCGGCATGACGAAGCCTTGACATAGGGGGCTGCAATCCCCTTTTCTCGATGACGTCCGAGGGGTGTCCGGTCTCCAGCGAGAGGCCGGGCTGAGACAGCCGCTACGGCTGAACCCTTTGAACCTGATCCGGATCATGCCGGCGAAGGAACGGGAGTCAGTCGTGAAGAGACCCGCAATTTCTGTCATCGGAGCCGGCGTCGCAGGCCTCAGCTGCGCCGTGGAGCTGAGCGCGCGGGGGGTCGCCGTCGAAGTTGTCGAGCGCGCCGCTGCTCTGGGCGAGGGGGCATGCTCCTGGATGGCCGGCGGCATGCTGGCGCCGTGGTGCGAGCGTGCGACCACCGACGAAGCGGTCGCCCGTCTGGGCGTGCCGTCGATCGATTGGTGGCGGCGACATTTCCCCGGCACCGTCTGCAAGGGAAGCCTCGTGGTCGCTCCGGCGCGTGATGCGGCCGACCTCACGCGCTTTGCGCAGCGCACCGAACGCTTCGACTGGATCGACGGCGATCGCCTGGGCGATCTCGAGCCCGACCTCGCCGGACGGTTTCGGCGCAGCCTTTTCTTTCCCGACGAAGCGCATCTCGATCCCCGCAAGGCGCTGGCGGGACTGGCTGCCACGCTTGCGGCGCGCGGCGTGCCGATCCGCTTCGGCACGACCGATGCCGGCACCGCGTCACGCGCTGGGACAGGTGTCTCCATGGTCGTCGACTGTCGCGGTCTCGCGGCGCGCGATCGCCTGGCCGACCTGCGCGGCGTGCGCGGCGAAATGATGGTCGTGCGGACCCGCGAGCTGTCGTTGTCGCGGCCGGTGCGCCTGCTGCATCCCCGCATCCCGCTCTACATCGTGCCGCGGGGCGAGGGCCTGTTCATGATCGGCGCCACGATGATCGAAAGCGAGGAACGCCGCGGCGTCAGCCTGCGATCGGCCGTCGATCTCATGAATGCCGCCTACACGCTCCATCCCGCGTTCGGCGAGGCCGAGATCGTCGAGCTGGGGGCGGATCTGCGGCCGGCCTTCCCCGACAACCTGCCGCAGCTGCGGCACGTCGATGGCGTGCTGCACGCCAACGGCCTGTTCCGTCACGGCTTCCTGCTGGCGCCCTGGCTCGCCGGCGAGGTCGCCGCTTCTCTGGAGACGAAGGATGAAGATCTTCCTGAACGACGACGCGCATGAGGTCGAGCCCGGCACCCTGGCCGCGGCGCTCGACACGCTGGGCTATGGCGGCCGCAAGATCGCCACGGCGGTGAACGGCCGCTTCGTCGCCGCGACGGCGCGGTCGCGCACCGCGCTGACCGACGGCGACCGTGTCGAGGTCGTGGCGCCGATGCAGGGAGGCTAGCCATGTCCTTCTATGGCATCGATCTCAAGTCACGCCTGCTGCTCGGCACGGCGCGCTATCCATCTCCGGCCGTGCTGGAGCGGGCCATCAAGGCCTCGGGCGCCGAGGTGGTGACCGTCTCGCTGCGCCGGGAAAGCGGTACCGGCCGCGCCGGCCAGAGTTTCTGGTCTTTCATCCAGGGGCTGGGCGTGCGTGTGCTGCCCAACACCGCGGGCTGTCATTCGGTGAAGGAGGCGGTGACCACTGCGCATATGGCGCGCGAGCTGTTCGATACACCCTGGATCAAGCTCGAGGTGATCGGCGAGGCCGACACCTTGCAGCCCGACGTGTTCGGGCTGGTCGAGGCGGCGCGCATCCTCGCCGAGGACGGGTTCGAGGTCTTCCCTTATACGACCGAGGATCTCGTCGTGGCCGACCGCCTGGTCGAAGCAGGCTGCAAGGTGCTGATGCCCTGGGGAGCGCCCATCGGATCGGCGCGCGGCCTGAACAATGTCTACGGCCTTCGATCTCTCAGGGCGCATTTCCCCGACGTTCCCTTGGTCGTCGATGCCGGCCTCGGCGTGCCCTCGCACGCGGCCGCGGCGATGGAGCTGGGATACGACGCCGTGCTGCTCAACACGGCCGTCGCCGAAGCCGGCGATCCGGTCGAGATGGCGCGGGCCTTTGCGCTCGCCACGGAAGCCGGTCGGGCCGCCTACCTCGCGCGACCGATGGAGCCGCGCGACATGGCCGTGCCGTCGACGCCGGTCATCGGCAAGGCCGCGCTCGGCGATTGATGGATTTGGAGACTGACGGATATGACTCTCGACCCCTTCTATCCCGTAGTGCCCGATGCGGGCTGGGTGGCGAAGTTGCTGCCGGCCGGAACCCGGCTGATCCAGCTGCGCATCAAGGAGCAGCCCGAGGCGGAAGTCCGTCGCCAGGTGCGTGAAGCGCGAGACGCCTGCAAGGCCGGAGGCGCACAGCTCATCGTCAACGACTACTGGCAGGTCGCGATCGACGAGGGCTGCGACTATGTCCATCTCGGCCAGGAGGATCTCGTCGATGCCGACGTGAAGGCGCTGCGCCGCGCCGGCATCCGCATCGGCGTCAGCACGCACGATCATGCCGAGCTCGAGAAGGGCCTGGCCGTCGATCCCGATTACGTGGCCCTGGGGCCGATCTATCCCACCAAGCTGAAGCAGATGCCGTGGGCGCCGCAAGGCACGGATCGGCTGGCCGAATGGAAGAAGTTGATCGGGGACCGGCCGTTGGTCGCCATTGGCGGTCTTACCCTGGAGCGGGCGCTGCTCTGCCTGAAGTCCGGCGCCGACATTGCGTCGGTGGTGGGCGACATCGTGAACCACGTCGACCCGATCGGCCAGGCGAAGGCGTGGATTGCGGCGACGCGACCTTCATGAACGGGGCGCATCATGAGTAATCGATACGCACGCCAGACGATCCTGGGTGAGGTCGGGCCCGAAGGGCAGGCCCGCCTGGCGGCGGCCTCCGTGATGGTGATCGGCGCGGGCGGCCTCGGCTGCCCGGTGCTGCAGTATCTGGTGGGGGCGGGGGTCGGCCGCATCGTCCTGGTCGATCACGACACGGTCGAGGTCACCAACCTCCATCGCCAGCCGCTCTACCGCATGTCCGATATCGGACGGCCGAAGGTCGAAGCGGCTCGGGAGGCGCTGCACGGCTTCAATCCCGAGGTGCGCCTCGAAGGGCATGTCGTGCGCCTGACGCCGCAGAATGCCGGCGCATTGGTCGAGGCGGCCGATCTCGTCATCGACGCCGCCGACAGTTTTGCCGTCACCTACATGCTGAGCGACCTCTGTCTTGCCGCCGCCAAGCCTCTGATCAGCGCGTCGGTGATCGGCCTCACCGGCTATGTCGGCACCTTCTGCGGCGGCGGCCCGAGCTATCGTGCGGTGTTTCCCGACGTATCGATCGACGGTGGCACTTGCGACACGGTCGGCGTGCTGGGCAGTGCCGTCGCCGTGCTGGGCAGCCTGCAGGCCCATCTTGCCCTGCATGTGCTGCTGGGCCTCGAACCTTCAGCGGTCGGCCGCGTGGTGACCTTCGATGCCAGGCGCCTGGCGTTCGGCGGCTTCGGTTTCGCGGGCAGTCCCGAACCCGACGCGGCCGTGCCCTTCATTGCCCCCGAAGCTGTTCGAGCCGACGATATCGTGGTCGATCTGCGCGGGCTCGACGAGGCGCCGGTGTCACCCTTCGCTGGCGCGCGCCGGCTCGTGGTCGATACGATCGAGGAGTTGGGTGAGCCGCAGGGCCGGGTCGTGCTGGCCTGCCGCAGTGGCCAGCGCTCGTTGATGGCGGCCGACAAGTTGCGCGCCCGCGGGATCACCAACCTGGCGCTGGTGGCGCTGGGCTGACGGCACGCCCGCGATGTATGCCTACCCTGCGCGTTCGATCAGCGTTTCGAGCAGACGCTTGAGCTGCGCCGTCGGCTTGTCGCCGTAGTTCTTGGCGATGTGGGCTTCCTGACCCAAGGCCAGCGGAGACAGACGCTTCGCCAGCTCCTTGCCGCGGTCGGAACAGAAGATCAGCACCTTGCGGCGATCCGCCGGGTCGGAGATGCGATAGACCAGCGAATCGGCGACCATGCGATCGATCGTCTTGGTCAAGGTCGGATGGTTGAGCAGGGCGGCTTCCGCCAACTCTCCCATCGATCGCCCGTTGCCATCGGACAGCACCTTCAGAATGCGCCACTGCTCGACCGGCACACCTTCGGCGCGCAGTCGCGCATCGAGCTGCCGGTTGATCTCGCGGTTGGCCTGGGCAAGCAGATAGGCCAGGTGCACGGTGATGGGCGAATCGGTGGATGAAGAATCTGGCACGAACGACCCCATGATCCGTCAAAGGCATGGAACATGCATGCTCGACGGTGCCCTTTTATATGTGCTTCAATTATTGAAAATTCAATAATATTTGGCGCGTTACCGTTTCGACGCAGCGTCGACGCTGTTGATGGTTCCGAACGCCTGTCCGCGGGGCATGATGGTGGGATACGGAGGCTGGCATGCGGCGATCTCCTTTGGGCCTACTCGACGCGACGGCACCGCCGTGCTGACCGCGGACGGGCTACATTCGGCGCTCGGATCGGGCGGACGCCCCGCAGTGCCTCATCCCCTGGTCCACAATCTGCCGAAGGCCCTTCAGCGAGACCGATCCAAGCTGCGTGTTGCACACTTTGTGACAATGACAGGCACCGCCGGCATCTGGGGGCCTTCGTCGGTCAATTGCGCGGTTCTTGCCGCCAGCGAGATCAATGCGCGCGGCGGCGTCCTGGGACGCGAACTCGAACTCACCATCGTGGACACCGGTGCTGCGATCGAGGACGTGACGCGCGATGCCGAGGATATCGTCGAATTCGGCGGCGCCGACGTCGTCGTCGGCAATCACATCAGCGCGGTCCGCGTCTCGCTGCGCCGGACATTCACCGGTCATCTGCCCTACATCTATCCGTCGATCTACGAAGGCGGCGAGCGAACGCCCGATCTGTTTGCGATCGGCGAAACGCCGCCCCGTCAGGCACGCCCGGCGATCGCCTGGCTGGCCGAACGCAAGCACGCGCGGCGCTGGTATCTGATCGGCAGCGACTATGTCTGGCCCTGGCTCTCGCACCGCGAGGTCAAGCGCTACATCGCCGAGTCCGGAGGCCGGGTCGTGGGGGAGGATTTCGTCTCGCTGGGCGACCACGATCATCACCGCTACATCGAGCGCATACAGGCCTTGAAGCCGGACGTCGTCTTCATCTCACTGATCGGCCTCGACGGCGTCCTCTTCAACCGTTTGTTCGCCGAGTATGGTCTCAGCGAGAAGGTGCTGCGGCTGGCCAATTGCATCGACGAAACGGTTCTCCTTGGCATTGGCGCTGACAACACGACGAACCTGTTCACGGCCTTCGGCTACTTCGCCAGCGTGAAGACCGCGCACAACGAGGGCTTTCTCGGCGCCTATCGCAAGGCGTTCGGCGCCACCGCACCGGTCCCTGGCGCCGTCGCCCAGGCGAACTACGAAGGACTGTATTTCCTCGAGGCCCTGGCGCGTCGAGCCGAGACTCTGCACTTGCCGGACCTGACGGCTCACGCATCGAGCCTCGTCTATCAGGCAGGGCGGGGGCCGGTGGGTTTCCGTCGCCGGCGTGCCGAGATGCCGATCTATCTAGCGGAGGCCGACGGGTTCGACTTTCGAGTGCTCGAAAGATTCTGAGCGCCGGTCGGTGATCCGAAATTATTTGAAAACTGAAAAGTTTCTGTTTTAAATATGTGAATTCCACGGTTCTCAGGCCGTCAGCGCGCTGGGCGGCAGTGGCTTCGATCGCATGCGGTGACCATGGGCATCGAAATAAAGCTCGCGTTCGACCTGCTCGCCTTCATTTCGGTGATGGTGCTGATCGTGCTGGGCCTCGGGATCATCGCCAGCATGATGGGCATCTTCAATTTCGCCCACGGCGAGTTCGTGCTGCTGGGCGCCTACACCGTCTACCTTTTCGAAAGCAGCGGCCTGCCCGGCTGGGCCGGCATCCTGGCGGCGCCCCTGGTGCTGGCGCTGATCGGCGTGGTGCTGGAACGTCTGGTCATCCGCCGCTTCTATGCTGCGCCGATCATCGCCATGCTGGGTACCTACGCCGTCGGTCTGGTCATCCGGGAGATCGTGCGCGGCCTGCTGGGCGGACATTACAAGTCGATCTCCGAGCCCTTGCCGGGGGCGTTCACCCTGTTCGGCGTCGACTTCTCGATCTGGCGCACCGTCATCGTGCTCGTGACGGCCTGCATCATCGCCCTGACCTGGGCATTCCTCGCGCGGACGTCGCTCGGGCTTCAGATCCGGGGATCGCTCGAGAATCCCAACCTGGCGCGGGCTTGCGGCATCTCGACGTCGCGGCTCTACGCCATGACTTTCGCCTTCGGCGCCGCACTGGCGGGTCTCGCCGGCGCCTTGATCGTGCCGCTCTATCAGCTCTCCGCCGATATCGGCACCCGCTTCCTGGTGCAGGCCTTTCTCTCGGTGATGCTGGGCGGCGTCGGCACGTTCGAAGGCCCGGTCCTGGGCGCTGCCGTCGTCGGCGGCATGGCGGCGGGCCTGCCCTGGGTCGTCATCCCGGTCCTGGCCGACCCGCTGGTGTTCATCATCGCGCTGATCATCGTGAAGTTCCGGCCGCAGGGATTCATCACGCAAGGGAGGCTCTGACCATGACCGACAAGATGCGTAGCTTCGGTCGACGACGTCTATTGGGCGCCGGGGCGCTCGGTGCAGCGGGCTGGGTGGCCGGTGGCGGGGGCTGGATGCTGGCGCCCAAGGGCGCCTTCGCGGCCGAGCCCATCCGCATGGGCATCGCCACCGACATCACGGGCGCGATCGCGCCGTCGGGCAACGCCAACTGGCAGGTCGCACAGTTCGCGGTCGAGCAGATCAACAAGGCGGGCGGCGTCGTCGGCCGGCCGATCGAACTCTTCCTCGAGGACACGGCATCCGATCCCAAGATCGCCGTCGGCAATGTGCGCAAGCTCATCCAGGAGCGGAAGGTCAATGTCGTGCTGGGCGGCATCACCTCGGCGATGCGCCAGGCCATCAAGGACCCGATCGTCAATCGCGGCCGTACGCTCTACATCTACCCGCAGCTCTACGAGGGGCAGGAGTGCACCAAGTCCCTCTACTGCACCGGTCCGACGCCGGCGCAGCAATGCGACAAGCTCATTCCCTACCTGATCAAGACGGCCGGCAAGAAGCGCTTCGCCCTGCCGTCGGCCAACTATGTCTGGCCGCAGCTCCTGAACAAATATGCGCGCAAGGTCATCGAGGCCAACGGCGCCGAGGTCGTGTTCGAGGAATATTACCCACTCGACCAGGCCGAGTATTCGGCGACCATCGGCAAGATCCGCGACGGCAAGGTGGATTGCGTCTTCAACACCGTCATCCCGCCCGGCCTGCAACCCTTCGTGAAGCAGCTCTACGAATCGGGCTTCCAGAAAAATGGTGGCGTGCTGAGCTGCGTCTATTACGACGAGAACCTGCTGAACTATCATCCGGCCCAGGAGATGGAGGGGCTCTACAGCTGCCTCGACTATTTCCAGTCGGTGGACGATCCGTTCAGCAAGCAGCTCCAGGCCGACTACGCCAAGAAATTCCCCGACACTAAATACCTGTTCACCGCGGGTTCGGCGGCGACGGGCATGTATCGCGGCATCAAGTTCTACGAAGCCGCGGTCAAGGCAACCAACGGCGACCTGTCACGCGACGCCGTCTCGGCCGCGATGGACAAGGCGAAAATCGAGAACGGACCGGGCGGCGGCGCCGAGATGGTGCCCGGCAAGATGCATTGCAAGATGAACATGTACATCGCGCAGTGCAAAGTCGACGCCGGCAAGACGCGCTACGAGGTGATCGCGAGCGACAAGATGGTCGATCCCAAGGAATGCTGACCAACGACGTCTCCGGAGTAGCGATGGCGGAGCCGACAGGTACGCGTGTGCGCTCGGGATCCCGCGTTCCGCGGCGCGTGTTGCCCTATGTCGAGGGGGCCGCGCTGGTCCTGGCCGTGATCGTGCCGGTCGTCCTGGGCGACCGGACGGACCTCGTCACTTTGGCGACCAACGTCCTGATCCTGTCGTTCCTGGCGATCAGCTTCGATCTGTGCTGGGGCCTGTCGGGCATCATGAGTTTCGGGCAGGCGCTGTTCTTCGGCGTCGCCGGCTATGTGATTGCTCTAGTTGGGCGGGACCTCGAGTTCAGCGAGATCTGGGGCACGTTGCCGCTCGCGATGCTGGCCGGACTGGTCCTGGCCGGCCTGTTCGCGGCTTTCCTGCTGCTCGGCCGCAAGCCGCCGACCACCATCTTCGTCGCCCTCGGTACGCTGACGGGATCCTACGCCGCCGAGCGGCTCGTTTCGGGCTGGCAGTATGTCGGCGCCGGCAATGGCCTTTCTTCGATCAAGCTCCTGAAGATCGGCGATTACGAGTTCGTCGAAGGCACGGCGTTCTATTTTCTCGCGCTGTCGCTCCTGGTGCTGATCTACGCCGGCGCGCGCTTCCTGAAGCGATCCCAGCTCGGGCTGGTCCTCGCCGGCATGCGTCAGAACGAGGAGCGGCTGGCGTTCTTTGGTTACCGCGTCCAGCTCTTCAAGGCGGTGGTGTTTTCCCTGGCCGGCCTCGTCGCGGGCCTCGGCGGCGCCCTCTACAGCTACCATCAAGGCTTCATCGGACCCGGCAACATGGGGCCCGGCCTGTCGACGACCGCCGTGCTGTACTGCCTGCTCGGCGGATCGGGCACCCTGATCGGCCCGGTATTCGGTGCGGTGACCGTCGAGGTCCTGTCCTATGTCCTGTCCGACCTGGATGCCCTCAAGCCGATCTGGCCGGTGATTCTCGGTCTGATCCTGCTGGCCGTCGTGATGTTCCAGCCCAAGGGCATTCTCGGCCTGGTCGTGTCCGACCGCGAGCGCATCGGCTCCTACGGCCGACGGCGGAAGGAGCGATAGCCGCCATGGCGCTGCTCGAGATTCGCGGCGTCGGCAAGACCTTCCGCACCTTGAGGGCGCTGGATGGCGTCGACATCGACGTCATGGCCGGCACCTTTCACGGCCTGATCGGTCCCAACGGCTCGGGCAAGAGCACCTTGCTCAAGGCGATCGCCGGCGCCCATGTCGCCGACAGCGGCACGATCGTGTTCGAGGGGCGGGATATCACGCGTGCGACGCCCTATGAGCGCGCCCGGGCCGGCCTCAGTCTCAAATTCCAGATCACCGCAGTGCTGCCGGAGCTATCGGTCTACGACAACGTGCTGCTCGCCATGCAGTCGGCCGAGACCTTGCCGCGACTGCTTTTCTCCTTGTCGCGACGGGCGCTCGATGGGGAGGTCACTGGCCTGCTCGAACGTTTTCGTCTGATCGACCGCGCCGACGATCTCGCGGGCGAGCTGAGCCACGGCCAGCAGCAGTGGCTCGAGATCGCGATGGCGCTCGCGCTGCGGCCGAAGCTGCTGCTGCTCGACGAGCCGACGGGCGGCATGAGTCCCGAGGAGCGGCGCGTCACCGGCGAACTGCTCGAGCCGATCAAGGCGCACTGCGCCCTGATCATCGTCGAGCACGATCTGCACTTCATTCGCGATATATGCGATCGGCTCACGGTGCTGGATCAGGGCAAGGTGCTGGATCAAGGGGACGTCGAGGCGATCCAGCGCTCGCCCAAGGTCCAGCAGGTGTTCACGACCCGTGTCTGACGCGTACCTCCTGCAGGCCGATGGCCTCGCCGCCGGTTATGGCCGCAGCCAGGTATTGTTTGGCGTTTCGATCAATCTTCCCGCGCGCGGTGCCGTTGCCATTCTGGGCCGCAATGGCGCGGGCAAGTCGACGCTGCTCAAGACCCTGTTCGGTGAAATCCCGGTCATGGCCGGCAGCATCCGCTTCGACGGCGTGGCGATGGAACGCGAGGCGGCCGAGCGTCGGGTGCGGCGCGGCGTCGGCTACGTGCCGCAGGAGCACGGCATCTTTGCCAAGCTGACGGTCCGCGAAAACCTCCTGCTGGGGGGCGTGCGCCAACCCGACCGTTCGGGCATGGACTACGTGCTCGACTTCTTTCCCAAGCTGGCGCAGCGCCTGACGCAGACCGCCGGCACCCTCTCGGGCGGCGAACGCAAGATGCTGGCGATCGGCCGGGCCGTGCTGGGACGGCCGAAGCTCATCATGCTCGACGAGCCCACTGAAGGTGTCTGGGTCGGCGTCATCGAGGAGATCGCCGATCGGCTGAAGCTGCTGTCACGCGAGATGTCGGTGATCCTGGTCGAGCAGCATATCGAGCTGGCCCTCGAGGTCGCCCAGCACGCCTATGTGATGGATCGCGGCCAGATCGCCTTGGAAGGCACGTCGCTCGCGGTGAAGAACGATCCGCATCTGATGCGGCACCTTGCCCCCTGAAACGGGGCACCCCGAAGCCGGATTTCGACTGAAGAGGAGGAAACCATGGCCGTTCAAGTCCCGACTGAAGAACAACTACGCGAAGTGGCGAAGGAGGTCGGCCTGTCGCTGACCGACGCCGATGTGAGCTCGTTCATCGACCTCATGAAGTCGAGCGTGGCGGCCTACAATGTCGTCGACGCCATGCCCGACAACCTGCCGCGCGTGAAGTATCCGCGGACGCCGGGCTATCGGCCGACCGGCGACGAGAACAAGCACAATGCCTGGTACGTCAAGACCACGGTGGAAGGAGCGAGCCGCGGCAAGCTCAAGGGCAAGACCGTGGTGCTGAAGGACAACATCATGCTGGCCGGCGTGCCGATGATGAACGGGGCGGCAACCCTGGAGGGCTACGTGCCCGACATCGACGCGACCGTCGTGCAGCGCGTGCTCGATGCCGGCGGCACGATCGTGGGTAAGGCGCATTGCGAGAATTTCTGCCTGTCCGGCGGCAGCCACACCAACGCGACGGGGCCGGTGCACAACCCCTACAAGATGGGCTACTCGGCGGGCGGCTCCTCGTCGGGCAGTGCGGTGCTGGTGGCGCTGGGCGAGGCCGACATGGCGCTGGGCGGCGATCAGGGCGGGTCGATCCGCATGCCGTCGTCCTTCTCGGGCACCTACGGCATGAAGCCGACGCACGGGCTGGTGCCCTATACCGGCATCATGCCGATCGAGATCTACGTCGATCACACCGGCCCGATGACGGCCAATGTCGGCGACAACGCCTTGCTGCTGGAGGTCCTGGCCGGTCCCGACGGCTACGATTCGCGCCAGATCGGCGTCAAGACGCATCCCTATACCAAGGCCCTGACCGGCGACATCAAGGGCCTGAGGATCGGCCTGGTGACCGAAGGCTTCGCCCAGCCCAATGCCGAGAAGGACGTGAACGCCAAGGTAAAGGAAGCGGCCAAGAAATACGAGGCGCTGGGCGCCAAGGTCGGCGAGGTGTCGATCCCGATGCATCTCGTCGCGCCGGCGCTCTGGATGCCGATCGGCACGGAAGGGCTGACCCAGACCATGATGTGGGGCGATGGCTATGGCGTCAGCCGGCCGGATCTCTATGTCACCAGCCTGATGGATTTCCATCGCAACTGGCGCGGCCGCGCCAACGAGATGTCGGAAACCACCAAGCTCTTCACCATGTTCGGCACCTACATCCGCCGCTACTACGGCAGCCGCTACTACGGCAAGGCGATGAACCAGACACGGCTGCTGACCGCCGCCTACGACAAGGCGCTGGAGGATTACGATCTCCTGATGATGCCGACCACGCCGATCAAGGCCACCGAGCTGCCGCCGGCCGATGCGCCGCGCGAGCTCTATGTCGAGCGCGCCCTCAACATGATCAGCAACACCGCGCCCTTCGACATCACCCACCATCCGGCCATGGCGGTGCCGTGCGGCCTGTCGGACGGCCTGCCGGTATCGCTGATGCTGGTCGGCAAGCACTGGGACGAGCCCACGATCTACAAGGCGGCTTTCGCCTTCGAACAGTCGGGCGACTGGAAGAAGATGTAGCTCGCGGCAGCAACAGTTACGTCAGGATTTCTTTTCCCAACGAGCGGCGGCGGCATCGTCGCCGACATGGGCGCCGACCCACTTCTCGCCGGCCGGCGTCTCCTCGAGCTTCCAGAACGGTGCCTTGGTCTTGAGCCAATCGACCAGGAATTCGCAGGCTTCGAACGCCGCTTCGCGATGCGGCGAGCCGACGGCCACCAGAACGATGCGGTCGCCGGCCTCCAGGCGGCCGTAGCGATGGACGATCAGGGTCGCTTCGAGCGGCCAGCGCCGCCTGGCCTCGGCCTCGATCTCTTCCAGGGCACGCTCGGTCATGCCGGGATAGTGCTCGAGCGTCATGGCATCGACGCGGTCGCGATGGTAACCCTCGCGCACATGCATCTCGCGGACCAGGCCGACGAACACGGCAAGGCCGCCGATTCGCTTGTTGCCATCGGTGAGGTGGCTGAGCTCGGCGCCGACGTCGAAATCGGCTTCCTGGACGCGCACGCTCACGGCGTCAGCCGCCGGTGAAAGGCGGGAAGAACGCGACCTCGCGGACACCGGCGAGCTTCACGTCGAAGGTTGCCGTGCGCTGGTCGACGGCGGCGCCGAAGGCCGCGCCTTCCGCCAGGGCTTCGGCATGGCCCGGGCTGCGATGACGCAGCCACACGACGAGGTCACCGACCGTCGCCACCTCGGCCGGCGGCGCCACGTCTTCCTCGGGAACGCCGACCGTGCGCTTCATCCAGGCGAAGTAGCGAACCTTCATTTCTGGGTTCCCGGTACGTCCTCCGCCATGTGGCGCAGGCCGGTCTGCAGATAGTCGTAGCCGGTGATCAAGGTGAGGGCTGCGGCAATCCAGATCAGCACGACGCCGACATGGGTCACCCAGGGCGACGCGGCATCGCCGACCAGCAGCGCCGCGATCGCCACCATCTGCACTGCGGTCTTCCATTTTGCCAGCGCGCTCACCGGCAGGCCGACGCGGAGCTCGGCCAGGAATTCGCGCAAGCCGGAAACCAGGATCTCGCGTGCCAGGATGATCAGCGCGGCGAGCACGTTCACGCCGCTCAGCGTGCCCACCTCGACCAGCATGACGAGCGCTGCGGCGACCAGAAGCTTGTCGGCGATGGGATCGAGGAAACGGCCGAAACGCGAAATCTGATGGTAGCGTCGGGCGAAATAGCCGTCGAACCAGTCGGTGACCGCGGCGATCACGAACAGGATCATCGACAGCCACTGTGCCCAGCCGCGGTCGAGCCAGAAGCAGCCGACCACCAGCGGAATCGCCACGATCCGCGACAGGGTCAGCATATTGGGCAGATTGAACAACATCTCGCTGCGACCTTAGCGGCCGCCCCGGAAGTGGTCATGGATTTTCTGGGCAAGGGCATCGGAGATGCCCGGCACCGTCTTGATATCGTCAAGCGTTGCGACGGCAACCGCACGGGCACTGCCGAAATGATTGAGCAGCGCGCGCTTGCGGCCGGCGCCGATGCCCGGCACTTCGTCGAGCGCGGAGCGGGTGATGTCGGCGGCGCGGCGCGTGCGATGCGTGCCGATCGCGAAACGATGCGCCTCGTCCCGCAGCCGCTGCAGGAAGTAGAGCACCGGGTCGCGCGGCTCGAGGGCGAACGGCGCCTTGCCGGGCATGAAGAAGCGTTCGCGTCCGGCATCGCGGTCGGGCCCCTTGGCGATGCCGACCATGGCAATGTCGTCGAGGCCGAGTTCGCTCATCACCTGGCGCGCGGCCTCGAGCTGCCCCTGGCCGCCGTCGATCAGCACCAGATCCGGCCAGTGATCCTCGTCGCGGTCGGGATTCTCCTTCAGGGCGCGGCCAAACCGGCGGCTCATCACCTCGCGCATCATGGCGAAGTCGTCGCCGGCGGCGCCTTCGCTCTTGATGTTGAACTTGCGATAGGCGTTCTTCAGGAAGCCGTCGGCCCCCGCGACGATCATGGCGCCGATCGGCGCTGTGCCCTGGATGTGGCTGTTGTCGTAGACCTCGATTCGCTCCGGCGGCCCGTCCAGAGCGAAAACGCGTGCCACGCCGTCGAGCAGCTGGCGTTGCGTGCCCCGTTCGGCCATGCGTCGCGCCAGCGCTTCGCGGGCGTTGGTGACGGCCTGGTCGAGCGCATCCTTCTGATCGCCGCGCTTGGGCTGGCGGATCTCGACCTTGTGACCGGCCGACAGCGCCAGGGCGCTTTCAAGCAGCTCGCGCTCGCCGACTTCGTGGCTGGTGAGGATCAGGCGCGGTGCCTGGCGCGCTTCGTAGAACTGGCCGATGAAGGCCTCGAGCACCTGGCCTTCGTCGAGCTCCTTGCCGTGGCTCGGGAAGTAGGCGCGGTTGCCGAGATTCTGGCCGGCGCGCAGGAAGAAGACCTGCACGCAGATCTGGCCGCCCTCCAGATGGGCCGCGAAGATATCGGCCTCGTCGATCGAGGGCAGGGCGATCGACTGATGCGACTGGATCTGCGCCAGCGCACGGATACGATCGCGCAGCACCGCGGCGCCTTCGAATTCGAGCTCTGCCGACGCCTGCTCCATACGCTGCGACAGTGCCTGCTGGACCTCCCGGTTGCGTCCCCCCAGGAAGCCGCGCACGTCGTCGACAATGGCGTCGTACTCGGGCTTTTCGATGCGGCCGACGCATGGCGCCGTGCAGCGCTTGATCTGGTACTGCAGGCAGGGCCGCGTGCGGGTGGAGAACACACCGTCGGAGCAGGAACGCAGCGGAAAGGCCCGCTGCAGGGCGTAGAGCGTGCGGTTCACCGCCGTGGCCGAGGCGAAGGGGCCGAAATACTCGTTGGCGGGCTCGCGCGTGCCGCGGTGCTTGGCGAGCTGCGGCCATTCGGTATCGCGGCGGATCACGATGTAGGGAAACGACTTGTCGTCGCGCAGCAACACGTTGAAGCGTGGCCGGAACCGTTTGATCAGGTTGTTTTCGAGGAGCAGCGCCTCGGCTTCGCTGTCGGTGACGGCGAATTCCATGGTCGCGGTCGCCGAGACCATGCGCATCAGCCGGGTGGCGAGCCGTGTCGGCTGGGTGTAGGCGGCGACGCGGCTGCGCAGCGACTTCGCCTTGCCGACATAGAGGACCTCGCCGTCCGTCGCGATCATGCGATAGACCCCGGGCTTGCGCGGCAGGGTGTGCACGAACTCGGCGATGATGCGCATGCCGTCGGCAAGCGAGCCTTCGCTGGGTTTCTGGTCGAGGTCGGTTTCGTCGGTCACGGTCGGATCACGGGCGCGAACAATCGGTTGAGCGGGTGCGGACAATGGTGAGGCCGCCGACGGCTCGCAAGACACCACGTTGTTCCCGGAACAGCCCTCGAGAAGGGGCATGTGGGGAAGTCTGTGAAAAAGCCCTCCGCCTGTTCGGCGTTACACCAACGTCACTATATTGACTCAATGTAAGGCCGGTGGCAGTCGCCCGCCGCCGGCCTCATAACATTTTGTTCTGAAAAGCTTTTCAGCCTTGGAAAGGAAAATCACAAAGAGCTGGTACCTTGTGATGTTCTCTTTTTGATCCAATCGTCTGGCGCGCTTCGATCTGTGGATAAAATGGGTGGCTTTAGAGCACCGACAGCATCCGTCCGACCAGCGGATGGCGCACGACATCTTCCTGCGTCAGATGGACCACCGCGACGTCTTCCAACCCTTCCAGCCGGGTGCCGATCGTGGCCAGGCCGGACAGTTCGGGCAGAAGGTCGGTCTGGTCGGGATCGCCCGTCATCACCATGGTCGAATGCCAGCCGAGCCGGGTCAGCAGCATCTTGAGCTGGCCGTAGGTGCAGTTCTGCGCCTCGTCGATCAGCACGAAGGCGTTGTTCAGGGTGCGGCCGCGCATGAAGGCGACCGGGGCAATCTCGATCGTGCCGTCGTCGAGGTGCTGGCTCAGCCGCTTGGCGCCCAGGCGGTCGTTCAGGGCGTCCCATAGCGGGCGCAGGTAGGGGTCGAGCTTTTCGCGCATGTCGCCCGGCAGGAAGCCGAGATTTTCGCCGGCTTCGACGGCCGGTCGCGACAGCACGATGCGCGAAACGGTGCCGGCGTCCAGCGCCTCCACGGCCGCGGAGATCGCGAGATAGGTCTTGCCGGTGCCGGCGGGGCCCAGGGCCACGGTCAGTGGCTTTGACTCGATGGCCTCCATCAGGACACGTTGGTTTTCGCTGCGAGGGCGGATTTTCCGGATGTAGCTCTGGTCTCGGTCGTTGGCCGGAGTGTGATCGAAAACGAGGTTATGAATACGGGCGCTATCGATAGCGTGCAGCTTGGCGCGGCGAGCGGCGCGTTTGGCCATATTCAGACTCCGGGATCAAGGTCAGGGGAGCGGGACCGGTCGCCGAAAAAGCAAAACGCCCCCGCAAGCGGAGGCGTCGGCGATCGGTGGTCTGTCGGAGGGTGCGGCTGACAGGGCACACGGCGGGAAATCCACCGGTGATCCGGATTCCGTCGGGGAATAAGTTCCTCGGACGGATGAACACCTCCTTCAGCTACCGTCCGAAGCGTACCCCCAATCCCCGCTTTCAGCCACCATATTTATGGTCTGCCACGGAACATTAACGCTACGGAAAGTGTAATTTCACGATCGGGCATAAGCCAACCGGCCGGCCACGTAGGTCGCCTGCACCGCCCGATCGTCGCCCAGGATCATCTGGATGAAGAGCTGCTCGGTGAAGCTCTCGGCCTGCTTCATGCGGAAGTCGATCAGCGGCGTGGAGCGCATGTCGAGAACCACCAGATCGGCCTCCATGCCGGGCGCGATGCTGCCGATCTTGTCTTCCAGGTGCATCGCCGCCGCCGAGCCGCGCGTGGCCAGATAGTAGGCGTGGCCGGACGACAGGGCATGCCGGCTGAGCTGAGCGGCCTTGTACGCCTCGTTCAGGGTGGCGAGGATCGAGAAGGAGGTGCCGGCGCCGATATCGGTGCCGAGGCCGACCCTGACCGGCCGCCGCGGGTCGAGTGCGCGGCGGAGGTCGAAGGCGCCGCTACCCAGGAAGAAGTTGGATGTCGGGCAATGCGCGATCGCCGCGCCCGCCTCGTGCAGGCGTTGCAGCTCGCCGTCCTCCAGCCAGACGCCATGGCCGAACACGGCGCCTCGCCCGCAGAGGCCGTGATGGTCGTAGACGTCGAGATAGGAGCGCCGGTCGGGAAACAGTTCCTTGATCCAGGCCACCTCGGCCTGGTTCTCCGCGATATGCGTCTGCATCAGGCAGTCCGGGTGGGCGCGCCACAGCGCCCCGGCGGCGGCGAGCTGCTCCGGCGAGCTCGTGCCGGCGAAGCGTGGCGTTATGGCATAGAGCAGCCGCCCGCGGCCGTGCCACTTGGCGATCAGCGCCTGCGACTCGTCATAGCCTGTCTCCGCCGTGTCCTTGAGGCCGTCGGGTGCACGGCAATCCATCAGGACCTTTCCGGCGGCCAGCCGGAGCCCCAACTGCTCGGCTTCCTCGAACAGGATGTCGGCGGAATGACTGTGAACGGTGCAGTACACGCAGCTCGTAGTGATGCCGTTGCGCAGGTTTTCGCCGAGGAAGGTGCGCGCGACCTCGCGCGTGAAGGCGCGGTCGGCAAACTTGAGCTCGGTCGGGAAGGTGTAGCGGTCGAGCCAGTCGAGGAGCTGCTCGCCGTGGCTGCCGATCATCGGCGTCTGCGGGAAATGGACGTGGCTGTCGATGAAGCCGGCCGAGATCAGGGCGTCGCGGCCGTAGTCGCGAACCTCGAGGTCGGCCGGCAAGGTCGGCAGGATTTCCGCGGCCGGTCCGGCGCGTTCGACGAGGCCGTTGCGCACGACCACGATGGCATCCGGCAGATGCACCATCGTGCGCTCGAGCCCGTCACGGAACGGATCGCCGGTATAGGTGAGAAGGGGACCACGAAGGGCGATCGGCGGCGCGGGCGAAGGCATCGGCCGTCAGGTTCGCATCGAATAGAGTGTTCGGGAAGACCTGCGTGCCCATGGTAGAGACGACGGACGTCCCGCAGGAGTTCGCGCATGAACGCAGAAGCCCAGCCTATCGTCTGGAACGGCATGACCCGGGCCGAGCTCGACAAGGCCTACGACAACACCAATGCCGTGGCCGATTCGGGGCAACGCCGCGAGGGCTGGATCGCGCGCAGCGACGCCTTCCGCAAGCGACATAACGAGGGGTTGGATCTCGCCTACGGGCCGCGGCCGCGCAACAAGCTCGATCTCTTCCGGTGCGGCAAGGCCGGCGCGCCGCTTTTTGCCTTCATCCACGGCGGCTACTGGCAGCGCAACGCCAAGGAGACTTTTGCCTGCACGGCAGCGGGCCCGCTGGCCAACGGCATGGATGTGGCCTTTCTCGGTTACACGCTTTGTCCCGACGTCACCCTGTCGGAGATCGTGGACGAGATCGCGTCGGCCGTGCGCTGGCTGCGGCGCGACGGACCTCGGCATGGCGTGGGGGAGGGGCGGCTGATCGTGTCGGGCTGGTCGGCCGGCGGCCATCTCACCGCCACGACGCTGGCTCTGGAGGGAGTCGATGCCGGGCTGGCGATCAGCGGGATCTACGATGTCGAGCCCTGCCGTTTGAACTATCTCAACGACAATCTCCGGCTCACGGCCGAAGAGGCTGCGAAGACCAGCCCCCTCCTGCATCTGCCGAAGAAGAGCGCGCCGGTCGTGCTGACCTACGGCACGGCCGAACTGCCGGAGCTGCAGCGCCAATCGGTCGCCTACCACGAAGCGCGTCTGGCTGCCGGCCTGCCGAGCGAGCTGCTGCCGCTCGCCGGCCTCAATCACTTCTCGATCATGGACGAGCTGGAGAAGAGCGACGGTGCGCTGGTGCGCGCCGCGCTCCGATTGATCTGAGAGCTACCAGCCCCAGAGCAGCCGCTTGGCGATCCAGCCTTTCAGGCCGCCTTCGCGCTGCACCTTGACCCAGCTCTCACGGCGCTCGAGCGTCTTGAGCACGTCGCCATAGCTCACCTTGCCGACGATGCGGCTCTCGGTCGACGGCAGGCTGCGCAGGTTCGCGATCTTGGCCTTGACGATATGCATGGGCGTGCTGCCGGTCAGCGGTCCATAGATCCAGCCGCTGTCGTTCTCGAAGTCGCTCACCTTGAGCCACTTGCCCTGGCGGCCGATCACTCTGAGCGGATAGCCCTGGCCCAACGTCCAGTCCGTTTCGTACTTCGTTCCCGGCCCTGACCGCATGTTCGCTTCCTTGGCGGAGATGCTCACCATGCGCTGGGCAAAGGCGGCGGGAGCAATTGCCAGCAGGGCGATGAGAGTCGAAAGCACAAAGAGCGGGAATGCCGAAGGACGAAGCGAGTTCTGCATGCAACCAGATCCTTGGAAGACGGAGAGGGCGATCGGTATCGGCGTCGCGGTCCGCAGCGGAGAACCACGACTGGCCAGACGGTGATCGACGAAGATCGGCGCGTGCGTCGGAAGCTCGATGACGGGCGGCAAGCAGCGTCGCGTCGGGCGTGATCCTTGATAACCGCCGCTACATTCGATGTGAAGCGCGGGTTTGTCGCGCGCCGGCAGGTTCGACTATGCGAACGTCTTCGGTGTGGGCGTGTGGGGCGCCGTCGAGATCGTCAGCGCGAACCCCTGTCTCATTTCCAGTTGTTGATGATCAGGTCGGCGACCTTCTTCTTGATGAAGTTTGGCGGGGCGACGACGTTCGGGTTGGGGAAATTCACTCTGAGCAGAATCTTGTCGTCTTCCGGCTTGTCGAAAGTTCCCGTCGATAGTTGCGGATTGATCGTGAAGGTGTCCGCGTTTGGTCCGGTCGAGTTGTGCTCGGCGTTCGAGAGGCCGCAGGCGTGGATGAACTCGTGAACGGTGATGAATTTTCGGATGCCCGGCCCGGCCGGCCGCTGCGCGTCCCTGAAATCGTCGGGGCCGGGGCCGACCTTCCTCACCGCATTCACCATCGGTGTGGGGGGAACGAAGATGAAGGCTCGCCGCACCTTGCCAGGCGTGCCTTTGACGAAGGAGACCCTGGCCAGTGCCGTGAAGCCGTGCAGTGCCGTGGGCGAGAAATTGAGAGGCTTCGGCGGCTCGCCTTCCTTGGTGTCCTCCATCACGGTAATCTTGTCGCCCTGCATCTCGAACTGCAGCAGGCCGTTGCCGAAATCGAACTGAACCTCCGCGCCGCCCTCGCCGACGGGATCGGGCGCCTTCACATCGGAAGGCGAGGAGAACGTCACGCCGAGCTTGAGGGAATTCGACAGCCGGTTGAACTCGGCGACGGAATCCTTGAAGACCTGGAACCAGACATTGTCCTTCTTGACCGCATCGGTGGCGAAGATCGTCAGGACCTTCCGAGCCTTGATGGTGTCCGTCCAAGGCGAGACTGTCATTGCCGTCCTCCCAAAGCGGACAGGTCGTCGTGCTGGTGATCAGCTGCGAAAATTGGGGATTGGTGTCGTCGCGAAGCGGCACAGGCTTCCTTCGACGGTAATGCGCGTGTCGCTCTCGAGGACCGTCATCTCCTGATCGAGGGCGGCCATCGTCATCTTGCCCACGATGCCGTCGGCCTGTGATTGGTAGCTGCGATTGACGATGTCTCGCTTGCGCTTGAAGGCCAGCACGGCAGCCTCGGTTCGCGGCCCGAAAATGCCGTCGTCCTTTATCGCTGCGCCGTCCAAACGGACCAGCGCGATTTGTATCTTGCGGACGTGCTCACCCGCGGCGCCCCTCACGATATGGGCGGGGTCGGAGACCAGCGCGGCCTCTAGTTTCTGATCTCCTGCGAAGAGTCGCGCTTTGAGAGCCATGCCATGCTCCCTTGGAAACCGAAATCGCCTGCTGCGGGGAGATTAGCAAGTACCCGTCAGGTTTGCGAGGCGGGTATTCGACACTGAATCTGCACCCTCAAGCGGTGGCTCGAAGCGCTGAAGGTCAGCTCCTCCCCTTCTGCCGTATCGCGTCGCGCACTTTCTTGGCTTCGAGGCGCAGGGCGTGCTGGCGAGCGCGCTCGGCGCGCCGGAGCTTTGCCTGCTCTTGATCTCTCTGCATGTTGGCCTCGTGAGACCCGTATTCGCGCTGCCTTGCATGCTCCTTCATGAGGTGAAGGACCATTCCGGCCGGTGACGTACCCAATTTGTCCGCCAGCGCTGGAGGCCGGAAGCCGTAAAAGCCGTCCTGCAGCTCCAGCATTATCAGCCGCAGTGCATCGAAATGCGCATCTACGGCCATGTACGAGAGGCCGATCAGTGCCTCCGTCACGATTGCGGACTGCTGATCATTCCAGGCGCGCCTGAAGCCGTCACGGCCTGCCCGAGGCACGGTCAACCACAGCCGCAAGAAGCGCACCCACCAATCCTCCTTTGACGTGGGGTCTACCGAGGCCACGGCCATCCTCAGTCCGTTTCGGAAAGGCACGGCACCGCAGGTCGTGCAGTAGCACTTGTGGCAAAGCCTTGCTGCCTTGGCCTCGTTGAGGAATTCCTCCAGCCAGTTACGCGCCGTCATGGCGTACCTCGTCGGCAGCGATGCTCGCCATGCGCCGCACGAATGCCGCGGGTGCCGTTGTCGGAAGCGCGACGAAAGCAGGAGAGTCGCGAGAGCAACGAGCGGGAGCGCCGAAGGCCGAGAGGGGCTATCGCATCTGGAAGATCAACGATCGCCCCGACGTCGGTGTCGAGGCCATTCGCGAAAACCTGAAAGGCGCGACTTCGAGCAGAATGCCTATCCCTGCACATTCGCATCGATTGACTCCTGAAACGACAAATAGGTAGTATTTTTATAAGAAAGTACAACTAGAATATATGGAGAAGTTTGGGGTGCGGCGGCGAGCTTTCTGGGCGCTCTCGAGCGCATGTCTTGTTTGCGGATGCGC
>MKRV01000317.1 GCA_001897995.1 Alphaproteobacteria bacterium 65-37 | reverse complement strand
GCGCGCCATCAGCAAGGGAGGCGCGCAGCTCAGCGCAAATGGTGCGTCGGCAGAATCGAAGTCTGTCGCGGCACCGGTGCCCGGTCGCATGGCCTCATTCACGCTGGAGAATCTCCAACCCGCTGCATCGGCAGACTCGGCATGGTCGGATTGGCGCTCCCTACGGGATTCGAACCCGTGTTTCAGCCTTGAGAGGGCCGCGTCCTAGGCCTCTAGACGAAGGGAGCGGAGGCCGGAGGCGGGACTGATAGTCGAACAGGGCCACCGGCGCAACCCCTCCTGTTCAGGAGGGCTTTCGGCCGGTGACCCGGGACAGCACGCCGGGCACGAAGGGATGCACCGTGACCTCGGTGAAACCTGCGCCCTGCAGATACCCTTTCACCTCGCCTTCGGTGTGGGCGAGGCCAGTGCTGCCCTGGACGGCCTCGTTGAGGCCCCAGAGGGCGGCCGAGAGGGGGCCACGCCGGTCGTCGTGCAGGGTCTCGCCGATCAGGTGCATCTCGCCGCCGGGGTTGAGGGCAGCGAATGCCTTCTTGACGACCAGGCGGATCAGGGCGGGCTCGTACTGCGGCAGATTGCTCGCCATCACCACCACGTCGACGCCCGAGGGGAACTCGGTCGTTGTGAAGTCGCCGGGCAGGGTCGTCACGCGATCGGCGGCGCCGTTGGCGGTGATGTACTCATTGGCGACCACCGTCACCGGCGGCAGGTCGAGTACGATCGCCTTCAGCCCAGGATAGGTCTTGGTGGCCACGATGCTGTAGGCGCCGGAGCCGCCGCCGAGATCGAGCAAGGTCTTGCGCCCCGTGAGGTCGACGCTGCGGCTGAACAGCCGCGCCGCGCCCATGCCGATCGAGTAGGTCGCGGCATGATAGCGTCGGGCATCCTCGACCGAGAAATCGACATAGGCACCGAGCGTGTTCTCTTCCTTGCGCCGCAGGCGCTCCGAGAGCTCGCCGAACGCCGTCCAGCGCGGCTTGGTGAACAGGATCCAGGGGCCGGCATAGCGCTCGCCATCCTTGACCAGGAAGCGCTGAACGTCCGGTGCATTGGTGAAGCGCTCGCCGGTGCGGTCGAGCAGGGTCATGGCCGCCAGCACGGTCAGGATGCGCTCGGCATTGCGCTCGGTGATGCCGATCGCCTTGGCGGCTGTCGGGATCGTGTCGTGGCCGCGCGCGATGGCGGTGAAGACGTCGAGCTCGACCGCCGCCATCAGCGCCGCACTTTCCCAATAGGCCTGGGCGATCTTCTGCAGGCGTGTCGTATCCAGGCGCTTCTCCTGCGGCGGCTTCTCTTGCGGTTGCGACATAGCTCGGTTTCCTCCTCGTCATCGGCTTCGGTTGCTCGATCCTAGCGCGTGTGCCTAAGCTTCGTCGCCGCCTGCGGAGGAAACCGCCATGGACATGCCGATCGCTTCCGAATTGCCGCTCACCGGCATCGACGTGCACACGCTGCCGCCGGCTGACGGTGAATGGGTGCTGCGCCGCCAACTCGCTGCCGCCTATCGCCTGGTGGAACATTTTGGCTGGACTGAGCTGATCTACGGCCATCTCACGGCGCGTGTACCGGGCGAGGCGCCGCACTTTCTGATCAATCCCTATGGCCTCAACTACGACGAGGTGACGGCCTCGAACCTGGTGAAGATCGATCTCGAGGGCAGGATCGTCGAACCGAGCGAGCATCCCGTGAACTACGCGGGCTTCGTGATCCATTCGGCGATCCACATGGCCCATGCCGAGCGGCACAAGGTGGTGATGCACACCCACACCCGCGCCGGGATGGCGGTCTGCGCGTTGAAAGACGGGCTGCTGCCGGTCTCGATGGTCGCGACCGCCTTCCACAGCAAGCTTTCCTATCACGACTACGAAGGCCCCAGCCTCGATCTCGACGAGCGCGGGCGCCTCCTGAAGAATCTCGGCGACAACCAGGCCATGATGCTGCGCAACCACGGCCTGCTGGCCACCGGGCGGTCGGTGCCCGAGGCCTTCCTGCGGCTCTATCGGCTGGAGCGGGCCTGCCAGATCCAGCTCGATGCTGCGGCGGCCGGCACCCTGAACGTCATGGGCGACAATCTCGCTGCCAAGTCGGGCGCCGACATGGATCGCTTCTCGGAGATGGAATCGGCGGTCGGCATCGGCGACCTCGAATTCGCCGCGCTCCTGCGCAAGCTCGACAAGACCGATACGAGCTGGCGGCATTAGGTCGGATTTCCTCCCCATTCATATGGGGGAGGTGCCCCTGTAATCAGGGGCGGAGGGGTCTTGTTCGCGACCTATGAGCGCCACTGGAGTGGCGCGCTCCCAGCAAGACGCTCATGACTCCTCCGTCGTCTGGCGGCTTGGTTACAAGCCGCGGGACGACGACACCTCTCCTTATGAAAGGGGAGGAGAATCATGATTCAGAAGAATCGCCAGAAGACGAAGACCATCGCGGCGTAGAGCGCCAGGATGATGCTGGCGCCGAGGAGGTGGACGGCGACGGCGTTCCTGCTCGCGGCGGGCTGCAGCCACCAGCCGAAGCGCTTGGCGACCCAGGGCACGAGAAAGCCGGTCAAGCCGACGCTCACGATGTTGCCGATGAACAGCGACACCGCGAAGGAGAGATCGGAGAAGAACGGCATGCCGACCCACACGCCCCACAGGAAGACGACGGGGTAGAGCATCAGCAGTACCAGCATGTCCATCTTCCATACCGGGAGCGGACCACCGGCGGGCGAGACATCGCGGAACCATTGCTCGAAGCCGGAACTGGCGATGCGGGCGTGGAATTCCTCGGTCAGCGGGGCTGCCTCGTCGACCAGCTTCTTGCGCTCGGGCGAGTCGAGCCAGGCCTTGAGGTTGGCCTCGGTGTCGAAGCGCAGGATGGCGACGAAGTCCTCCTGGACGCCGGGCACCGGTGGCTCGAAGCGATACCCCTGCAGACCGCGCGCCTTTGACTGAGCGGCAGCGATCTTGCGCTCCCAGACGCGGTACTCGGCCTCCTTGCCCGGAAGCACCCGTGTGGAGATCACGGCCGAGACCGGCGCGGGCTTGATGCCGCCGGCCGCGTCCTGGACGATATGGACGTCGTCGCGGCCGATCAGCATGGGGGCCGCGCCCTCGATGCGCTTCTGCCGCTCGGCCGAAGCCAGCCAGCGCTGGGCGTCGGGCAGGCTGGCGAAGCGCTGCAGGATCACCCAGTCGACCTGCAGAGGTGGCGCCGGCGGCAGCAGGCGCTGCTCGATGAAGCCGGGGAACCCCTGGATCAGCGAACTGGTCTCGCCCTGCCAGCGCGCGAAATCGTCGGCGCGTTCCGGCCGCACGCAGGTCTGGGTGACGATGCTGACGCTTTGGCTCATCGCTTGGCGAGCTCGGCGAACAGGCGATCGGGCGTGAAGGGCAGGTGGGCGAAGCGCCGGCCCAAGGCGTCAGCCAGCGCATTGGACACTGCCGGAGCCACCGGGTTGATGGCGCATTCGCCCTGGGACTTGGCCCCGAGCGGCCCGATCCTGTCGATGGTACCGGCAAAGAACAGGTCGGTGCGCGGCGTGTCGGCCCAGGCGGGGATGCGGTAGTTGCGCAGCTGCGGGTTCACCATGCGCCCGTCCTCGTGGACCATGTTCTCGGTGAGCGCCCAGCCGTAACCCATGGCGATCGCGCCGTCGAGCTGGCCGCGGCACTGCATGGGATTGATCGGCCGGCCGATATCGGCGGCATGGACGCTGTGCAGGATGCGGATCTCGCCGGTCACCCGGTGCACGGCGAGCCGCACGCCCTGCACGTTGAAGGCGATGGTGCGCGGCGACAGGTAGGCCTTGCGACTGGCGGCAAAGCGATGCTCGACCTTGGTGCCGGCGGCATGCAGCTCGGCCAGCGCGATCCGCTTGTTGCCGCAGAGCACCGTGTCGCCCTTGAGCCGGCAGGCGCCGCGCTCGGTGCCGGTATGGCGGCTCGCGAAGTCGAGGATATCCTCGCGCATCGCCTCGGCGGTGAGATGCACCGCCTTGCCTGCCACGACGGTGCCGGTGCTGGCGAAGGTACCGGTGTCGTAGGGCGTGCGATCAGTGTCGGCGATGACGATATGGATATCGCGGGCGCGCACGCCGAGGATGGAGGCGGCGATCTGCTGATGGGCCGTCACGATGCCGTTGCCCATCTCGCAGGAGCCGACGGCGAGGTGATAGCTGCCGTCGGGCTGGAGGCGTATGTCCGCCGCCGAGCGGTGCTCGGTCGGCGGGCCGCATTCCAGCATGGCGAGCGCCACGCCCTTGCCCTCGGCCCAGTCCGCGCCGGCGGGCTTTTCGACCCCGTTGCCGCGCGCCAGCTCGCGCTCGACGGTGTCGAGGCACTCCTCGATGCCGTAGCTGCCGAAGCTCGCGTCGCCTGGCTCCTTCCAGATGGATTCGACATTGTCGCCGGGCCGCACCACGTTCTTGCGCCGCATCGCCAGCGGATCGAGGCCGAGCTTGTGCGCCAGATCGTCGATCGCGCATTCGATGGCGAAGGTGGTCTGCGAGGCGCCGTAGCCACGGAAGCCGCCGCCCGGCACCATGTTGGTGTAGACGGCGACGCCCAGGCCCTTCTTGTTCTCACAGCGATAGGCCGCGATCGGGCTTGCCATGGCGGCGCCCAAGGTCTCGCTGCCGTGGTTGCCGTAGGCGCCGGTGTTGGAGACGACGTGCACGTCCACTGCGGTCAGGGTGCCGTCCTTGCGGGCGCCGATCCTGACCTTGGTCGTCATCTGGTGCCGCGTCGTGGCGCCGATGAACTCCTCCTCGCGCGTCCATTCCCACTTCACCGGGCGGCCGAGCTTCATGGTGGCGAACAGCACGAGATCCTCGGAGATCATCTCCTGCTTGCCGCCGAACCCGCCGCCCACCCGCTCGGTGAAGACATGCAAGTCGCGGCCGCGCAGGCCCATCAGGTAGCAGAGCTTCTTGTGGGCGGCGAAGGGGCCCTGCGAGCTGGTGCGCACGTGCCAGCGCTTGTCGTCGCCCTGCCAGGCGATCGAGCCGTGGGTTTCGAGATGGACGTGCTGCACGCGCGATGTCGAATAGGTCGCCTCGTGGATGACGTCGGCTTCGGCGAACCCCTTGGCGACGTCGCCGATCTCGCCGTGCAGGTCGCAGTAGACGTTGCCGTGCTCGGTGACAACGTCCTTGTCGTGCAGCAGCGGCGCGTCGGGCGCCATGGCCAGGACCGGATCGAAGACCGCCGGCAGCAGCTCGTAATCGACCTCGAGGGCGCGGCAGCCGGCTTCGGCCGCAGCCTCGCTCTCGGCGACGACCGCAGCGACGCGCTGGCCGGCGAAGCGCACCACGTTGTCCAGCATGTAGGTGTCGTCGGGATCGACGAGATGGTCCTCGTGCAGGGCGGTGCTGTAGAGCCGCCGCGGCACGTCCTGCCAGCTGTAGACGGCAACCACGCCCGGGACGGCCAAGGCCTTGGTCTTGTCGATGGTCGTGATGCGGGCATGGGCATGCGGGGAGCGCAGCACCTTGAGGTGCAGCAGGCCCGGCATCGCCACGTCCATGGTGTAGTGCGCCTGGCCGGTCAGGATCGCATCGGTGAACGGATTGGGTAGGCTCGCCCCGCAGGCGCGGCCGGCCACGTCCTCCTCGATGTTGGAACGGCCGTGCAGAGCATCTTCGATCGAGCGATAGCCCGTGCAGCGACAGAGGTTCCCCTTGAGGGCGTGGGGAAGGTCCTGGTATTGGCTCGGATCGAGGCTCGCCACCGTCATCATCATGCCGGCGGCGCAGTAGCCGCACTGGAAGGCCTGGGCGTCGTGGAAGGCCTTTTGTACGGGAT
>MKRV01000316.1 GCA_001897995.1 Alphaproteobacteria bacterium 65-37 | reverse complement strand
AGACCCCGTTGCCCTGCTGGTGGATGCTCAGCAGGGCCGCGCCAACCGTGATCTGCCGCACCAGGACGGTCGCGCCCGAAGAGTATTCGGCAGCGACTCGTGCTCCGAACAGCCGATCGTAGAAGGCGCAGGACGCGTCCAGGTCGGCGACAGTGATGGCGACGTGGTCGATGCCCGTGATTCCAGTCATGTGTGTCTCCTCCGAAGGAGATGAGTGCTGCAGCTCTTCGCCGCGCACTCTGCCGTCAGCAGGGGCGGTGGTCGGTCCCTTCCGTGTTCCGATTCCCGCCGGCCATCCAAACATAGAGCAGGCGTGGTGCGCTCGTGAAGCACGTCGGGACCCCGAACGGAAATTTCTCGCCACGTTTCCCCAATGAAAGTCGAGGATGTCGGCGGATCGCCGACATCGAATGCTCGGCGGAAGGCCGAAGCTGTTTCATGACCGAGTCATGAATTCATCGATCGACGACGACCTGGGATCGTTGGCCTGGGATCGTTGGAAAGCTGGTGGCGCAAGGCATAGGCTGCCGCATCATGAAGCTGATATTCCTCTATGGGCCGGTGGCTTCTGGGAAGCTGACCATCGCTCGCCTGGTTGCCGAGCGGACCGGCTTGCCGCTGTTCCACAACCATCTGATCGTCGACGCCGTTGCGGCCGTGTTCCCCTTCGGATCGAAGGCGTTTGTCATGCTGCGCGAACGTTTTTGGTTGGAGACGATTTCGACAGCCGCTGAAGCGGGGCAATCGCTGATCTTCACCTTTGCCCCCGAGCCTACCGTCGCTTTCGACTTTCCAGGCCGGGTGTCTCGCTTGGTCGAAGCGGCCGGCGGTGAAGTGCTCTATGTGGCGTTGGGTGTGGGCGCGGACGAGCAGGAGCGTCGGCTCGTCGATCCAACCCGTGCGGCATTCGGCAAGCTTCGATCCCCGGAAATTCTCCGCAACCTTCGAGCGTCCATGGACGCCAGCATGCAGGCCATGCCTTCGCCGGCGATTCGTATCGACACCGGAGCGACCACGCCAGCCGAAGCCGCCGATACCATCCTCGAGATGATCGACCGACCGAACGCGCGTGGGGCGTCGACGGGCTGACCGCCGGCGTCTCCCGGCCGTCGCCGTGCCCGCTATCCTCGCGAGCAACCCACCGCGTGCACGGTGTAGGCGGCAACGCCGAAACACGGCCCGTTTTCGCAATGTCGCTGTGAGAGATGGTGCTGCCGGACAGGATTGAACTGTCGACCTCTCCCTTACCAAGGGAGTGCTCTACCACTGAGCTACGGCAGCGTGCGGCCGGGGGTATGCCACAGCGCTTCCGGCCGTTCAACCGGGCTGCCGCTCGCCGAAACGGGGGCCACGCGGCGGCTTGCCGCGCCATGCCGCCTCTGCCTACCATTTTCCCAACGAACACAGGAGGAAACCCATGGAATGGCGCCCGATTTCCGCTGATTCGCACATCACGGAACCGCCCAATTGCTACATCGACCACATCGATCCGGCGTGGCGCGAGAAGGCACCGCGCATCGTCCACAAGGACGGCATGGGCGACATCTACCTGGTCGACGGCATGCAGACGCCGGTGCCGATGGGCCTGGTGGCCGCTGCCGGCCTGGCGCCGCAGGACATCCGGCTGGGCGGCGCCAAGTTCGGCGACCTGCATCGCAGCGGCTGGGATCCCAGCCTGCGCATCGCCGATCAGGACCGTGACGGCGTGGGCGCCGAGATCATCTATCCCACCGTCGGCATGCTGATCTGCAATCACAAGGACTTCGACTACAAGAAGGCCTGCTTCGACGCCTACAATCGCTGGCTCCAGACCTACGTCTCGCACGCCCCCGATCGCCTGATCGGTCTTGGCCAGACGGCGATGCGGTCGGTGAAGGAGGGCATCGCCGATCTGGAGACCATCAAGGCGATGGGCTTTCGCGGCGTGATGATGCCCGGCAATCCCGGCGAGCTCGACTACGACCACGAAGCCTACGACCCGTTCTGGGAAGCGGCCGTCGCACTGGAGATGCCGCTGTCGTTCCACATCCTGACGTCGAGCGGTGACAACTCGCTGGCCAAGCCGCGCGGTCCCAAGACCAACGGCTTCCTTTCGATCATCCGCGGCTGCCAGGACATCATGGGCATGCTGGTGTTCAGCGGCGTGTTCGAGCGCCATCCCAAGCTGCGCGTGGTTTGCGTCGAAGCCGATGCCGGCTGGGCGCCGCATTTCATGTATCGCATGGACCACGCCTACAAGCGGCATCGCTTCTGGATGAAGGGCAAGGAGCTGCAGCGCCTGCCGTCGGAATATTTCCGCGAGCACATCGCGCTCACCTTCCAGGACGACTGGACGGCCTTTCAGTTCGCCGAGCACATGGCGCCGAACCAGCTGATGTGGGCCAACGACTTCCCCCACAGCGACTCGACATGGCCGTGGAGCCAGGACGTCATCGCCGAGCAGACCGCCCATCTCTCGCCGGAGCTGAAGAAGCGCATCCTGCGGGACAACGTCGCCGAGCTCTACAAGATCGCCGCCTGAGGCAGGCCGTCGGCCCGCGAGCCCGGCTGCGTTCGCAGCGAGTGAAATTTCACTCGCTGCGAACTAATTGTGCGATATACGCCCGATAGTTGCAGGTATCCTGCGCGACGCCCATGATCCCTTTGGCTATCGTAGCCAAGGGGAGAAGGATCATGCTCAGAAAACTCGTGGTGGCCGCTACGGCCGCCCTGCTGTTGAGTGCCTGCGACGACCCCCAGCCTGCCACGACGGCACCTCCGGCGGCTGTCGCACCGCCGTCGTTCCTGGTGTTCTTCGACTGGGATCGCTCGAACCTGTCGGCGCAGGCGCTGAACACGGTTCAGCAGGCAGCGACCACCTTCAAGACGAGGTCGAGCGCCCGGATCACCGCGACCGGCCACACCGATACGTCGGGTTCCGAGCAGTACAACATGGCGCTCTCGCTGCGTCGCGCCAACGCGGTGAAGGCCGCGCTGGTGAAGGAAGGCGTGCCTGACGGCGCGATCAGCGTGGTCGGCCGCGGCGAACAGGGCCTGCTGGTGCAGACCGGCGACAATGTTCGCGAGCCGCAGAACCGCCGCGTCGAGATCGTCATCGTCGGTGCACCGATGGCGGCGGCCACGCCGATGGACGACGCCGCCTACTGCCGCGCCCTGGCAGCCAAGTGGCGCGACTATGATCGCACCGACGCTTCGGGCCCGGGCCCGCAGGCGATCGCCAAGTGCGACGCCGGCGATTACGCCGCCGGCATTCCGACGCTGGTCAAGCTCCTGACCGACGCCAAGCTGCCGTTGCCGCCGCGCACCTGATCCGACCTTCTTTTCGAGCGAAAGGCGGCCCTCGCGGCCGCCTTTCTTTTTTGGACCGCGGGCCTCAGCCTACTTCGTCTTCGCCGGCCGTTCCGGCAGCCGCGCCCAGCGCTGCGGCTGCAGCTCGCGGTACTCGATCCACGGGCCGGTGTCGGCGAAACCCGGATCGAGCTGACCGACGTCGCTCACCCAATAGCCGAGCGACCGCCGGTTGGCATCGAAGCGCCAGGTGCCGACCACGATCTCGTCGGCGACGTTGCCGGCGAGGCCGGGACAGAACAGCAGCAGGGGGCCTTCGTCCTTCGGGGCGCTGGCCATGAGTTCCCAGACCGCCGCCGCGGCCTGCCGCAGCCGCTCGATTTCGTCGGCGGCCTGCCATCGCAGGTCGCCTTCGTGGCCGTTGCATTCGGCCCGCAAGGCTTCGACGATATCCTTCATTGCCGTTCGATACCCTGTTCGATCACACCGATCCTGCTCGATCACTTTGTCGGGCGACTGTAGAGCCGGCCCAGCAGATCGGCCAGTGTCGTGGCTTCCGCCAGGGAGAGATGCCGGCCCACGGCGTCCTCGATGGCGGCAGCATAGACCGGCCACATGCGCTTGCGCATGGCCCGGCCTTCCCGCGTCAGGCCGAGCACCTGGCCGCGCCCGTCCTCCGCACTTGCACTGCGCACCACATAGCCTGCCGCCACCAGCCGATCGATCAGGCGCGAAAGATTGTACTGGGCGAACAGCATCTCGCGCTGCAGCTCGAACGGCCGCAGGCCGTCGGCGCCGGCGCGCTCCAGCTCGAGCAGCGCGTCGTACCAGGCAAGCGGCGGCAGGCCGGCCTCCTTGAGGCGGGCTTCGACGGCCGTCTGGGCGGCGCGATGGGCACGTTCGAGGCGGGCCCAGGCGCGTACGACCGGCTCGGACGGCGAAGAAGCCATCATCCGTCCTCCCCATTCAGATGGGGAGGGGCCCGCGTCTTCGCGGGCGGAGGGGTCATCCGCCGCGAAGCATCCGCCGCGTATGACCCCTCCGTCGTCGTAAGACGACGACACCTCCTCATTTGAATGGGGAGGCGGGAATGATCTGTGGATCCCCTCGATGGGGAAGTGGCCGGAGCGGGCATGGCGACAGAGTAACGATATATGCACCTGCATCAACATTGACAGGCGGCCGGCGGGCTCCCAGATAGATGCAATTGCATCTTTATGGAGAGAGCCATGCTGACCCTGGTTTCGTTCGACCTCTGCCCCTACGTGCAGCGCGCGGCGATCGTGCTGGCCGAGAAGGGCGTGCCGTTCGCGCGCCGCGATGTCGACCTCGCCGCCAAGCCCGACTGGTTCACGGCGATGTCGCCGCTCGGCAAGGTGCCGCTCCTCCAGGTGGGGGACGAGGTGCTGTTCGAGAGCGCCGTCATCGTCGAATACCTGGAGGACACGCAGGAACCCGCGCTGCATCCCGCCGATCCGCTGATCCGTGCCCGTCACCGCGCCTGGATGGAGATGGGTTCCTCGATCCTGGCCGACATCTGGACGATCGAGACGACACCCGATCGCGCCGCCTTCGAGGCCCGGGCGGCGTCGCTGCGGACCAAGTTCCAGCGGCTCGAGGCCGAACTGGGGGAGGGGCCGTATTTTGCCGGCGCCCGCTTCAGCATCGTCGATGCGGTGTTCGCGCCGGCCTTTCGCTACTTCGACGTCTTCGACCGCTTTGTCGATCTCGGCACTTTCACCGGCCTGCCCAAGGTCCAGGCCTGGCGGCACGCGCTGGCGGTGCGGCCCTCGGTGAAGGGAGCCGTCGTGCCCGACTACGCGGCGCGGCTGGAGGCCTTCCTGCGCCGCCAGACGTCGTGGCTCGCGGGCCGCATGGACTGAATTGTATTTTTTCCGCTCGACTCGGCTTGTGTCGGGGGCCGCACGATGCCAGCATCTTCTTGATCGCAACAACTCGTTGATGACCAAGGAGACGCCCATGGAGGTGCATGGCCTTGTCACGGCGTTGGAACGGATCGAACACGCCGCTCGCGATTTCGTGCAGCCGGTCGGCAAACCCGACGCATCGACGGCTCTTTTGAACGTGCTCAGCGAATGCGGCCGTGCCCTCGGCCATCCTTACGGAATCGATCCCGGCCTCGACGACGTGCGCAGCGAAGCGTCCCGTCACTGCGCGGCCGTGCAGGAGAACCTCGCGGCCGTGCTCGAGGAGGTGCGCCAGCTGCACTCGACGGTGAGCGAGCTCCTGCCGTCGCTGGTGCGGATCGCCGATCGGGAGTGAGGTGGCGGGAGTGAGGTGGCGGGAGTGAGGCCTCAGGCCTCGACCACGATGCCCATCACCGCGGCGTAGTGGACTGCCGCCGCGGCCAGCACGAAGCCGTGCCAGATCGCATTCTGGTAGGGCAGGCGGTGCCAGACATGGAACACGACGCCTGACGAATAGAGGATTCCGCCCGCCGCCAGCAGGCTCAGGATGACGGGATCGAAGGCCGCTATGAACGGCCCTGCGGCCACCACGCCGATCCAGCCGAGCGCCAGATAGAGCGCCACTGAGACCTTCTCGATGCGGCCGGGCTGCCAGAGCTTGATCGCAATCCCGAGCCCTGCCACGCCCCAGATCACGGCCGTCAGCGCGATCGACCAGGTTCCTTCGAGGCCGAGCAGGGTGAACGGCGTATAGGTGCCGGCGATCATGGCGAAGATCGCGGCATGATCGCAGCGGCGCAGCCAGCTGCGCCATCGGCTGCCATGGAAGACATTATAGGCGGCCGAGCAGCCCAGCATGGCGACCAGGCCGGCGGCATAGATCAGGATGGGCGGCAGGTCGCCCAGCCGCCGCCAGATCGCGGCAATGACGATCAGGACGATCGCGCCGACGAGGCCCAGCACGATGCCGAGCAGGTGAATGAAACGGTCTGCCGCGAGTTCGCGCGCCGCGAACTCGCGAATAGCCGCAGCCACGCCGATCCTCAGCCCTGGTCGAGGAAGGAGCGCAGCATGCGCGAACGGCTGGGATGCTTCAGCTTGCGCAGCGCCTTGGCTTCGATCTGACGGATACGCTCGCGGGTCACCGAGAACTGCTGGCCGACTTCCTCCAGCGTGTGGTCGGTGTTCATGCCGATGCCGAAGCGCATGCGCAGCACGCGCTCCTCGCGCGGCGTCAGCGTCGCCAGGACCCGCGTCGTGCTTTCGCGCAGGTTGCCCTGGATCGCCGCCTCGAGCGGGATCACGGCGTTCTTGTCCTCGATGAAGTCGCCGAGGTGGGAATCCTCCTCGTCGCCGATCGGCGTCTCGAGGCTGATCGGCTCCTTGGCGATCTTCAGCACCTTGCGCACCTTCTCGAGCGGCATGCCGAGCTTCTCGGCCAGCTCCTCGGGCTGCGGCTCGCGGCCGATCTCGTGCAGCATCTGGCGGCTGGTGCGGACCAGCTTGTTGATGGTCTCGATCATGTGCACCGGGATACGGATGGTGCGCGCCTGGTCGGCGATCGAGCGAGTGATGGCCTGGCGAATCCACCAGGTGGCGTAGGTCGAGAACTTGTAGCCGCGGCGGTACTCGAACTTGTCGACCGCCTTCATCAGGCCGATGTTGCCTTCCTGGATCAGGTCGAGGAACTGCAGGCCACGGTTGGTGTATTTCTTGGCGATCGAGATCACGAGGCGCAGGTTGGCCTCGATCATCTCCTTCTTCGCCCGCATCATCTCGCGCTCGCCGTCCTGCACGGTCTTGCACATGCGGCGGAACTCGAAGATCGGCGCGCCGGCGTGATCGGAGATCTCCTTGATCTCGGCACGGATCTTCTCGATCTCGGGGGCGCGCTTCTTGGCGAAGTCCTTCCAGCCGCGGCCCGACAGCTTGCCGACCTTCTCGAGCCAGTTCGGGTCGATCTCGTGGGTGAGGTAGTTGTCGAGGAAGTCCTGGCGCGGGATGCGGAAGGTCTCGGCCTGGCGCAGCAGCTTGCCCTCGAGCAGCATCAGCTTGCGGTTCAAGTCGTAGAGCGAGAGCTTGAGCTGCTCGATGCGGTTGGCGTTGATGTGAACCGTGCGCACCAGCTCGACGATCTTCTTGCGGTGCTTTTCGTAGCTCCTCTCGAATTCCGGGCTCGGCTTCTGGCCGCGGCTGAGAGTCGACAGGCGCCGGTTCTGGACCTTCGACATCTCCATGTAGACTTTGTAGACCTTGGTGAGGGTCCGCAGGACTTCGGGCTTGAGCTTCTCCTCGAGCGCCGAGAGCGACAGGGCGTTCTCGTCGTCCTCCTCGCCACCTTCACCCGGCGTCGCTTCGCCGCCGCCTTCGCCGGCCGGGCCGGCAACGGCCGGAGCGGGCGGGCGCACGAGCTTCGGCATCGGCGGACGCGGAAGCTGCGGACCGGTGGGAGCCACGATCGGCTGGCCCGCGGGAATGGCGCCCTTGCCCTCGCCGGGAGCGCCGCCACCCTGGGTCGCTTCGAGATCGATGACGTCGCGCAGCAGGATGCGGCCCTCGTTGATCGCATCGCGCCAGTGCAGCAGCGCGGTGATCGTCATCGGGCTCTCGCAGATGCCGCCGATCATCTTGTCCTGGCCGGCCTCGATGCGTTTGGCGATCTCGATTTCGCCTTCGCGGCTCAAGAGCTCGACGCTGCCCATCTCGCGCAGATACATGCGGACGGGATCGTCGGTGCGGCCGAGTTCCTCGTCCTCGCCGGTCGCCTCGGCGGCGACCACGGCGGTCTTCGCCGGCTCGGCCGGGTTGGTGGCGGTTTCTTCCTGCTCTTCGGCCTCGACGACGTTGACGCCCGCTTCGGACAGCATCGCCATCGTGTCCTCGATCTGCTCGGAGGACACTTCATCGGGCGGCAGCGCGGCGTTCAGCTCGTCATAGGTGATGTAGCCGCGCTCCTTGCCCTTCTGAACCAGCTTCTTGAGTTCGGCGCCGAGCGTATCGAGCAGCGGCGCATCAGGGCCGTCTTCGCGGGCGTCGGTGGCTTCAGGCGGGGCTACAGTTGCGGTTTTGGTCGCCATTACGGGTCCTTGGATGCGACAAACGGGTAGTAACGGCCAATCTGGCCGTGAATCTGGCTGCGAGAAGGGAAGGGCGGGGAGGGCTGCCCCGCACACTACCCTTCTACTATATGGGGCTTAAGCGCAACCCGCGATAGGGGGAAGCCCCTTATTCAGCCGCAGGTCAGATATCTTCACTCACCCCGGCCCGTGATCTGCGCTTTCCCGTCGCATGCGGTCCAGGATGGCCTGTAACCGCTGCAAATTCTCTTCGGTACAGTCTTCCGCCAGCGCCGCTTCGGCCTGCTTCAGTTCCTCGGGATCGGCCGTCAGCTGGGTCAGGTGGCGCGCCGCGCGCCGCCATTGGCCGACCCAGCCATCGGCATCCGCCGGATCGTCCCGGAAGACTTCCCGGGCTTTGGCCCGCGCCTGCTCGGCCGCCTGCCCCAGTCCGGTGCGCCTCAGATGATCTTCGATCAGCCTCGCTTCAAGAGGCATTTCGCCGTCGGTGGCGTCGTCGGCCGCCGGATCGATGCCCGACGGCATCAGGGCAAGCGCGTCGAGCAGGCCGCAGCGCAGCCGGTTCAGCTCCGGACTGGAGATCGGCAGATGGGCCACCTCTTCAGCGAGAACGTGCAGCAGGGCCGGACGTTCCAGCAGGGCGCCGAGCAGGGCGCGCTCCTGGCGCGAGCCGTCGAGGTCGAAGCCCGCGTGCCGCGCCGCCGCACCGGCGGCAAAGGGCGGCGGGGGCGGATCGCCCGGGCGGCGGAACGGCCGGCGCGCCCCGGGCTGCCAGGCCTGGCCGCCCGCGGGCCGGCGCAGCTTGCCGAGGCGGCTGCGCATCTCGGTCTTGTAGTAGTCGCGAACCACCGGATCGGCGATCTCGGCGACCTGCTGCTCGACGGTGCGCTGCAGGCTCGCCCGCCGCTCCGGCGTGTCGATCGGCCGGTTTTCCGTCGCCATGTCCCAGACGATGTCCGACAGGGGGCGCGCCAGATCGAGCACCCGGCGGATGGCATCGGCACCGCGCGCGCGGATCAGGCTGTCGGGGTCCTCGCCCGCCGGCAGAGCGAGGAAGCGCAGGCTCTTGCCCGCCCGCAGCAAAGGCAGCGCCCGCTGGGCGGCCCGGGCGGCGGCGCGGCGGCCGGCATTGTCGCCGTCGAAGCAGAGATAGGGCTCGTCGGCGAGCTTCCACAGCTCGCCGAGCTGGCCTTCGGTGAGGGCGGTGCCGAGCGGCGCCACGGCACCGGTGAAGCCCGCGCCGTGCAGCGCGATCACGTCCATGTAGCCTTCGGCCACGATCACCGGCTGGTCCTTGGTCACCGCTTCGCGGGCACGGTCGAGGCAGTAGAGGTTGGCGCCCTTGTGGAAAAGCGGCGTCTCCGGCGAGTTGAGATACTTCGGCTCGCCCGCCCCCATGACGCGTCCGCCGAAGGCGATGGCGCGGCCGCGGCGGTCATTGATGACGAACATCACGCGGCCCCGGAAGCGATCGTAGGGCTCGCGCCTGTCGTCGGGCTGGATGGCGAGGCCGGCTTCGACGATCTTCTCGATCGGCACGTTCTCGCGCTTCAGTGCCGAGAGCAGCCCGTCGCGCGAGTCGGGCGCGAAGCCCAGACGAAAGTCGTCGACCGTCTGGTCGCTGAGGCCGCGGCCGCGCAGATAGTCGAGGCCCTGCCGGCCGACCGGCAGGCGCAGCTGCTTCTGGAACCAGGCCGCCGCGAGCTCGACGACCTGCTGCAAGGTCGCGGCGCGCTCGACCCTCTCGCGCTCCGCCGGCGTGGCGCGCGGCACCGGCATGCCGACTTCGCGCGCCAGCTTCTCGACCGATTCGGGGAACGACAGCCCCTCGGTCTTCATCACGAAGCCCACGGCATCGCCGTGCGCGCCGCAGCCGAAGCAGTGGAAGAAGCCCTTCTTGTCGTTGACGGTGAAGGACGGCGTCTTCTCGTTGTGGAAGGGGCAGAGGCCGGCATATTCCGAGCCCGACCGACGCTTCAGCACGACCTTGCGTCCGACCAGGTCGGACAGGCTGAGGCGCGCACGCAGTTCATCTAGGAAGCCCGGGGGGAAGGCCATCGTCCTAAAATGGCGCCCACGGCAGACTTAGGCCAGAGGGGATAGCGGGGATGACGGGCGCTAACTTTGGGGGGGGAGCAACAATATCTCCTCATCCTGAGGAGGCCGCGCAGCGGCCGTCTCGAAGGATGGGCCTCAGGCGTGGTGCTCGTTCGCACCCTTCGAGACGCTCACTTCGTTCGCTCCTCAGGGTGAGGCATTTCTGCAAGTTAGCGCTCATGAGAGAGCCGCTTCCTGACTGTTCTTTTGGGTGGAGGCTTGTCTTTGAGCTCGGCGACCGCCGCCAGGCCGCGATCCACCCACTTCTTCAGGCTCGCCGGCGTGCGGTAGCCGTCGGGCATCACGCGGAGGAAGCTCTTCACCTGGCGGCCGCCCATGGTCATCGGCACCACCACCGGCGCTGCCAGCAGGGCGGGCTGCTTGTCGGGCTGGACTCGCACCAGCAGGCCGCCGCGGCCGCTCGCGGCGCAGCACATGCCACCCTTCACCATGAAGGCGATGCCGCCCATCAGCCGCTTCTCGTGGAAGTCGGCGCGGTCGGCCAGCAGGTGACGAACGCGCTCGGCCAGGATCGGATCGTGGGGCACGAACCGGACCTGCCAGCGTCCGTCGAGTTAGCCGAGCGCCTTCTTCACCGCGGCCGAAGCCTTGGAGAAGTCGATCTGGCCGGCATACTTGGCTTTGAGCTGACCCACCACCTTGCCCATGTCCTTTATCGAGCTGGCGCCGGTCGCGGCGATCGCCTCGCGGATGGCCGCCTCGACGGCAGCCTCGTCCAGCTGCTGGGGCAGGAAGCGCTCGATGACGGTGATCTCCGCCTTTTCCTTGTCGGCCAGCTCGGGGCGGTTGCCCTTCTCATAGAGGGCGACCGACTCGTGGCGCTGCTTGATCATGCCCTGCAGCATCGAGAGGATGCGGTCGTCCGGCACGCCCTCGCGATTGGTCTCGGTGCGGGCGGCGATATCCACTTCCTTGAGCTTGGCGAGGATCAGGCGAATCGTGCCGAGGCCCGCCGTGTCGCGGGCCCGCATGGCCTCTTTCATGGCCTCGTTCAGCTTGTCGCGCAGCATTGTTTCAGTCCCATTGGGTCGAAGGGCGGAACCTAATCGCCTGCGACGCTGTTGGCAAAGCAAATAAGCTATTGAAAATGCTTGTGAATTAGCAACCTGCCATACCTTGACCCTCTGCGGCGGCTTGGTTACAACCCGCGCGGTTCGCGGATGCCACGGCCACTGAGGGCTAGGGCGCGGGCCTCACGAACGGACACATTCAGAATGACCACTCCAAAAACCGCAGGCGCGACCGACGCCGCGCCGCGCTGGGCCACGGCCGCCCTCGTGCTGGCAGACGGCTCGGTTTTCTGGGGCAGGGGCGTCGGGGCCGCCGGCCATGCAGTCGGCGAAGTCTGCTTCAACACCTCGATGACCGGCTACCAGGAGATCATCACCGACCCGTCCTATGCCGGGCAGATCATCACCTTCACATTTCCGCATATCGGAAATGTCGGGACGAACCTCGAAGACATCGAGTCGATCACCCCGGCAGCGCGCGGCGTTGTCATCCGCGGCGACATCACCGAACCGGCCAACTGGCGGGCCGCCAAGCCGCTCGACGACTGGCTGAAGAGCCACAATCTGCCCGGTGTGTGCGATCTCGACACCCGCGCGATCACCCGACGCATCCGCGACGGCGGCGCCCCCAACGGCGTCGTGGTGCATGCGCCGGACCGCAAGTTCGACATCCCGGCGATGCGCAAGATCGCCCAGGATTGGCCCGGCCTCGACGGCATGGACCTCGCCCTCGAGGTCACGTCCAAGCAGACCTACAACTGGAACGAGACGACCTGGGCACTGGGCAAGGGCTACGGCAAGCTCGAGAAGCCCAAGTATCATGTGGTCGCCGTCGACTACGGCGCCAAGCGCAACATCCTGCGCTGCCTCGCCAATACCGGCTGCAAGGTCACGGTGGTGCCGGCGACCGCGACGGCCGAGGACATCCTGCGCCACAAGCCGGACGGCGTGTTCCTGTCCAACGGCCCGGGCGATCCGGCGGCGACGGCGGTCTATGCCGCGTCCGCCATCCAGGGCGTGCTCGACAAGAAGGTGCCGTTGTTCGGCATCTGCCTCGGACACCAGATCCTCGCGCTCACGCTCGGCGGCAAGACGCGCAAGATGGAGCGCGGCCATCGCGGCGCCAACCAGCCGGTCAAGGACCTGACGACCGGCAAGGTCGAGATCACCTCGCAGAACCACGGCTTCTGCGTCATTCCCGAATCACTGCCCAAGAACGTCGAGGTGACGCACGTCTCGCTGTTCGACGGCACCAACGAAGGCATCCGCTGCACCGACAAGCCGGCCTTTTCCGTGCAGTACCATCCCGAGGCGTCGCCCGGCCCGACCGACAGTCACTATCTCTTCGACCGCTTCGTCGAGATGATCGACAAGAGCAAGGGCAAGTAGAGATCCCATGCCCAAGCGCACAGACATCAAGAGCATCCTCGTCATCGGCGCCGGTCCGATCGTGATCGGCCAGGCCTGCGAGTTCGACTATTCCGGCGTCCAGGCCTGCAAGGCGCTGAAGGACGAGGGCTACCGCGTCATCCTGGTGAACTCCAACCCGGCCACGATCATGACCGATCCGGGCCTGGCGGACGCGACCTATGTCGAGCCGATCACGCCCGACATGGTGGCGAAGATCATCGAGAAGGAGCGGCCGGACGCCATCCTGCCGACCATGGGCGGCCAGACGGCGCTCAATACGGCGATGGCGCTGCACCGCGACGGCCGCCTGAAGAAGCTCAAGGCCGAGCTGATCGGCGCCAACGCCGAAGCGATCGACAAGGCCGAAGACCGCCTGCTGTTCCGCGAGGCCATGACCAAGATCGGGCTGACCTGCCCGAAGAGCGAGGTCGTGCACAATCGCGAGGAGGCGATCGTCGCGCTCGACCATGTCGGCCTGCCCGCCATCATCCGCCCGTCCTTCACGCTCGGCGGCACCGGCGGCGGCATCGCCTACAACCGCGACGAATATTTCGAGATCGTGCAGGGCGGCATCGACGCCTCGCCGGTCGGCGAGGTGCTGGTCGAGGAGTCGGTGCTCGGCTGGAAAGAGTACGAGATGGAGGTCGTGCGCGACCGCCGCGACAACTGCATCATCATCTGCTCGATCGAGAACGTCGATCCGATGGGCATCCATACCGGCGACTCGGTCACCGTCGCGCCGGCGCTGACGCTCACCGACAAGGAATACCAGATCATGCGTGACGCCTCGATCGCGTGTCTGCGCGAGATCGGCGTCGATACCGGCGGCTCGAACGTGCAGTTCGCGGTCGATCCGGCGAGCGGCCGCATGGTGGTGATCGAGATGAATCCGCGCGTGTCGCGGTCCTCGGCGCTGGCCTCGAAGGCCACCGGCTTCCCGATCGCCAAGGTCGCCGCCAGGCTCGCCGTCGGCTATACGCTCGACGAACTCCTGAACGACATCACCGGCACGACGCCGGCCTCGTTCGAGCCGACCATCGACTATGTCGTGACCAAGATTCCGCGCTTCGCCTTCGAGAAGTTCCCCGGGGCCGAGGCGCTGCTCACCACCTCGATGAAGAGCGTGGGCGAGGCGATGTCGATCGGGCGCACCTTCCAGGAGTCGCTGCAGAAGGCGCTGCGCTCGATGGAGACCGGCCTGACCGGCCTCAACGAGATCGAGATCAAGGGCGCGCCGGACAAGTCCGCCATCGTGGGCGCGCTGGCGACACCCACGCCCGACCGCGTGCTGGTGATCGCCCAGGCGTTCCGCCACGGCCTCACGGTCGAGGAGATCGCGCACGCCTCCAAGTTCGAGCCCTGGTTCGTGCGCCAGATCGAGCAGCTGGTGAAGGTAGAGGCCGGCATCGCCAAGAACGGCCTGCCCAAGGACGCCAAGGCGTTCTTCGACCTGAAGAAGAAGGGCTTCTCCGACGAGCGGCTGGGCGAGCTCACTGGCCAGAGCGCCGCCGACGTCGCCCAGGCGCGCCGGGCGCTCGGCGTCCGGCCGGTGTTCAAGCGTATCGACACCTGCGCCGCCGAGTTCGAATCGCGCACGCCCTATCTCTATTCCTGCTACGAGGGCGACGGGGTGCGGCCGGCCGAGTGCGAAGCGCAGCCGACCGACCGCCGCAAGGTCATCATCCTGGGCGGCGGACCGAACCGTATCGGCCAGGGCATCGAGTTCGACTATTGCTGCGTGCACGCCGTCTATGCGCTGCGCGACGCCGGGTACGAGACCATCATGGTCAACTGCAACCCGGAGACCGTGTCGACCGACTACGACACCGCCGACCGTCTCTACTTCGAGCCGCTGACGGCCGAGGACGTGATCGAGCTGGTCGAGGTCGAGCGCCGCAACGGCGAGCTGCTCGGCCTGATCGTGCAGTTCGGCGGCCAGACGCCGCTCAAGCTCGCCAAGCCGCTCGAGGCCGCCGGCATCCCGATCCTCGGCACCTCGCCGGATGCGATCGACCTCGCCGAGGACCGCGAGCGTTTCCAGAAGCTGATCCACGAGCTGAAGCTGCGCCAGCCCGCCAACGGCACGGCGACCTCGGAGGAGCAGGCGATCGCCGTGGCCGAGAAGATCGGCTATCCGGTGGTCATCCGCCCGTCCTATGTGCTGGGCGGCCGCGCCATGCAGATCGTCTATGATCTCGCGGCCCTGCAGCGCTACATGCGCGAGGCCGTCAAGGTCTCGGGCGACAACCCGGTGCTGATCGATTCCTATCTGCGCGACGCCATCGAGGTAGACGTCGATGCCCTGGCCGACAAGGACCACAACGTCTTCGTCGCCGGCGTCATGGAGCATATCGAGGAAGCCGGCATCCATTCCGGCGACTCGGCCTGCTCGCTGCCGCCTTACTCGCTGCCGTCCAAGATCCTGGCCGAGATCGAGCGCCAGACCGAGGCGATGGCCAAGGCGCTGCGTGTCGTCGGCTTGATGAACGTCCAGTACGCCGTGAAGGACGGCGACGTCTACGTGCTCGAGGTCAATCCGCGCGCCAGCCGCACCGTGCCCTTCGTTGCCAAGGCGACCGGCCAGCCGATCGCCAAGTACGCCGCCCGCCTGATGGCCGGCGAGCCGCTGAAGGGCCTCGGCATCAAGAAAGCGCGCGGCAAGCACATCGCGGTCAAGGAGGCGGTGTTCCCCTTCGCGCGCTTCCCCGGCGTCGACGTCGTGCTCGGGCCGGAGATGCGCTCGACCGGCGAGGTGATGGGCCTCGACATGGATTTCGGCCGCGCCTTCGCCAAGTCGCAGCTCGGCGCCGGCAGCAAGGTGCCGGTCGAAGGCACGGTGTTCGTCTCGGTCAAGGACCGCGACAAGCAGGCGATGGTGAAGCCGGTGAAGCGGCTGGTCGAGCTCGGCTTCAAGGTCGTGGCGACCGGCGGCACCGCCGAGTTCCTCGGCAAGCACGGCGTCGAGACGCAGCGCGTCAACAAGGTGCTGGAAGGCCGCCCGCACATCGTCGACCTGATGAAGGACGGCAAGGTGCAGCTCGTCTTCAACACGGTCGACGGTGCCAGCGCGCTGACCGACAGCTTCACGCTGCGCCGTACCGCGCTGATGCACAAGATCGCCTACTACACGACGGTCGCCGGCGCCAAGGCGTCGGTCGAAGGCATCGCCGCGCTGAAGGAAGGGGCGCTCGACGTGGCCCCCCTGCAATCCTACTTCAAGACCGCTTTCTAGAGCGCTCCGGACCCGGACAACTTGCAGGATGCAACCCGGTTCCGGGTTGCCTTCGAAGTTGACGCCGTACGATTCATCAAGGACGATTTGACGATGGATAGGGTTCCGATGACGGCCGAGGGGCTGAAGAGCCTCGAGGACGAATTGAAAGTGCTGAAGAGCGTGGAGCGCCCGTCGATCATCAAGGCGATCGCGGCGGCGCGTGAGCATGGCGATCTTTCGGAGAACGCCGAATATACCTCGGCGCGCGAACGGCAGGGTTTCATCGAGGGGCGGATCGCCGAGCTCGAGGACATCATCTCGCGCACCGAGGTGATCGACTTCTCCAAGCTCACGGGCAAGGTCGTGAAGTTCGGCGCCACGGTCAAACTGGCCGACGAGGACACCGACGAGCAGGTGAAGTACCAGATCGTCGGCCCCTACGAAGCCGACCTCACCAAGGGCCGCATCTCCGTCACCTCGCCGATCGGCAAGGCGCTGATCGGCAAGACCGTGGGCGACACGGTCGAGGTCCAGACCCCGCGCGGGGCCAAGTCCTACGAAGTGGTCACTGTCCAGTTCAAGTAAGCCAGTTCAAGTAAGCCGGCTCAGCCGGCTGCTGCCGCCGCCATCGCGGCCTTGGCGCGGCGGACGCCGGTCGACTTCATCACCGCATACTGGACGAGGAACAGGGCGATCTTGCTGCCGATCGCCCAGGCCGATTTGACGGCAGCCCAGGTCGCGGGCTCGAAGGCGAGTGCGAGCGCGATGTTCAGCGCCGCCGAGAAGAACATCAGGCCAGCCCAGACGTAGCCGAACTTGACCGCGAGGTCGGGGACCGTCGCCTGCGCGATCGGCGGCAGGTAGCGGTTCATCCAGCCGCGCTTCAGCATCACGACCCCGACCACGACGTAGATGAGGCTGGGCTTCAGCATCACGAACAGCGGGTCGTTGGTGAAGAACGTCGCCGTACCCGAAGCCAGGATGATCACCACGCTCAGCCACTGCAGCGCCTCGACCGGCTCGCGGTGCAAGAGATGCCAGGCGATCTGGCCGAGCCCCAGCGCCATGCCGAGACCGACGGCGAGGAAGAGATTGCCGGTCGCCAGATAGACGCCGAGGAAAAGCAGGGTCGACGCCATGTCGAGCAGCAGGACGCGTGATGCCTGGAAGAGGTTCTTCATGGCCAAGCCGGCTCCTGCAGTCTTTATGACAACGCTGTGTATTTATAGCAGGCTACCCGGCCGGCGCGGCTTCGGCAAGAGGTTGGCAAGGGTCGCCTTGAAGGCGTCGAAATTCTGGATATATTACCGGTTACATCATGGAGGCCTGGCATGAAGAAAACTTCCCAGAGACGGGCCATCGACAACTACCGGGACCGGCTGTCCAAGCGTGGCATGGTGCGCTTCGAGGTGATTGGCCGCGATACCGATCGCGATCTGGTCCGTTCAGTCGCCCGGTGCCTGGCCGAGGGCGGCCCCGAGGCCGACCGCCTGCGGGCCGCCGTCAGCGGGACGATCTCGGGAGTAGGGCCTCGCAAGGGTGGCATTCTGAAAGCGTTGCTCGAATCGCCCTTGGCTGGCTCCGAGCTCGACCTGACACGTCCTCGCGAGGAAGGGCGCAAGGTCGACCTCTGATGCGCTATTTGCTCGACACCAACATCATCAGCAATTTTACCAAGCCCACTCCATCCTCTTCTCTTGTTGCCTGGATGGCAGAGCAGGCGGACGAGGATCTCTTCATCTCTTCGTTGACGGTGGCCGAGGTCCGCAAGGGCATCCTGGAAATGCCCCAGGGCAGGAGGCGCGAAGCGCTCGATGGTTGGTTCTCCGGCGTGCGAGGTCCCCAAAGCCTTTTCGCGGGCCGCGTCCTTCCCTTCGACGAGAAAGCTGGTCTTGTCTGGGCCCGACTGATGGCCGCGGGCAGGGCGGCCGGGCGCCCCCGGAGTGGCCTAGACACTATTGTTGCGGCCGTCGCCGAAGCCAATCGTTGCATTGTCGTCACCGACAACGAGAAGGACTTCGCCGGGATCGAGATCGTAAATCCCCTGCGCGGCTGACAAGACCTCGGGCGGCAGCCCTTATTCCGTCGAGATCGGCACGCCCGGCACCTGCTTGGCGGTGCGGAAGACCATCATGGTCTTCACGTGGCTGACATTCGGCGCCGAGGTGAGGCGCGTGGTCAGGAACTTCTGATACTCGTCCCAGGTTTCGGCCACGATCTTCAGCAGGAAGTCGGCCTCGCCCGCCAGCATGTGGCACTCGCGGACCTCGTCCCACTTGGCGATCAGCTCCTCGAACGACTTGAGGTCGGTCTCGGCCTGGCTGCTGAGGCCGACCAGCGCGAAGACCGACACGCTGTAGCCCAGCGCCTCGGGGCTGAGATCGGCATGGTAGCCCTTGATGATGCCGGCCCGTTCCAGGGCGCGCACGCGGCGCAGGCAGGGAGGCGCGGAAATGCCGGCGCGTTCCGCCAGTTCCACGTTGGTCATTCGGCCGTTGGACTGCAGGTCACTGAGTATGCGCCGGTCGATTCGATCGAGCTTTGCGCGAGCCATCCGTCTTCCTCCGTTGGCCGCGGTCTATGCCAGAACCATGCCACGCGCGCAATAAAGTTGCGAGAATTCGCCGGGCAGCTGTGAACAATTGCGTTCAAAAGTGACATCTACCCGTGCATCGCAGGCGAGGTTTGCATATATGTCGAAGATATGCGGTTGGCGGGATGCGGAGCACACATGGCAGCAACTCATCGCAGTAAGGTAATGATCCTGGGCTCCGGGCCGGCGGGCTATACGGCGGCGATCTATGCCGCGCGCGCCAGCCTGAAGCCGATGCTGGTCCAGGGTATTCAGCCCGGCGGCCAGCTCACCATCACGACCGATGTCGAGAACTATCCGGGCTTCGCCGACGTCATCCAGGGCCCCTGGCTGATGGAGCAGATGCAGAAGCAGGCCGAGCATGTCGGCACGACGCTGTTCTTCGACACCATCGTCGAGGTCGACCTGTCGCGCCGGCCGTTCGTCTGCCTCGGCGATTCGGGCGACCGCTACGAGGCGGACGCGCTCGTCATCGCGACCGGCGCCACGGCGAAATGGCTGGGCCTGCCGAGCGAGCAGACCTTCCGCGGCGGCGGCGTCTCGGCCTGCGCCACCTGTGACGGCTTCTTCTTCCGCGGCAAGGACGTGGTGGTGGTGGGCGGTGGCAATACCGCCGTCGAGGAGGCGCTCTACCTCACCCATCACGCCTCGAAAGTGACCTTGATCCATCGTCGCGACAGCTTCCGCGCCGAGAAGATCCTGCAGGACCGTCTGTTCAAGAACCCCAAGGTCACCGTGCTGTGGGACCATACGGTCGAGGAGATCGTGGGTGAGGCGAACCCGGCGCCGCTGGTCAAGGGCGTGCGCGTGCGCAACGTCAAGACCGGGGCGGAGCAGGAACTCGCGACCGACGGTGTCTTCGTCGCCATCGGCCATTCGCCGAACACCGAGCTGTTCAAGGGCAAGCTCGCGATGGACAGCGAGGGCTACCTGATCACCAAGCCCGATTCGACGGCGACCGACGTTGCCGGCGTCTATGCGGCGGGCGACGTGCAGGACAAGATTTTCCGCCAGGCCGTGACGGCCGCGGGCACCGGCTGCATGGCCGCGCTCGAGGCCGAGAAGTGGCTGGCGGCGCAGGAGACACGGCTCGCACAAGCCGCCGAGTAGGCAGTGCAGCCCACGGGAGGCGAGGAAATGGACTGGGACAAGCTGCGGATCTTCCAGGCCGTGGCAGATGCCGGCAGCTTCACGCACGCCGGCGAGTCGTTGAAGCTCAGCCAGTCGGCGATTTCCCGCCAGATCGGCGCCCTCGAGGAGCAGCTCGGCGTCATGCTGTTCCATCGCCATGCCCGCGGCCTGATCCTGACTGAGCAGGGCGAGCTGCTCTACCGCACGGCGCGCGACATGGCCGCCCGGGTCAACACCGCCGAAGCGCTGCTGCGTGCCAACCAGGACAAGCCGGCCGGCCGGCTGAAGATCACCACGACGATCGGCTTCGGCTCGACCTGGCTGACCGCCCAGATGCACGAGTTCATCTCGCTCTATCCCGAGATCGACGTCAGCCTGGTGCTCTCCGACAACGAGCTCGATCTCGGCATGCGCGAGGCCGACGTGGCGATCCGCATGGTCATGCCGCGCCAGCCGGGGCTGGTGCAGCGCCATCTGCTGACCGTGCGCAGCCATGTCTATGCCTCGCACGGGTATGTGCAGAAGTACGGCAAACCCGCCTCGATCGAGGAGCTCGACCAGCACCGACTGATCATTTTCGGCGAGGATGCCCGTTCGCCGGTGCAGGACGTGAACTGGCTGCTGCGCGAGGGCAATGTCGACCAGACCGGCCGCACCGTCGTGCTGCGCGTGAACAACGTCTACGGCATCTTCCGCGCCGTCGAATCAGGGCTGGGGATCGCCTCGCTGCCCGACTATCTGGCGCGCGAATCGACCAAGCTCGAGATGCTGCTGCCGGACCTCAATGTCCGTACGACCGATGTGTATTTCACCTACCCGGAGGAGCTGCGCCATTCCAAGCGCATCGCCGTATTCCGGGATTTCCTGCTGCGGAAGGTCGCCGAGACCCGGTTTTGAGCAGCTTTTGAGCAGCTAAGATCTGCAGGAATGCATAGCGAGTGAAAGGCATGCGTATCTCGCATGCCAGTGTCCAATACTTCACCCCTACCATTCTCCCGGTCCAAGCCTACTTTAGAGGCAGGTCTTCGACACGAAAGGTTTCGGCTGATCGCGTTCGAAACTCGGGATCCTCATGATCCCACGTCTCCCAGACGTGAAGCCTCCCTGTTTGACTCGCCGGGCCTTAGTGCCCGGCGTCTTTTTTTGATCACACCGTTGTCCGACACGCAGCGCATCCAGCGCTTTATCGTTGTCTCGTGATCGTGGGGCGAAGTGCCGCTGATTGGGCCTGCTTCCTGCAACGGCCACCAATTGATGTGGCTGCTACTCGGAACCATATGTAGGGTCAGGCCCGAACAGGACAGATGTTTTCAGAGATTCGCCAAGGCATCCTTCCGCTCGCTCTGCGCAATATCACGCGCCGGGGCGACCTTGAGCGTGCCGGTCTTCTGATCGAATCCCTGGCCAAGCACTGGAAGGACCGCAAGCCGTTCGAGCTGCTGATCATCGCGCCGAGCAGCGACGCCAGCCTACTGCGGCAAAGCCTGCCGCGCTTCCCCAACATCGATGTGTCGGTTCGTCCGGAGCGCGACTTCTTCCCGGCCTTCAGCCCTTTCTACCTGCTGACCGGGTGGTATCGGCAGCAGGTGCTGAAGCTGCATGTGCCGGCCCTGCTGAAATTTGGTGGCTACCTCACCCTCGATTCCGACGTCTGCTGTGTCGGCGATTTCGATTCGCGGACCTTCATCGAGCACGATCGGGCGCTGTCGCGCTGGGAGCCCAAGCGCCATCACGGCTGGTGGCAGCAGGCCGCCAAGGTGATCGGCGTTCCCTACGATCCCAAGGCGCACGGCCTGTCGGTGACACCCAACATCCTGCACAGCGACCTGGCGGCCCAGACGATGGAGCGGCTGCGCGGCACGTTCCTCGATCCCCTGTGGTCGCTGGTCTGGGGAAGGCTGCGGTCGCCGTTCGCCACGGCCTGGACGGAGTATTCGCTCTACACCAGCGCCGCCGAGATCAACGGCACCTTGTTCGACTATCACGCCGAGTGGGACACCTGCTACGTGTCCGACGTCCAGCTTTTCTCGGAAAAGTCCTGCGTCTGGGGCGCCGATGATTTCGAGCGGCTGGTAAAGTTGCCCAACGGAACCGACCCGGGTGGCAAGTTCATCATCGTGCAGAGCCACGCCCGCATCCCGCTCGACCAGGTGCGGGACTATTGCCTGAGCTTCGCGCACTGATCTGAGCGGAGTGGGCGCGTACCCTCATTCCTCCTCTCCCCCCTTGGGGGAGAGGCCGGGTGAGGGGGAAGCGAAGAACGCCCCCTCACCTAACCTCTCCCCCGATGGGGGAGAGGAACATGACACGTTCCCTCACACTTTGCCGTTGTGCTCGCCGATCTTGGGCGCCTTGGCCTCTCCGCCGGCCCGTTCGCCGTCGATGCTGAGCGGCAGGCCGTGGAACAGGGCTTTGGAGTCGGCGTAGGGCTGGGTGAACATGCCGAGCGCTGCCACCTGCGCCAGCTCCATCACCTGCGGCACGGTGTTCAGCGGCCCATTGGGCACGCCCAGGGCGTCGAGCTTGGCCGCCCAGTGGGCGCGGCTTTCCCTTTTCATGATGTCGGCGATCATGCCGAGCAGCAGCTCGCGCCGCTCAGCACGCTGCACATTGGTCCTGAAGCGCTCCTCGTCCGGCCATTCGGGATGGCCCAGCGCTTCGGCGAACTTGCGCCACAGCCGGTCGTTGCCGGGGCAGATCATCAGCGGCCCGTCGCTGCACTCGAAGGCCTGGTAGGGCGTGAGCGAGGGATGGCCGGTGCCCTGGCGCGGCGGCATGCGGCCGGTCACCGACCAGCCCGCGACGTGGTTCGACGCCCACATCAGCCCGCTCTCGAACAACGACGTGTTGACCAGGCTGCCCTGGCCGGTCGCCGTGCGCTTGGCCAGCGCCGCCAGGATGCCGATCGCCGTCCACATGCCGGTCGAGAGGTCGATGATCGAGACGCCGATGCGCGCCTCGGGACCGCTCGGATCGCCGTTCAGCGAGATCAGGCCGGCGACCGCCTGGATGATCGGCTCGTAGCCCGGCCGGTCCTTCCACGGGCCGGCATGGCCGAAGGCACCGAGATCGGCATAGATCAGGCGCGGAAAGCGCTTGGTGAGGGTCGGACCGTCGAAGCCGAACTTGGCCGGCACGTCGGCCCTGACGTTGTGCACGAAGATGTCGGCGGCGCCGATCCGCTCGATCAGCGCCTCGCGCTGGCGGGCATCGGCGAGATCGCAGGTGATCGACTTCTTGCCGCGGTTGAGCGCAATGAAGCCGGTCGCGTCGCCCTCGACGAACGGCGGCCCCCATTTGCGCGCATCGTCGCCCTCGGGCCGTTCGACCTTGACCACCTCGGCGCCGAGGAAGGCCAGGATCTGTCCGCAATAGGGGCCGGCCAGGTTCTGGCCGAACTCGACGACGGTGATGCCGGCGAGCGGGCCCGTCGGCGCGCTGCTCGTCGGCGTGTCTCTGCTGGGTGTGCTCATCGCAGGCTGCTGCCCAGGATCTCGCGCGCGATCACCATGCGCTGCACTTCGCTCGGGCCTTCGCCGACGCGGCGGATGCGCATCTCGCGGTACCAGCGCTCGAGCGGCAGGTCCTTGGTCATGCCCATGCCGCCATGGATCTGCATGGCGCGGTCGACGACGCGGCCGCCGCCTTCGGAGGCGGTGAGCTTGGCGATCGCCGCTTCGGTGCGGAACGGCACGCCCTGCCGCGCCTTCTCGGCGGCTTCCAGGGTGAAGTGGCGGGCGGTGCGGATGTCGATCTCGTTGTCGACCAGCATCCACTGCACGGCCTGGCGGTTGGCGAGCTTCTCGCCGAAGGTCGTGCGGATCTTGGCCCATTCGATCGCCATTTCGTGCGCGGCGATGGCGACGCCGATGCAGCCCGCGGCGTAGGGGATGCGCTGGCGCGTCAGGCGGTCGTTGGCGACCGCGAAGCCCTTGTTCACCTCGCCGAGCACCTGATGGTCGGACACCCAGCAGTCCTTGAACTCGAGTTCGGTGGCGTAGTGCGAGGAGCGCAGCGTGTGCACGACACGACGGACATGGAAGCCCGGCGTGTCGGAATCGACGATGAAGCAGGTGATGCCGGCGCGGCCCTTCGAGGCGTCGGTGCGGGCAAAGACGATGCCGTACTGCGCGCGGTCGGCATTGGAGATAAAGATCTTGGCGCCGTTCAGCACCCAGCCATTGTCCTTGCGTTCGGCCTTGGTCTGGATGGCGCGCGCCGGGTCGCTGCCGCCCGACGGTTCGGTGAGGCCGAAGAACGCCTTCTTCTCGCCGCGCAGGGTCGGATAGAGATAGCGCTCCTTCTGGTCGTCGTTGGCCTCGAAGATCTGCGCCAGGCCCGCACCGCCGAACGTGCCGTAGCAGGGCACGTAGAGGCCGGCGCGGTGCTGCGCCATCTCGATGGCGAGCAGGGTGCGGGTCACGATGTCGATGTCCGGGCCGCCGAACTCCTTGGGAATGTCGATCCCGAACAGGCCCATCGCCTTGGTCTTCTCGACCAGCCGCGCATGGTCCTCCGGCGCCAGTTCCGAGGCATCGGGGTCGAGCTTGGCCTCGAGCGGAATGATCTCCTCCCGCACATAGCGCCTGACCTGGTCGATCAGCATCTGCTGCTCGGAGTTCGGTTCGAAATCCATCTACTGGCCTCTCGACAAATCATGTTCCTCTCCCCCTTCAGGGGGAGAGGCTAGGTGAGGGGGATCGACGGTGACTGCCCCCTCACCCGGCCTCTCCCCTTCGCGGGGGAGAGGAGGAAGACGGGCTGAGGCGCCCCAGATTGGGCGGCGGGTTGCGGGCGTTGTCGGGCGGCAGGGCGCCGTGATCGGCCTTGTGCACCATCAGGAGCTCGAACCAGCGCGAGCGGTACTGCATGTTCACTTCGACGCGGAACTGGCAGCCCGCGCCGCGTTCGGCGAGCTCGCGCTGCAGCTCGCTGCGCAGGCCGAAGGTCGAGCGCGCGCCGGCCTGGCCGATAAAGAGGATCGTGCCCGTGGCGTCGGCGATCTGGTAGACGCCGAGCTGGCCGGGCAGGCGGGCGATCTCGGGAGCGGCGAGCGGCCGCCAGGGCTTGTCGAGGCGGAGCCGGATCGACACGGGATCAGCGGCCCTGGAAGTTGGCGGTGCGCTTCTCCAGCCGCGCCTTCATGCCTTCCTGCGCGTCCTGGCTCTTCATCGCTGCCTGCACCAGCTGGTCGACATCGTCGTGCGTGATGCCGTCGCGGAACTCGAGCTGCTTCACCGTCAGCGCCTTCATGGCCTTCAGCGACAGCGGTGCATTGGCGGCCAGACGGTCGACCACCTTCGCCGCCTCGGCTTCCAGTTCGGCAGCGGGGACGCAACGGGCGATCAACCCCAGCGCATAGAGCTTGGTCGAGGGCAGCGGATCGCCCAGCAGCAGCATCTCGCGCGTCGTCACCGGCCCCAGCACTTCCATCAGCTTCTTGGCCAGGAACCAGTTGGGGGCGAGCCCGACCTGGGCCAGCGACATGCCGAAGCGCGCCTTCTGGCTGGCCACCACCAGGTCGCAATGCAGCGCCAGCTCGTTGCCGCCGGCAATGGCGTCGCCCTGGACGACGGCCACCACGGGCAGCGGGCAGAGCTCGATGGCGCGCAGCATCACCTCGATGCCGCTGGCTTCGCCCGCGCCGATCGTGCTGCGGCGCTCTGCCATGTCGAGGCCGGCGCAGAAGACGTCGCCCTTGCCGCGGATCACCACCACGCGGTCTTCGGGCGCCACCGGGGCCCGCAACGCCTCGATCATCTCGCGCAGCAGCTCGCTGTCCAGCGCATTGCGCTTCTCCGGCCGGTTCATCCAGATGGTTTTGACCGGGCCGGCCTTGTCGATGATCACCTTGCTCATGACGCTCACTCCAACCATTGCCTCTGGGCGCTTATTCGGGCCGCCTCTTACTCGGGGCGCTCACTCGGGCTCGATGCCGGCTGCCTTGATCTCCTTGGTCCACCACGCCGTCTCGCTCTTCACGTAGTCGGCGAAGGCGTCGAGCGCGAGCGGGGAGATCTCCATGCGGCCCTGGGTCATCGCCTTGGCGGTGGCGGGGTCCTTGAGCGCTTCGGCAATGGCGTCGGCCAGGGTCTTCTGGATGTCCTTGGGCGTGGCGGCCGGCGCGAAGACGGCCAGCCAGTAGACCAGCGTGTAGCCCGGCACCGTCTCGGCGATTGCCGGCAGATCGGGTGTGACCGTGGTGCGCTTGGGCCCGGTGGTCGCCAGGCCGCGCACGCGGCCGGCTTCGATCTGGGTCAGGGCCTGCGGCAGGTCGGGATACATGAGCTGCACCTGGCCCGAGGCCACGTCGCCCAGCGCCTGTGGGCTCGCCTTGTAAGGCACGCGCTCGATCTTCACGCCGGCCAGCTTGTTGAACATCTCGCCGGACAGGCGCTGCGAGGCGCTGGCTTCCGAGTAATTGAGCTTGCCGGGGTTCTTCTTGGCATAGTCGATCAGCTCGGCCACGCTCTTCACCGGCAGGTCGTTGTTCACGACCAGGGCATTGACGCCGGTCACGCAGCGCATGATCGGCGCGAAGTCCTTGTCGATGTCGTAGCTCAGCTTCTTGAACAGGGCGCCGTTGGCGGCATTGGTCGTGTTGGTGCCCATCAGCAGCGTGTAGCCGTCACCTGGCGCCGTCGCGACCGCCTGGGCACCGAGCTGGCCGCTGGCGCCCGGCTTGTTGTCGATCACGATCGGCTGCTTGAGGATGTCCTGCAGCTTGGCGCCCAGCCCGCGCGCCGTGATGTCGGTGGCGCTGCCGGCGGCGAAGGGCACCACGATCTTGATCGGCTTGTTCGGATAGGCCTGGGCGAAGGCCGTTCTGGCGAGGGGGGCAGTGGCCAGTGCGGCGGCACCGGCAAGAGTAGAACGGCGGTTGAGTTTCACGTTTCCTCCACGAACCTCGGCGTATCGGTGCCCGTTCTACCGGGCCGGCCCATCGTAGGCCAATACACCGAGGCAGTGGCGAGGGTAACCCTCGCGCCGGGGAGGTGGCTACATGAAGAGTTTTTCCGCCTTGCGGTCGGCGTAGAGGCTCGACACGAACTCCGCATAGCCGTTGTAGAGCTGGGTCGGGATGCGCTCGTCGCTGCCCAGCGGCTTCTCGGTCGCCTGGCTCCAGCGCGGGTGCGGCACCTGCGGGTTCACATTGGCCCAGAAGCCGTACTCGCTGGCCTGCAGCTTCTCCCAGAACGAGACCGGCCGCTTGTCGGTGAACTCGACGCTGACGATCGACTTCACGTTCTTGAAACCGTACTTCCACGGCGCCACCAGCCGGAGCGGCGCGCCGTTCTGCTTATGGATCGGCTTGCCGTAGAGGCCGGTGGCGATGAAGGCGAGGTCGTTCATCGCCTCGTCCATCGCCAGGCCCTCGACATACGGCCAGGGATAGAGCAGGTCGCGCTGCTCGCGCATGACCGACGGCTTGCTGAGCGTCTTCATCACGACGAACTTGGCGCCGCCCAGCGGCTTGCAGAGCTCGACCAGCGCGCGCACGGGAAAGCCGCTCCACGGCACGATCATCGACCAGGTCTCGACGCAGCGATGGCGGTAAACGCGCTCCTCGAGCTGCACCTTGGCCAGCAGGTCGTCGATGCCGATCTCGAACGGCTTCTCCACCATGCCGTCGACCTTGATCGTCCAGGGCCGGACCTCGAGCTTCTGGGCGTCGCGCCAGATGCTCTTGTCGGTGCCGAACTCGTAGAAATTGTTGTAGGTCGTGGCGAGCTTCTCCGCCGTCATGGGCGCCGGCACGCCGTACTTGTCGTTGCGCTTGGCTGGATAGAGGCCGGCCGAGGGATCGGCCGCCTTGGCTTGCGCGAAGGCCGTCGCCGGCAGCGCCATTGCCGCCGCTCCCGCCGCCATCCCGAGTCCCATGGAGCGCACCAGCTCGCGGCGCTGCAGATAGTGGCTTTCCGGGGTAGCCTTGGCTTCCGGCAGTTCCCAGCCGTGCCTGCGCTTGATTAGCATCGTCTCACTCCTGCATTACCCCGTGTGCTTGGCTTCCTTGACATGGCGGCGCGGCGCCTAATCGGCAAATCAACCCTGCTCACCGCACCGTGACGTTGGCTTCTCCCATGGCCTCTGCAAGATCGGGACGTTGACCCAGCACCACCAAGGTTTCGGCGACCAGGAACATCGGACCGATGAAGGCCTGGAAGATATTGTCGATCAGCGCCGGACGCTTGCCTTCGTAGTGATGGCCGAGGAACTGCAGGATCCATCCGCCGACGAACAGGACGGCGAAGGCACCCCAGACCGCCGCCGGCGAGCCGAGCGTGCCGGCGAGCGCTTCGGCGGCGTACCAGGCCGGCGCCATGAGGAGGCCCATCAGGGCGCCGACGCCGAGATCGAGCGCCATCCAGCCCAGCACCGCCACGATCGCGACCGCCAGCGACAGCGACCAATCGCGGCCGCCCAGCTCGAAGCGCCACAGGCAAAGGATGAGCAGCAAGGAGAAGACGATGATGGGAATGCCGACGAAGTGCGTCGCCTTGTTGCGCCGGTCGCGATGGACCGAGGCGTAGCTGGCGAGCTGACGGCGGAAGAGGTCGCTGGTCATCGAAGACCCTCCGTTCGTGCCACCGTCCGACTCTAGGGCTTGGAGTTCGTGACATCCAGCAGGGTCGGCCACATGACGTCCCGCCAGGAATTGACGCCGACCGTGGTCAGGATGATCTGGCCGTTCTGGATCAGGAAGAAACGCGGCGTTTCGGCGCCCTGGTCGACGCCGACCTGGCTCATCAGGAAGGCGTCGAGCACCCAGCGCAGGTCGGCCGGCCAGCTGGCCGGCTTCAGCAGCAGGGTGGGGGTGGCGGGGAAGACGACCCGGTAGTCGAGCTTGGCAAAGACTGGTGCCTGCTTGAACAGCGGCTCCCAGTCGGTCCGCCACGTCTTGCAGGCCGCCGAGGTCTCGTCGCCGGCAAAGATCAGCAGTGGCTTGGTCGCCGTCTGTCCCGCCGCCATCTGGCCAAACGACGACAGGGCCGCGAGCGTGAGGCCGCCCGCAACCAGCTTGCGTCTGTCGATCATCGAATGCGTCTCCCCGAGAAAAGCCCCGGGGAGACTATACAGGCAAATCAGGCTGTGATGCTTCAGGCCTTGGTACCAGTTGCTTCCTGAATCGCCGGCCACATCTTCTCCTTCCAGCCGGCATTGCCGGACACGGCCAGGACGACCTTGCCGTCCCTGTAGAGAATGAAGCGCGGCGTGGCGTTCGGCCGGCTCTTGCCTTCGTCGCTCGCCAGGAAAGCTGCCCGGATGGGCCGTGCCGCGGCCGGCCAGCTCTCGTCGACCAGGATCAGGTCGGCGTTGGCTGGATGGACGACGACATAGTCGATCTTCTTGAAAGCGTCGGACTTGAGAAGCTCAGGCTCGGACTGGGCACGCCAGATCTTGCAGCCGCCTCAAAGCTCGTGGCCGACGAACACCAGCGTCGGGCGCCCAGCCTGGGCAACCGCGGCGCGGGTCAGTGATGTCGCGGCAGCCATCGCCAGGCTGCCCGCCATCAGAGACCGTCTCTTGAACATGGATATGCTCTCCAGTTGGGGGATCGAACCGGAAGACTATGGGCAGTGCAGCGCCAAGCGTGAAGCCGCCAAGCCGCACCCTCACCCGGATGTGATTCAATGTTTTCCCCTCAATTCATGTTCCTCTCCCCCGTTTCGGGGGAGAGGGTAGGTGAGGGGGCGCCACAACCGCGCGCCTGTATGATTTCTGCATGCCTCACTTCCCCCTCACCCAACCTCTCCCCCGAAGCGGGGGAGAGGAGGATGAAGGAAAAAGGAGAGAGGCCTCACGCCGCCGCGTGCTTCTTCGTCTCCTCGACGATGCGGTCGGCGGTGCGTCCGACCAGTTCCTGCAGATGGTCGAATTCGATGCGGAAACTGCCGACCCCCTGCGTGACCGAGCGGATCTCCACGATCATGTCGGCGATCTCCGCTTCGGGCATGAGGGCCGAGACCTCGTCCCAGCCATTCCAGCCGGGTCGCGTGTCGAAGCCCAGGAGCTGGCCGCGCCGCCCGGAGATCAGCCGCTGCAGCCGCGGCGTCGATTCGCTCGGCCCGATCACCGTCACCTTGAGGATCGGTTCCAGCAGCACCGGCTTGCACTTGGGCATCGCCTCGCTCATGGCGATGCGCGCCGCCATCTTGAATGACATTTCCGAGCTGTCGACCGAGTGGTACTGGCCGTCGAACAGCGTCACTTCGAGATCGACCACCGGCTGGCCGAGCGGGCCTTCCTTGAGATAGTCGACCAGCCCGTCCTCGACGGCAGGGATGAAGTTGCGCGGCACCACGCCGCCCACGACCTTGTCGACGAAGCGGAAGCCCGAACCGCGCGGCAACGGCTTGATCTCGACCTTGATGTCGGCGAACTGGCCGTGACCGCCGGTCTGCCGCTTGTAGCGGGCGTGCTGCTGCGCACCGGCCTGGATGGTCTCGCGATAGGCGACGCGCGGCGCCATCGTCTCGACCGCGACGTTGTAGCGGCTGGCGAGCTTGTCGACGGCCACCTTGAGATGCATCTCGCCCTGGCCCTTGAGCAGCAGCTCGTGCGTCTCGCCGCGCGCCTCGAAGGAGAGCGAGGGATCCTCCTCGACGATCTTGTGCAGCGCGCCGGAGAGCTTGACCTCGTCGTTGCGGTTCTTGGCGGCGAGCGACAAAGCGAAGACCGGCGGATCGGCCGCCGGGAAATCGGCCGAGGCGGCGATGCCGCCGGCCGAGAGGGTCTGGCCGGCCGACAGGGCATCGACCTTGGCCAGCGCCACGATCTCGCCGGCCTTGGCCTCGGCCACCTTGTCGAGGCGCTGGCCGAACGGCCGCAGCAGGGTGCCGATTCGCTGGCCGCCGACCGACTGGCCTTCGCTGAGTGTGCCCGACCAGATGCGGCAGAGCGAAAGCTTGCCGGCATGGCTCTGGTGCAGGACCTTGAAGCATTCCGCGAGCGCCACGCCGTTCGAGGGCAGCTCGCGGCGCTTCGCCGTCACCTCGACGAAGGGCGTGTCGTGGCGCAAGGCCTTCAGGAGGCGGCGCACGCCGTTCTCGCGGTCGCCGGCGCCCAGCAGCACGGGCGCGATCTGGTCGGAGCCGAACTCGTCGTGCAGATCGCGATAGATCAGCGATTTTTCCGGCGCGACATCCTCGATCAGCTGCTCGAGCAGCGTGTCGTCGAACTCCGACAAGGTTTCCAGCATCTCGCGGCGCGCTTCCGATTCGCGCGGCAGCACTTCGGCGGGCATCTCGATCAGGTCCGAGGCGCCGCTCGACTTGTAGCGGTAGGCGCGCTCGCTCACGAGGTCGACATAGCCCACCGTCTCGTCGCTGCCGTCGGCGGCTGCCCGGCGGATCGGCACCTGGCGCAGCACCAGCTTGCGGGTCGAGACGGCCTGCAGCGCCGACAGCATGTCGCGCACGCGGACCTCGGCGGAATCGATTTTGTTGATGAAGATGATGTGCGGCAGGTGATGGTCTTCGATGTATTTCAGCAGCGGCGCCAGGGTGACGACGCGGTCGGGCGAGGGCTCGCAGACGACCACCGCGGCATCGCACACCGCGAGGGCGGCGAAGGAATCGTTCTGGAACTCGATCGAGCCCGGGACGTCGAGGAAGGTCCACTGGTCGCCGAGATAGTCGACCGACGCGATGTTGATCTCGGTGCCCATGCTGCGCTTGCGCGCTTCGGCCGAGCCGTCGCCGATCGAGGTGCCGGCTCGCGTCGAACCGCGCCGGCCGATGGCCCCGGTGGCGAAGAGGATGCTTTCGAGCAGGCTGGTCTTGCCCGAAAGGTACGGCCCGCACAGCGCCACCACGCGGTGCGCGCCGCTACCTGGTCTGCCGCCGATGATCGTTTCTGTTCTGGGGTCGGCCATGAAAACGTCCTCCTTCTTTCCTTCTTCGCGACTGCAAGCGCGTCGAAGCCCCGGAGGAGTCTCCCGGATGTATCTCCAGGTAAGGACGGGCTGGCCCCAGCGTCCGTGACGGTCGCTTGTTCTACTCTCGGCCGTGACGCGAACGCAGGGAACAAACCCGCGGCGCCTCGTTCTCGGAGCAAAGCCCTCAGTCGCGGAAATCGTTTCACCGGGGGGAGGCCGAGTCAATTGGGGGAGCCGATCTTGTGGATGAGATTTCGCTGGGAGCGCGCCGGACCGCCCTCTATCGACGGATCATGCTCGCGCAGGCACCTCTTTCATTCTCCTCTCCCCCGTTTCGGGGGAGAGGCTGGGTGAGGGGGAAGCGAAGGACGCAGAGATCACAGGACCCTGCGATTGCGGCCGCCCCCTCACCTAACCTCTCCCCCAAGGGGGAGAGGGATATGAATGTGACGGGCAGCGCCTCGACGCAATCGCCGAAGCCGATGGTCGTCGGGCCATGACCGAGAGGAGCAACCAGCAACCGGCGCGCCGCGGCCGGCCGCGATCCGCCGCCGCCGAGGTCGCCGTGCTGGAGGCCGCCTATGCGCTGATCGCCGGCGAAGGGCTCGCGGCCGCGACCATCGACAAGGTCGCGCGGGCGTCCAAGGTCTCCAAGATGACGATCTACAAATGGTGGCCGTTGCGCGAGGCGCTGCTGATCGACGCTTTCCTGCGCCACGCCTCGTTGATGCTGCCGCTCGACGAGGACGGCGATCCGATCACCACCCTGCAACGCCATGCCGCCGCCTATGCCGAGGCGCTGAAGGGCGAGTTCGGCCGCGTCCAGCTCGCCGTCATCTCCGAATGCATTGCCAAGAACGGCTCGGGGCAGCTCTTCACCGAGCGCTATCTCGACATCCGGCGCCGCACCGCGACGGCGATCATCCAGCGCGGGCAGAAGGACGGATCGATCACGTCTGGCATTGCCGCCGGCGATCTCTACGACCGCATCTACGGCACGCTGTTCTATCGCTTCCTGTTCGGCTTCAGGCCGTTGTCCGCCGACTATGCGCGGAAGCTGGTGGCGTCTCTTCTGACGGCCCGCTGAGGGCGCGCCAGGCCTCCGGCACGGCGCGGCGATAGCCTTGCCCGCGATGGACGATCCGCGCCGCGACCAGGTGGTTCAGCGCCGGCAGGGCATGGAAGGGGACCGACGGATAGGCATGGTGCTCGGCATGGTAGGGCATGTTCCAGGCGAACCAGCGCACCAGCCCGTTGGTGGCGGTGGTGCGGGTATTCTCGAAGGCATTGGGCGAGCGGCCGCAGCCGGTATGCTCGGTGTAGAGATAAGGCCTGAGGAAGAGCTGGCCGATCAGCACCGGCAGGATCCAGACCCAGAGCAGCAGTGACGTGGCCAGCGCCACCGATCCCGCCGCGAGGCCGAGATAGAGCAGGGTGTAGAGGCGGGCCTCGAGGACGATCCCCCCGCGCTTGTCTTCCGGGATCCAGGGCGCCGTCACCTGTCCGGTGACGGCGTGGCGCAGCATCAGCAGCAGCCGGGCGCCGAGCTGCAACAAGCCCGTGAAGGCGAGGGCCCGATGCGGCAGCGAATCGGTGCGCGACGCTACCACGAGCTCGGGATCCTTTGTCGGGTCCTGGGTGTGGCGGTGATGGTCCCAATGGAACAGCCGATAGTATTCGTACGGCAGGCCGATCAGCACGCCACAGATCTGGCCGACCACGGCATTGAGGGCGCGCGTCTTGAAGGCCGTCTTGTGGGCGGTCTCGTGCAGCGCCATGAACAGGAAGGCGATGAAAAAGCCTTGCAACGCCAGCAACGGCAGCGCCGCCAAGGCACCGTAGCCAGAGACCGCTCCCTGGATCAGGAAGGCCATCGCCCCGATCAGGCCGAACTGGCTGGCAATGCGCAGCGCCGCCGGCGCATCCGTCTGCACCGAGAGCGCCCTGATGGCGGCGGGACCTGCGGTCAGAGGTGCCATGCCGGCTCCTGCTATTAACTGTACTGATAGTATAGTAATTGGCAGGCGAAGGGCAAGAGCCCAGCTCGCCTCCCCATTTGAATGCTAGGGAGTGGACACATCGTTCATCAGTCCTCTCCCACGCAGTGGGAGAGGAAGGGACCCGTTGCGTAGCAACGGGGAG
>MKRV01000315.1 GCA_001897995.1 Alphaproteobacteria bacterium 65-37 | reverse complement strand
CGCTGGTGGATGACCGACCAGGCCGAGATCGACTCCTTCTTCGAGCGCGAGATGCCGTCGAACGAGACGGCGCCGCTGTTCAACGAGGCCAGGCGCCTCGCGCTGGGCTTCTGCCTGGGCTATGCCGAGCTCGCGAACGAAGACGGCAAGACCCGCCGCTTCAACACCGCGATCCTGGTCGAGCGCGACGGCCGCATCGTCGGCAAGTATCGCAAGGTCCATCTGCCCGGCCATGCCGACCACGAGCCCGAGCGGCCGTTCCAGCACCTGGAGAAGCGCTACTTCGAAGTCGGCAATCTCGGCTTCCCAGTGGTCAAGGCGTTCGGCGGCAACATGGGGATGTGCATCTGCAACGACCGCCGCTGGCCCGAGACTTATCGCGTGATGGGCCTGCAGAATGTCGAGATGGTGCTGCTCGGCTACAACACGCCGCTGCACAACGCGCCGGCGCCGGATCACGACGAGCATTCCTGGTTCCACAACCAGCTCTCCATGCAGTCGGGCGCTTATCAGAACGGCACCTGGGTGGTGGGCGTCGCCAAAGGCGGGACGGAGGAGGGCGTGCCGTCGCTGGCCGACAGCATGATCGTGGCGCCGTCGGGCAAGGTGGTGGCGAGGGCCGCAGGCGAGGGCGACGAGCTGATCGTGCACCGCTGCGACCTCGATGCCGGCAAGAGCTACAAGACGACGACCTTCAATTTTGCTGTCCATCGACAGCCCGACCAGTATCGGCTGATCATCGAACGCAAGGGCGCCCTCGATCCGGCCTGAAGTTGCAGGCCCCAGGTTACATGGATGTAACTCCTTGCCATTGCTGGCCTAATTGATTACCTGAGTGCGCGCCCGGCGGGGACGGCCCCGCCTTTACACGGGCAAGTGTCGGGACGACCCGGCGTCTTGCAAAGGGTGCGTCCCATGGCTTGGCTTATTCTGTTCGTTGCCGGTATCTGCGAGATCGGCTGGGCGATCGGGTTGAAATATACCGATGGTTTCTCTCGCCTCGTGCCCTCGGTCCTGACGGGGGCGGCGATGATCGTCAGCGTCGTGCTGCTCGGCATTGCGCTCAAGACCCTGCCGGTCGGCACGGGCTATGCGGTGTGGACCGGCATCGGCGCGGTCGGCACGGCGATCCTCGGCATCTTCCTGTTCGGTGACTCGACCGACTTCTGGCGGCTGGTCTCGATCGGCCTGATCGTGGCCGGCATCATCGGGCTGAAGCTCTCGACCGCGGCCTGAGGGCATTCCCCGGAGTCTTCCCCCGGAGCGCCTTCTTTGGCGCTCCGGGGAAAGCGTCACTTGGTAAACTTCCCGTAGCTCTGGTCCGGCGTGCCGCGGAACAGCGACATGTGGGTATGGGTGGCGACGAACGGATCGCCGACGGCCTTGCGACCGAGCACGACCGTGGTGCGGCCCGGACGGTCGAACTTGTCGCCGTTGGGATGGAAGCCGTCGGACTGCCATACGCCCATGCCGACGGCGGTGAGCCGGTCGGCCGAGACGATGGCCTCGATCTTGTCGAGGTCGTAGCGGAACTCGCGGATCGTTCCCCAGACATTGCGCCACTGCTTCTGTTCAGCGAGATCACGGCCGATCATGAAGTCGGTGAAGGTGCCGAAGGCGATCATGTCGTCGGCGAAGATCGGCCGCGCGCCTTCGTAGTCGACAGTGCGGCAATGCTTCGACAGCGTGTCGAACCACTGGCGCACGGCGGCAAGGTCGTCGGGGCGAACGGGGTCACGAAGGTTCATCTCGATATCTCCTAGAGGCCGAATCTCTGCCAATGCCCGCGCTCTTCGAGGGCGGCGACGGTTGCCGGGCCCAGCTCGCCGAGACCGGTTCTGAGGCCGAAGCGCTGCAGCAGGCGGCGACGCGGGCCGATCACCGGCAGTCGCACCTTGTCACCGTAGCGGGCCTGCAAGGTGGCGCGCAGCTCGCCCATGCCGTCGGCGAGGCCGAGTTCGAGGCCGCGCTTGCCCGTCCAGAACTCGCCGGAAAAGAGCATCGCCTCGTCGCCGCGCAGTTTCGTGGCCCGACGCTCGCGTACCCAATCCTTGAAGCCGTCATGGATCTCGGCCTGCAGGCGTTTCAGCCGATCGATGTCGTCGCCCTGCTCGGGGCGAAAAGGGTCGAGCATCGCCTTGCGCTCGCCCGACGTATGCACGCGCCGCTCGACGCCGATGCGCGCCAGCAGGTCCTGGAAACCGAAGCCCGCGCTGATGACGCCGATCGAGCCCACGATCGAGCTGGGGTCGACGATGATCTCGTCGGCCGCGCAGGCGAGCCAGTAGCCGCCCGACGCGGCGACGTCCTCGACGAAGGCGATCACCGGCAGGCCCTTTTCCGCGGCGTGCAGGCGGATGCGCTGAGCGATCAGGGAGGATTGCACCGGCGAGCCGCCGGGCGAGTTGAGTGCGAGCGCCACGGCCTTGGCGCCGCGCATCTCGAAGGCGCGCTTCAGCAGGGGCGCCACGGCCTCGATCGACAGGCTGCGGCCACCCAGCATGCCGCCCGCCGCGATGACCCCTGAAAGACGCACGACGGGCACGACCGGCCCACGACGAAAGCGATCCCTGATCCAATTCAGCATGGCCGGCACTGTCGCGGCCGAGGGTCGGGAAGGCAAGCGGCCTGAAACAGGCGGCCAACAGGCTAGAACCTGCAGGTTAGAATTCGAGGGGCTGGGCGTGGCGCAGCACCGCTTCGGCTTCCTCCGTGTAGCCGCCGCCGGTGCGATGCAGGACAAAGGGCGGTGCTTCGTGGCGCAGCAGCCGCTCGCTCTGCCGAGCCCGCACCAGCACGCGGGCCGCCGGCGGCAGGCGCTTCACGGTGATGTCGCCCCAGCCGAGAGCGGCGAGATGGGTCACGATCTCCTCGAGACGGTCGCTGCGATGAATTGCCGTCAGGGCCCCTGCAGGTTCGAGGGCGCCGACGGCGACTTCGAGCCAGCGGGCGAGGTCGGCGCTCGATTCGACGGTTGCCAGTGCCTTGCTCGGATTGGGCGAGGGATCGGCCACGGCGGCCGCCAGGTAGGGGGGATTGGTCGCCACGTGATCGAAACGGCCGAGGTCCGCCGGCAAGGGATCTGCCAGGTCGTGTTGCAGGGTCCGCACGCGATCCTCGATCCTGTTCAAGGCGGCATTGTGAGCCGCCAGGGCGGCCAGGGCAGGCTGCAGTTCGATGCCTAGAATCATGCACCCGGCAACTCGTGTGGCGAGGCAGAGGCCCACCGCCGCCACCCCGGCGCCAAGGTCGAGGATGCGCTCACCCGGCCGCGCCTCGACCGCGGCCGCCAGGAGAACCGCGTCGACGGCGATCCGGTAGCCGCGGGCGGGCTGCAGCAGGCGCACCCGGCCCCCCAGGAGGGCGTTTTCGGTCGGCTCCAATTCCATGCTAGTGATCATCTCACGACATCGTGTCGCAACAATCAGGCATTACCGGAGAGTTACTCTCGCGTCATGGCAACCGTCGTCTCCCTCGAGGGCAAGCGCAAGGCGCCGAGTCTCGAACCGCTGCTGGCCCTCTGTGCCGATGACATGGTGCAGGTCGATCGCGAAATCCTGGCCCGGATGCGCTCCCCGGTCGCCCTGATTCCCGAACTTGCCAGCCATCTCGTCGGCGCCGGCGGCAAGCGCATGCGCCCGCTGCTGACGGTGGCGGCTGCCCGGCTGTGCGGCTACGCAGAGAATAGCGACCGCCACATCAAGCTCGCGACCTGTGTCGAGTTCATCCATTCGGCGACCCTGCTGCACGACGACGTCGTCGATGTCAGTACGCTGCGCCGCGGCAAGCCCTCGGCCAACAGCGTCTGGGGCGACAAGGCTTCGGTGCTGGTCGGCGATTTCCTGTTCACGCGCTCCTTCGAGCTGATGGTCGATGTCGGCTCGCTCGACATCCTGGGGGTGCTGTCGCGGGCGTCCTCGACGATCGCTGAAGGCGAAGTGCTGCAGCTCGTCAGCCAGCGCGACATCAGCACGCCCGAGGCGACCTACCTCGAAGTGATCAAGGCCAAGACCGCCAAGCTGTTCGCCGCCGCTGCCGAAGTCGGCGCCATGGTGGCCGGCCGCAACGGCGCGGAGCGGGTGGCGCTCGAGAGCTTCGGCATGAATCTCGGCATCGCCTTCCAGCTGGTCGACGATGCGCTCGACTATTCCGGCCGCGAGGCCAAGCTCGGCAAGACGGTCGGCGACGATTTCCGCGAGGGCAAGATTACCCTGCCGGTGATCCTGTCTTTCCTGCGTGGCGGTGCAGTCGATCGCGAATTCTGGAAGCGCACCATCGAGAAGCTCGACCAGCGCGACAGCGACCTCGAGCAGGCACAGACGCTGATCGAGCGCCACGGCGCGCTGGCCGATACCCTGGAGCGGGCCCGTCATTACGGCGCCATGGCGCGCGACGCGCTGGGGCTCTTTCCCGACTCGCAGCTCAAGGCCGCGATGCTGGAGGCCGTCGACTTCGCCATCGACCGCGCCCACTGACGTTTGAAGGGCGCGCGATGGCCGGCCGACATATCCTCGCCATCGACCAGGGCACGACCAGCACCCGCGCCATCGTCTTCGACGCTTCGGGCCGGCCCATCGCTTCCGCGCAGAAAGAGCTGCCGCAGATCTTTCCGCGGCCCGGTTGGGTCGAACACGATCCGGAAGAGATCTGGTCCGCCACCGTCGAGGTCTGCCGCGGCGCGCTCGCCAAAGCCTCGCTCGAGGCGTCGGCCCTGGCCGGCATCGGCATCACCAATCAGCGCGAGACGGCGGTCGTGTGGGACCGCGCCACCGGCAAGCCGGTGCACAACGCCATCGTCTGGCAGGATCGCCGCACTGCCGAGCGCTGCGCGGCCCTGAAGCAGGCGGGCCACGAGAAGATCTTCTCCGACCGCACCGGCCTGCTGCTCGATCCGTATTTCTCCGGCACCAAGATCGAATGGATCTTGGATCATGTTGCCGGCGCGCGGGCCGCGGCCGAGCGCGGCGCATTGGCGGCCGGCACGGTCGAATGCTTCCTGCTGTGGCGGCTGACCGGCGGCAAGGTGCATGCCAGCGACGCCACCAACGCCAGCCGCTCGCTGCTGCTCGATATCCGCAAGGGCGCCTGGGATGCCGAGCTGATGCGGCTGCTGCGCGTGCCGGCCTCGCTGCTGCCCACGGTAGTCGACTGCTCGGGTGAACTGGGCGTCGCGACGGCCGATATCCTGGGGGCACCGGTTCCGATCCTGGGTATGGCGGGCGACCAGCAGGCCGCGACTGTCGGCCAGGCCTGCATCCGTCCCGGCATGGTGAAGGCAACCTACGGCACGGGCTGCTTTGCGCTGCTGAACACCGGCAGCCTCGCGGTGCATTCGCGCTCGCGGCTACTCACCACCATCGCCTATCAGCTCGACGGGCGGCGCACCTATGCGCTGGAGGGCAGCATCTTCATCGCCGGGGCGGCGGTGCAATGGCTGCGCGACGGGCTGCGGCTGATCAGCAAGTCCGCCGACGTCGAGACGCTGGCACGCGGCGCCAAGGACATCCACGGCGTCTACATGGTGCCGGCCTTCGTGGGGCTGGGTGCTCCCTACTGGGATGCCGAGGCGCGCGGCGCGATCCTCGGCCTGACCCGCGACTCAGGCCCCGGCGAGATCGCCGCCGCGACCCTCGATTCGGTGTGCTACCAGACGCGCGACCTCGTCGAGGCGATGCGTAGCGACGGGGCGCAGATCGACGAGCTGCGGGTTGATGGCGGCATGGTGGTCAACGATCCCCTGATGCAGCGGCTGGCCGACACGGTTGGTGCCCCGGTGGAGCGCCCCCGAGTGACCGAGACCACGGCCCTGGGCGCCGCCTTCCTGGCGGGCCTGCAGGCCGGGCTCTGGCCTTCGCTGGATTCGCTCTCCAAGACCTGGGTCCTGGACCGGGCGTTCCGGCCGGGCGAGGACACGATCTCGCGCGACCGCCGCTACGCCGGCTGGAAGGACGCGGTGCGCCGGGTGCGCAGTTCCTGATTGCTGGCCTGGGGCCCGGCCATTAGGTTGCCGGCGCCATGAAAACCCGTTCGAACCCCGTCTACAGCAGCATCGACACCACCGATCTCGTCCATGCCGCGAAGCTGATCCAGAGTGTCGCCGGCGGGCCGAAGCCCGCCGTTGGCGGTGTCAAACTGGGACTCGAGTTCTTTCTCGCCCACGGCGCGCCAGGGGTGCGGTATGCCTTTCCGACGCCGGTGAGGGCGACGGGCGTCGGCTTCTTCCTCGACCTCAAGCTGCACGACATCCCCAATACGGTGGCCGGCGGCATCCGCGCCGTCGTCGACCTGGCGCCGACCTACATCACCATCCACGCCAGCGGCGGCCGCGAGATGATGAAGGCCGCGGCCGAAGAGGCGGCCGCGCAGGCGGCCAAGCACAATGTGCCGCGGCCCAAGCTGCTCGGCGTCACGGTGCTGACCTCGCTCGATCGGTCCGACCTCGAAGCCACCGGCGTCGATGCCGATCCGTCGGACCAGGTGGTGCGGCTGGCGGCGCTGGCGCAGGAGAGCGGGCTCGACGGGGCGATCTGCTCGCCGCACGAGATTGCCGCGCTGCGCAAACGCTGCGGCTCGGAGTTCGTGCTGATGGTGCCAGGCATTCGACCTGTCGGCAGCGCCGCGAACGACCAGAAGCGCGCGATGACGCCGCGCCAGGCCGTCGACCTCGGCGCCAGCCACCTCGTGGTCGGCCGGCCGATCTACCAGGCTGCCGATCCGCGCGCCGCCGCCGAGGCGATTGCGCGCGAAGCCGGCATCAACGACCTATGACGGTCGACGCCAAGATCTGCGGGCTCTCGACGCCGGAGACGATCGACGCGGCCGTTGCGGGCGGCGCGCGCTGGATCGGCTTCGTCACCTTTCCGAAGTCGCCGCGCCACATCGAGTCGCTCGATCGTCTGCGGGCGCTGGGGGCACGGGTGCCGGCGCATGTCGGCAGGGTCGGCCTGTTCGTCGATCCCGACGACGCGCTGATCGACGAACGGCTGGCGACCGGCGCCATCGATCTGCTGCAGCTCCACGGCTCGGAGACGCCGGAGCGCGTGGCGGCCCTCAAGGCGCGCACCGGCAAGCCGGTGATGAAGGTGATCAAGGTGGCGGGGCCCGAGGATGTCGAGCGCGACATCGCCCTCTATGCCGGTGTCGCCGACCGGCTGATGTTCGATGTGGCCGGCGGTGCTCTGCCCGGCGGCAATGCCAAGGCTTTCGACTGGACGATCCTGACGGGCCGCAGCGTGCCGCTGCCCTGGATGCTCGCCGGTGGTCTCACGGCGGACAATGTCGCCGAAGCGGTGCGCGTCACGGGCGCGCCGACCGTAGACGTTTCCTCTGGTATCGAAGTGAGCCGGGGTGTGAAATCAATCGAATTGATTCGCGCCTTCCTCGACCGGGTGAAGGCGCTCTGAAGGGGGAGCCATGAAGGTCGAAAAGAAGCTCAAGGAACTCGGCATCGATCTGCCCAAGGCGACGACGCCGATGGGCAGCTACGTGAACGCCGTGCGTACCGGCAACCTGCTGTATTTGGCGGGCAAGGGCCCGGGCTTGCCGGGCCATCCGCTGCCGGTCGGCAAGGTCGGCCGCGACTTCACGGTCGAGGAGGGCTATGAGCACGCACGCTCGGTCGGCATCAGCATCCTGGCCGCGCTCAAGGCCGAGCTGGGCGACCTCGACAAGGTGAAGCGCGTGGTCAAGGTGCTGGGCATGGTCAATGCCGTACCCGAATTCGGCCAGCAGCCCGAAGTGATCAACGGCTGCTCCGACCTCTTCGTCACGGTGTTCGGCGAGCGCGGCCGCCATGCCCGATCGGCGGTTGGCATGGCCTCGCTACCGCGCGGCATTCCAGTCGAGATCGAGGTGATCGTCGAGCTTGAAAGCGCGCCCGCCCGCCGCGCTGCGGCACCACGGCCCGCCGCCAAGCGCAAAGCCGCGCCCAAGGCCAAGAAGAAGGCCGCCCGGAAGAAGAAACGCTAAGCGGCCGTCCGCACATTTTTCTCTCAAAGGCGCCTGAGGCTGAGGCCTTGGGCAATTCTCCTCCTCCCCATAGTCGAAGCGGGGAGAGGAGAAGGAGGTAGCTCGCGCCATCGCGCGGGCGCCTCGTTCGACTATTTACCAATGATTCCAGCCTGTTGAGCGTCGGTTGCGTTTTGCCGTCCTTCGTCGGCAAGCCCCCGTCGCGTGCTGCATAGATATTTTTCGTCTCCCTGCATTGTATACAATAGAATAATACAATAGAGTATCCATCAATTAGGGGGTGAGGCTGATGCCGTTTTGTCGAGGAGGGGTCTGTGGCGCGTACCTCGGCTGTTAAACAGATCGTTCTGACGCTGCGCCGCCGGCTGCTCGACTGGTCCTACCCGCCGCGCCATCAGCTGACCGAGGAGAGCCTGTGCGCCGAGTTCGGCGTCAGCCGCTCGCCGATCCGCCAGGCCCTGACCGAACTCGCTGCCGAAGGCTTGCTGGAGCGCGATCCGCATCAAAGCTACCGCGTGCGCCAGCTGTTGCTGGCCGACGTCGAGGATCTCTACGAGTTCCGCTTCGCCATCGAGGTTCAGGCGGTGCGGGGGCTCGCCCGAAACGGCTTGCCGAAGGATGTCGAAGCGCGGTTGCGCGACCAGTGGGCGAACCCCGAAAAGCTCGAGGACCTCTCCCGGCAGACCCTTGCCAGTCTCGACGAGGCTTTCCATGCCGACCTCGTCGCGGCCCATGGCAACCAGCTGATGATGGAGCAGATCCGGCGCATCAACGAGCGCCTCCATGCGTTCCGCGCGTTCGATTTCTCGCACACCGCCCGTGCGCAATCGACCGGCGACGAACACACCGCCATTCTTGATCGCATCGCCGCCGGCGATGAGACCGGGGCCGCCCAGGCGCTACGCCAGAACATCTCCAGCGGCCTCGACAACGTCGAGATCACCATCATGCATTTGTTGGCACGGTCTCATTCCTGCGTCGACAACAAGGAGAAACGGCATGGACGCCGCAGTCTCTAGAACCCGCCCCAAGCTTTGGACGAGCGGGGACATGAATGCCTTTTTCGGGTTGTTCACCAACGTCCTTCTGAACGTCCTGGTTCTTTCCTCCCTCTGTCTCGGCGTTGCAAAACTACCGAACGACATCGTCTTTGGGCGCATCCTGCCGGCCCTCGGCATTGCGTTGCCGATCGGCAATCTCTACTACGCCTGGCTCGCCTACCGGCGCGGCGTGGCTGACGGCCGCAACGACGTCGCGGCCTTGCCCTACGGGCCGAGCGTGCCGCAGATGTTCATCGTCACCTTCGTGGTGATGCTGCCGACCTATATCGCGACCAACGATGCCATCCTCGGTTGGAAGCTCGGTCTGATCTGGGCGATGATCGTCGGCGGCATCACGCTGTGCGGCATCCTGGTCGGCCCGGCGATCCGCAAATACACGCCGCGCGCCGCGATGCTCGGCACCTTGGCCGGCGTCTCCATCGCCTTTATCTCGATGCGCCCGGCCTTCCTGATCTTCGACACCGCCTGGATCGGGCTGATCTGCTTCATGATCGTGCTGATCTCGTGGGTCGGTCGCGTGCGCCTGCCGTTCGGCCTACCCGGTGGCCTGGTCATCATCGTGCTCGGCGGCCTGATGGCCTGGACCGGCGTGTGGATGGGCTGGACCGATCTCATGGCACCGAAGCAGGTCAGCAATTCGGTGGATCTGGTGTCGCTGCACCTGCCGATGTTCTCGTTCGACGTGTTTTCGGTGCCGATGGACAAGGTCTGGCCGCTGCTGGTCACCGCCATTCCGCTCGGCATCTACAACTTCACCGAAGCGATGAACAACGTCGAATCGGCGGCCGCCGGCGGCGACGAGTACGACCTGCGCTACGTGCTGTTCGCCGACGGACTGGGCGGCGTGGTCGGCGCGCTGCTCGGCTCGCCGTTCCCACCGGCGGTCTATATCGGCCATCCGGGCTGGAAAGCGATGGGCGGACGTGTTGGCTACTCGCTGTTCACCGGCATCTTCGTGTCCATCGTCTGCTTCTTCGGCCTGGCTGCGTTCTTCCTGTCGGTCGTGCCGCTGGTCGCGATCCTGCCGATCCTGCTGTTCATCGGTCTGGTGATCGGGGCGCAGGCGTTCCAGGCCTGTCCACGGCGCCATGCGCCGGCCATCGTGCTGGCGCTGGTGCCGAACATCGCCGAATGGGCGCGCGGTCAGGTCTCCGGTGCGCTGAACGCCGCGGGTATCGCCACGACCCCGGTTCCGCCCGAGACGGTCAAGGCTCTGGCCAGCAACGGCGTTGTCTATCACGGCATGGAGCTTGCAGGCGGCGGAGCGGTTCTCGCCGGCCTGATGCTCGGTGCGATTGCGGTGTTCGTGATCGACCGTCGCTTCAACTGGGCCGCAGTCTTTGCCTCGTTCGCCGCTGTGTTGTCGTTCTTCGGTTTCATCAATGGTTCGCATCTTGCGATCAATGCGTCGCCTGCCGTGAGTGCGGGCTATGTCATGGCCGCATTGCTGTTCACGTTCCTCGCCTGGCGTCAGCTGAAGGACGGCGAGGGCATCAGCTGGTCTCCAATCGACAACGATGAAGAAGGTCTTGTGCATCCATGAGTAAAACACTGTTCGTCAACGGCACCCTGATGAAGGGGCTCGCCCTGCACAAGAATCTGGAAGGCGCCGAATTCCTCGGCGCGTTCCGCACGGCGCCGGTCTACCGCATCTATTCCATCAACGATGTCCATCCGGGCATGCACGAGGTGGAAAGCGGCGGCGTCTCGGTTGCCGGCGAGATGTACAGAATGAGTGACGAGACCTGGGCCAAGGTCGAGGCCGGTGAGCCGCCGCACCTCTACTGCGGACCGGTCAAGCTCGACGACGGCCGGGTGGTCGACGGCATCCTGTACCCCGCGGACAAGATCAAGCCGGAGCATGTCGACATTTCGCGCTTCGGCGACTGGCGCGCCTACATGGCGTCCAAGGGCAAGTGAACGGACAAATGAACGAGCACGTGGAGGGGATGCGCTCCCTTCCGCTTGCAATGCGCACCGCACGAACCGAACGCGAGGGGGCGTCATGACCAGGGTTTTCAGGGCTGAGCCTTACGATCTGGTGTTCGATCCGGCGAGCACCGCGCTCGTTATCATCGACATGCAGCGCGATTTCCTCGAGCCCGGCGGCTTCGGCTCCATGCTCGGCAACGACGTCTCGCTGCTGCGCGCGTCTATCGCTCCGTGCAAGGCGGTGTTGGAAGCAGCACGCAAGGCGAAGATGCTCGTCATTCATACCCGCGAGGGCCATGCGCCCGACATGACGGATTGCCCACCCTCGAAGAAGGCGCGGGGCGGCCTGAAGGTCGGCATCGGCGACGAGGGTCCGATGGGCCGCGTGCTGATCCGCGGGGAGAAGGGGCACGACATCATTCCCGAGCTTTATCCGGCGCCGAACGAACCGGTGATCGACAAGCCGGGCAAGGGCGCGTTCTTCGCCACCGATCTCGAGTTGATGCTGCGCAATCGCGGCATCAGGACCCTGATCGTCTGCGGCGTGACCACGGAGGTCTGTGTCAATACCACGGTGCGCGAGGCCAATGATCGAGGTTTCGAATGCCTCGTGGTGTCGGACGCCGTCGGCTCCTATTTCCCCGAATTCAACCGCAGTGCCCTGGAAATGATCAAGGCACAGGGCGGTATCTTCGGCTGGGTGGCGGCGTCCACCGCCGTCATCGACGCCATCGCGTGACGGAGGGCGCTGTGATCGACGTGCAGGCAAGAGATGTCGGTGCGGATATCGCGGCTTCGCCCTTCGCGGGGGCGGTCGAGGCGGTGTTTGCCCATGCCTGCACCGTCTCGCTCGACGACGGGCGCCGTCTCACTCTGCTCGCCGGGTCGGAAGAGCAAGGCATGCGTATCATCACTGCCTTCGCAGGAGAGTGGGGCAGGCTGCATCCGCACCTGCATGTCGGCCGGCGCGTTGCGGCAGACCGGGGCGTCCTTTCCGGTTCCGGCTTCCGCATCGACTACCGCAGAAATGCCGCCCTGTGGCAGTCGCCGAGCTTTCCGGGCTGTGTTCCCGCCGACGGCTGGCGGCCGGGGCTCCTCGAGGCGAAGGCACACCTCGACGCCGCGATGCGGGGATTGGCACCAGAGATGACGCGGACGGCGGCGTATCTGCGCTTCGCCGATCTGTGCCGCAAGCTGCATCGGAGGGAAGCAGCGGATCAGGCCCTGCATCGGCTGGTTGGCCTCGGCCCCGGCCTCACGCCGAGCGGCGACGATCTGTTGTGCGGTTTGCTGGGCGCGCTTGCGGCCGCGGGTGATGCGCGCTTCGAAACCGTGCGTCGCGGGGTGATGCCGCATCTCGATCGCACGACGTCTGCCAGCAAGGACTACCTCGCCCAGGCCTGCACGCCCTGGTGGACCGGTCTGCTGCACGGATTCTTCGCGGCCATCGCCGAACCGGAGGGCGACATACCCGGCGCCTTCAGACGCCTTGCCGCGCGCGGGCACAGTTCCGGCATCGATCAGGCCGCCGGCCTCGTGACCGGCCTCGCCCTCGCCGCCGGCCATTCCGATTTCATTCCCCTCTCATAGGAGCAGCAGGTCCGCGACCGACTGCTCTCGAGGAGTTCCCATGACCCCGCTCGTTCATTTCTTCCCCAACATGTACCGGGACTCGGTCGCGCTGATGCAGCTGTCGACCAAGATCGCGCAATTGCCCGGCATCGAGGCCGCCTCGGCCCAGATGGCAACCGACGCCAACATAGATTTGATGGTCGAAGCCGGGTTGATAGATCAACGGCCTGCCGCTCGCCCCAACGACATGTTGCTCGTCGTGCGCGGCGAAGAGGCCAGCCTGCAAACCGCCCTCGATTTTGCCGAGGCAGCACTGTCGGAGAAGGCCAAGGGCGGTGACGGCACCGTGCAGAAGGTGCCCCCGCGGGCCATCGTCATGGCGCTCGAAGACGAGGCCAAGGGTGCCAATCTCGCGCTGATCTCGACGCCTGGTGCGTTCGCTGCCGCCGAGGCGATGAAGGCGCTGAAGCTCGGCCTCGATGTGATGATCTTCTCCGACAACGTGCCGGTGGACGAGGAGATTGCCATCAAGCGCTACGGCCATGCCCGCAACCTTCTGGTGATGGGCCCGGACTGCGGCACCGCAATCATCAACGGCGTGCCGCTCGCCTTCGCCAACGTGGTGCGCAAGGGCGGGATCGGCGTTGTCGGCGCCTCGGGCACCGGCCTGCAGCAGGTGACCTGCCTGATCCATCAGGCGGGCGAGGGGGTGACCCAGGCGATCGGCACCGGCGGCCACGACCTTTCGGAAGCGGTCGGCGGCCTGACCATGCTCACGGCTCTCAAGCAGCTCGGTGGCGATCCGGAAACCAGGGTGATCGTGCTGATCTCCAAGCCGCCGGCCAAGGCGGTGGCGGACAAGGTGCTGGCTGCGGCCCGTGCCACCGGAAAGCCGGTGGTCGTGTGCTTCCTCGGCGCCGCGCTGGCCGACGTCGAGTCACGGGGCTTCGATTGTGCGCTGACGCTGGAGGAGGCTGCGCGGCGTGCTGTCGAGGCGCTGAAATCGGGCAAGGCGACGTTCCGCTCCGACCATGGCGCCAGCGCTGAGCTGCAGGGTCGGGCGAAGCGGCTTGCCGCGTCACTTGGGTTGGGCCGCAAGTACCTGCGCGGCCTCTATAGCGGCGGCACCTTCTGCTACGAGGCGCTGATCCTGTTGCAGGATGTCCTGCCCGCCCTGCAATCGAACACGCCGACCAAGCAGACGGCGCGCATGCCCGATCTGTGGCGGAGCAGCGGCCATACGATCATGGATCTCGGCGACGACGACTTCACGCGCGGCAGACCGCACCCGATGATCGATCCGGCGCTGCGCTTGGAGCGCATCAGTCAGGAATCGGCGGACGCCGAAACCGCGATCATCCTGCTCGACGTCGTGCTCGGCTACGGCGCCCATGAAAATCCGGCGAGCGTTCTGGCGCCGGCCATCGAAAAGGCGCGGGCCGCGGCCGGCGGAAAGGGTGCGCCGGTCTTCGTCGCCCAGATCTGCGGCACCGATGCCGATCCGCAGCATATGGACCGGCAGGCCGAGATCCTGCGGGCCGCCGGTGTCGATGTCTCCTTCAGCAATGCCGAAGCGGTCGCTCTCGTTCGCGCCGTTCTCGAAAACATCAAGGGGTGATCGCCATGGCCGATCTCATCAGCCAGGATCTCAACGTCATCAATATCGGGCTTGCGAGCTTCGGTGACGTCATCCGTGAAAAGGGCGCGAAAGCCACCGATCTGCAATGGCAGCCGCCGGCGGGAGGCAACCCGAAGGATGCCTGGAATCTCGCGCTTCTGACCGGCGATCCGCGCATCGCCGAGGCCAACAAGGTGGCCTATGGCCGCTTCCTCGCTGCCCAGCCGGTGCTCGTCGGCGTCAAGACTGCCCGTGAGGCGCTGCCGGACATGGACGGCAAGATCATCCTGCATTCAGGCCCGCCGGTGAAGTGGGAGAACATGTGCGGCCCGCAGCAGGGCGCGGTGCTGGGCGCCGTCCTGTTCGAGGGCTGGGCCGCGAATCTCGACGAGGCAAGCCGCCTGGTCGAAGCCGGCAGCATCCGTCTGGAGCCGTGCCACCACCATCGTGCTGTCGGTCCGATGGCCGGCATCACCAGCCCGAGCATGCCGGTATGGATCGTGCGCGACACGGCGTCCGGCAGCGAGGCCTATTCGAACATGAACGAAGGTCTCGGCAAGGTGCTGCGCTTCGGTGCCAACGGCCCGGACGTGATCGCTCGCCTGAAATGGATGGCCGAGAGGATGGGGCCGACCTTGGCGGTGATCGTCGAGGAAATGGGTGGCCTGGATCTGAAGCCGATCATGGCCCAGGCGCTGCACATGGGCGACGAGGTGCACAACCGCAATGCCGCCGCCTCTTCGCTGTTGTTCCGCAAGCTGACCACGACGGCGCTCGCCTCCAAGCGGCTCGACGCCAAGGCGGTCGCGGAGACGCTCACCTTCGTTGCCGGCAACGATCACTTCTTCCTCAACCTCTCGATGGCCGCCTGCAAAGCCATGCTCGACGCGGCCCATGGTGTGCCGTGCTCGACCTTGGTCACGGCGATGGCGCGCAACGGCGTCGAGTTCGGGATCAAGATTTCCGGCCTCGACCGCTGGTTCACCGCCGAGGCGCCGTTCATCGAGGGGCTGTTCTTTCCCGGCTACGGCCAGGCCGATGCCGCGCGCGACCTCGGCGACAGCGCCATCACGGAAACGGCGGGCGTCGGCGGCTTCGCCATGGCGGCGGCGCCGGCCATCGTGCAGTTCGTCGGAGGCACGCCGCGGGATGCGCTGGCCAATACGCTGCGCATGCTGCACATCACGCTCGGCCAGAATGCGGCCTTCACCTTGCCGGCGCTCGATTTCACCGGCTCGCCGGCGGGCATCGATGCGCGTCTCGTCGCCGATACCGGCATTCAACCGGTCATCAACACCGGCATCGCCCACCGCCAGGCCGGTATCGGCCAGGTCGGTGCGGGGCTGACCTATGCGCCGCTCGCCTGCTTCACCCAGGCGGTATCGGCGCTGGCTGCAAGCATGACCTTCGATATTTGAGGAGCGCGCCATGAGCAACGTCGCAGTGATCGCGGTTGGTGGCAACGCCCTGGCCTCCGAGGGCGGCGGCACATCGATCCCCGATCAGGCGCTGGCCGCGGCCCGCACGGCGCAATATGTGGTCGATGTCGCTGTCGCCGGCTGGCAAGTGGTGCTGACCCATGGCAATGGTCCGCAGGTCGGCTACATCCTGCGCCGCTCCGAGATCGCCGCCGCCGAGGTGCCGGTGGTGCCGATGGATTACGCGACCGCCGACACGCAAGGGGCGATCGGCGTGATGTTCCAGCGCGCCTTCGTCAACGAACTGAGCCGGCGCGGATTGAAGAAGCCGGTCGCGACTGTCGTCACCCAGGTGCGGGTCGATCCTGCAGACACCGCCTTCGCCAACCCGACCAAGCCCATCGGCTCGATCATGACCAAGGACGTCGCCGAGGCGCTGGCCATGCGCAACGGCTGGTCGCTGATGGAGGAGACGGGGCGCGGCTGGCGCCGTTGCGTGGCCTCACCGCAGCCGCAGGAGGTGATCGAGGTCGAAACCGTCCGTGCCCTGCTCGACAACGACCATATCGTTATCGCCTGCGGCGGAGGCGGCATTCCGGTGGTGACCGACGTCGCCGGCAGCCTGGTGGGCCGTGAGGCGGTGATCGACAAGGATCTTGCCTCGTCGCTGCTCGCGCGGCAGCTCAAGGCCGGGAAGCTCCTGATCGCCACGGCGGTGCCCCAGGTGGCGATCAATTTTGGCAAGCCGGACGTCAAATGGCTCTCCCGCCTGCCTCATGTCGAGGCCGCCCGCTACATGAACGAGGGTCAGTTCGGCAAGGGGTCGATGGGGCCGAAGGTGGCAGCGGTCATGGACTACGTCGCGGCCTGCGACGGCGAGGGGATCATCACCGATATCGAGAATATGGGCCGAGCCATCGCCGGCGAGGCCGGCACCCGCATTGTACGCAGCTGACGATTTGCGAGGCCGGACGGCCCCCAGAGGGCTCGAGCGGGCTCTCCGAGGACTTTTGACCGACCCCTGCCGGGATTGCTAAGACCGCCCGTCCCGACAGGAAGAGCAATGTCCAGCACGCCCAACAGTTTTCGCACCGGCCCTGATGAACGCGGGCATTTCGGTCTTTTCGGCGGCCGTTATGTCGCCGAAACCCTGATGCCGCTGATCCTCGAGCTGGAGAAGGCCTACAACGAGGCCAAAGTCGACCCGCAGTTCCAGGGCGAGCTGAAGTATCTGCTGACGCAATATGCCGGCCGGCCGAGCCCGCTCTACTTCGCCGAGCGTCTGACCGGGAAGCTGGGCGGCGCCAAGATCTACCTGAAGCGCGACGAGCTGAACCACACCGGCAGCCACAAGATCAACAATGTGCTGGGCCAGGTCCTGCTCGCCAAGCGGATGGGCAAGACGCGGGTGATCGCCGAGACCGGGGCGGGCCAGCATGGCGTCGCCACCGCCACGGCCTGCGCGCTGTTCGACATTCCCTGCGTGGTGTTCATGGGCTCGGTCGACGTCGAGCGCCAGGCCCCCAACGTGTTTCGCATGAAGATGCTGGGCGCCGAGGTGCGGCCGGTGACGGCCGGCGCCTCGACCCTGAAGGACGCGATGAACGAGGCGCTGCGCGACTGGGTGGCGACCTGCGAGACGACCTTCTACTGCATCGGCACAGTGGCGGGGCCGCATCCCTATCCGGCGATGGTGCGCGACTTCCAGTGCGTGATCGGCGACGAGGTGCGCAAGCAGATGATGGAGGCCGAGGGCCGTCTGCCCGACACGCTGGTGGCCTGCATCGGCGGCGGCTCGAACGCCATGGGCCTGTTCCATCCCTTCCTCGACGACCAGGGCGTGCGCATCATCGGTGTCGAGGCGGCGGGCCGCGGCGTCGAGACCGGCGAGCATGCCGCGTCGCTGACCGGCGGCCGCCCCGGCGTGCTGCACGGCAATCGCACCTATCTTCTGCAGGACAAGGAAGGCCAGATCACCGAGGCGCATTCGATCTCGGCCGGCCTCGACTATCCCGGCATCGGGCCGGAGCACGCCTGGCTGAAGGAGAAGGGGCGCGTCGAGTACGTCGCGGCGACCGACGACGAGGCGGTCGAGGCGTTCCAGCTTCTCTGCAAGCTCGAAGGCATCATTCCCGCCCTCGAATCGTCGCACGCGCTGGCGCACACGATCAAACTCGCGCCCAGCCTGTCCAAGGACAATCTCCTGGTGATGAACCTCTCGGGGCGCGGCGACAAGGACGTGCCGCAGATTGCCGAGCGTCTGGGAGTGAAGATCTGATGAGCCGCATCGAGAAGCGCTTCGCCCAGCTCAAGGCCGACAAGCGCGCCGGCCTGGTGACCTATATCACCGCCGGTGACCCCAATATCGACGTCGGCTTCCAGATCCTGAAGGGGCTGCCGGCCGCCGGCGCCGACCTGATCGAGCTCGGCATGCCGTTCACCGATCCGATGGCCGACGGGCCGTCGATCCAACACGCCGGCCAGCGCGCGCTCAAGGCCGGCATCACCGTCGATGCCACCTTCGACATGGTGCGCCGCTTCCGCAAGGAGACCGGCGACAACGACACGCCCATCCTGCTGATGGGCTACTACAACCTGATCTACCAGCGCGGCGCCGAGCGCTTCTGCAAGGAAGCGGCCGCCGCAGGAATCGACGGCTTCATTCTGGTCGACCTGCCGCCCGAGGAAGCCGACGAGCTGAAGCCGCATGCCGTGGCCAACGGCCTCGACACGGTGCTGCTGACGGCGCCGACGACCGACGACAAGCGCCTGCCGGCGGTGCTCAAATACGCCTCGGGCTTCGTCTATTTCGTCTCGGTGCTGGGCATCACCGGCACCAAGTCGGCGTCTGAAGAGGCCGTGCGCACGCACGTCGAGCGCATCAAGCGCCACACCAAGCTGCCGGTGGGCGTGGGCTTCGGCATCAAGACCCCCGACCAGGCCGCCGCCATTGCGCGCCACGCCGACGCGGCGGTCGTGGGCTCGGCGATCGTCGATCGCGTGAAAGCGGGCCTCGACGACAACGGAAAAGCCAAGCCCGACCTGGTGCCGGGCGTCTTCGCCTACATCCGGGCATTGGCCGACGGCGTGCGCGGCGTCCGCAAGGCCTGACGGGCTCGGCCATCGGGCAGGTCGTGGTCGCCGAGCATGAACGGGCCTGGCAGCCGCTGACGCCGCAAGCGGTCGCCGAGATTTTCGCGGCGGCCGACTTTCCCTGGTGGATTGCCGGCGGTTTTGCCATCGACCATTTCGTCGGCCGACCACTGAGGTGCCACGGCGATATCGACGTCTTTCTCCTGCGCGTCGATCAAGCAGCCGTGAGGGCGCTGCTCGCAAGATGGGATTGCTGGATGGCCTATCCACCCGGGACCTTGCGTCCCTGGTCGACGGATATCGCACTGCCGTCGCATGTGACGGACGTGTGGTGCCGTGAGGTGGGCGGACCGTGGCGTTTCCAACTGATGTTCGACGAGAGTGACGGACCGCTTTGGCGGTCACGCCGTGCCGCAGCCGTCACGCGGCCGATCGCCGAGCTCGGCACACGCGGCGCTCAATGCATTCCTTTCCTCGCGCCCGAGGTGCAGCTCTTCTACAAGGCCAAGGCACCACGCCCGAAGGACGAGATCGACTTCGCGGCGGCGTGGCCGCTGTTGAGTCAATCGCAGCAAGCCTGGCTGAAAGCGGCGATTGCGGCGGCATATGGCGCGGAGAATGCCTGGCTCGCGGCTTGATCGCCGACCCTGCCCGTCAATCGTCGAAGTTCAGATCGGCCACGAACGGGTTGGTCTTGCGTTCCCAGCCGAAGGTCGAGGTCTGGCCGTGGCCGGGCACGAAGGTGATGTCGTCGCCGAGCGGCCACAGCCGCTTGCGGATGGAGGAGAGGAGCTGGTCGTGGTTGCCGCGCGGGAAATCGGTGCGGCCGATCGAGCCGCGGAACAGCACGTCGCCCACGAAGGCGACCTTCGACGGCTTGTGCACGAACACGACATGGCCCGGCGTGTGGCCGGGGCAGTGCACGACATCGAGGGTGAGCTTGCCGAGCTCGACGGTCTCGCCGTTGGTCAGCCAGCGATCGGGCACGAATGGTTTGTAGGTGGGGAAATTGTACTTGGCGCCCGCGTCGGGCAGGCCCTCGATCAGGAACAGGTCGTCTTCGTGCGGCCCCTCGATCTTGACGCCGTAGTGCTCGGCCATGGTGCCGGCCGCCGAGGCATGGTCGACATGGCCGTGGGTCAGCAGCACCTTGGTGACCTTGATGCCCTGCTCGGCGATCGCCTGCTGCAGCATGTCGAAGTCGCCGCCGGGATCGACGGCGGTGCCTTCCATGGTCTCGTCGCACCAGACGATGGAGCAGTTCTGCTGGAACGGGGTGACCGGAGCTATCATGACCTTGATCATCTCTCCGATCTAACGTCTCCCGTCGGCGTGCGGAAGGGCGTATGCTGTCGCCCCCTTCTCGGATGCCCCCTCGGACGTGGGTGACAATGAAAACGCGTTTCCTGTCGTGCGTTCTCGGCCTGCTCGGCCTCCTGGCGGCCCCCGCCCAGGCCCAGCTCGCAACCGTGGCCTCGCCGTCAGGGCCCGTGCAAGCCGGTCCCTACCTTGCGGTCGATGTCGCCACGGGCGAGGTGCTGCTCGAACGCAATGCCGGTGCCTACTGGTATCCGGCTTCCCTCACCAAGATGATGACGATCTACATCGTCTTCGAGGAACTGAAGGCCGGTCGCCTGCAGCTCGGCGGGACGCTGGGCTTCAGCGAGAATGCCCGCGCCAAGCCGGCCTCCAAGCTGGTGCTGGCGGCCGGCCAGTCGATCACGGTCGAACAGGGGCTGCAGGCACTGGTCGCCCGCTCGGCCAATGACGTCGCGACTGCCTTTGGCGAGCGCATCTCGGGCTCCGAACCTGCGTTCGCACAGCGCATGACGGAAACCGCGGCGCGGCTCGGCATGGCGGCGACGCAGTTCCGCAATGCCAACGGGCTTCCGGACGCAGCCCAAATGACGACGGCACGCGACATGGCGGTGCTGGCGCTCGCCCTGATCAAGGACTTCCCGCAGTACTACGGCTACTTCCGGACGCAGGAGTTCTTCATCGGCAACGCCAAGATCGGTCCGGGCCTGAAGTTCCTCGATCTCTACGCGCCCTATGCCGAGGGCATGAAGACCGGCTTCATCTGCGCCTCCGGCTTCAACATCGTAGGGACGGCCGTGCGCGACGGGCGGCGACTGGTGGCGGTGGCGTTCGGCTTCCGCCGCGCCGATCTGCGCGACGAATTCCTGACACGCCTGTTCGACGAAGCCTTTGCGCTGAAGACCGCCGGCAGCCGCCCCAAGGTCTGGCAGCTGCGCGACGGCGAAGGCGGGCCGGCAACCGTGCTGCCCTACGGCGAGTGCGGCACCATCCGTTACGACATGCCGGGCGATGCGGTATGGCTCGGCACCTACGGCGACTGGCGGACGGCGCGAAACGCCTTCGACGCCGGGCAGGCGCGGCTGGGCACCCTGGGATCCGCGACCCTCGGCAAGGAGTACATCCTGCCGGTCACCTCCAACAAGGTGACCCGCCAGGCCGCCATCATCGCCGATCTCGAGCCCGCAGTGGCGCAGAAACTCTGCGCCGACTACCGCGCGCGGAAATCGTTCTGCGAAGTGAAGAAACCTGGGGATTTCGCGGCACCTTTCTCGGGCTTCTGGCGCTGACTTGGCCGCCATGACCATTCGTGCGATACCGCCGCCATGAACTGGCTGACCAATTTCGTCCGGCCGAAGCTGCGCGCCCTGGTCGCCCGCAAGGAGACACCGGACAATCTCTGGGTGAAGTGCCCCAAGTGCGAACAGATGCTGTTCACGCGCGATTGGGAAGCCAACCAGGAAGTCTGCAACCATTGCGGCCACCACATGCGGCTCCGGCCGCTGAAGCGGCTGCCGCACCTTTTCGACGAGGGCAAATACGAGCTGCACCCGCTGCCGCGCGTGCCGGTCGATCCGCTGAAGTTCCGCGACACCAAGCGCTACGACGCCAAGCTCAAGGAGGCGCAGGCGACCGCCCAGGGCTCGACCGACGCACTGGTCGTCGCGAGCGGCCTGATGGGCAGCCGGCTCAGCATCGTGGCGCTGCTCGATTTCGGCTTCATGGGCGGCTCGATGGGCACGGCCGTGGGCGAGGGGCTGGTGATGGCCGCCGACCTCGCCGTCGCGCGCAAGGCGCCGCTGGTCGTCTTTTCGGCCTCGGGCGGCGCGCGCATGCAGGAGGGTATCCTGTCGCTGATGCAGCTCACGCGCACCACCATTGCCGTGCGCAAGGTCAAATCGGCAGGCCTGCCCTATATCGTGGTGCTGACCGATCCGACGACCGGCGGCGTGTCGGCCTCGTTCGCCATGCTGGGTGACGTCCATCTCGCCGAGCCGGCGTCGCTGATCGGTTTCGCCGGTCCGCGCGTCATCCAGGACACGATTCGTCAAGAACTGCCGGAAGGCTTCCAGCGCGCGGAGTATCTGTTCGAGCACGGCATGGTCGATGCCGTCGTGCATCGCCACAAGATGCGCGAGACCCTGATCCGCATGATCTCGTTGTTCATGGATCCGATGATCGCCGAGGGCCGCGGCCTGGCCGTCGCCGGCCGCTGAGCCGCCGGTGAGCGACGCCATTGTCCAGCGCCTGATGGCTCACCATCCGAGGGTGATCACCCTCGGGCTGGAACGTATCGAGCGCCTGCTGAAGGCGCTGGGTTCACCCGAAAAGAAGCTGCCGCCGCTGGTCCATGTCGCCGGCACCAACGGCAAAGGCTCGCTCGTCGCCTACCTGCGGGCGATGGCCGAAGCCGCCGGCTACCGGGTGCACGTCTACACCTCGCCGCATCTGGTCCGCTTCAACGAGCGGATCAGGATTGCCGGTCAGCTGATCGAGGACGACGACCTCGACGACATGCTGACGGAATGCGAAGAGGCCAATGGCGACACACCGATTTCTTTCTTCGACATCACAACGGCACTCGCACTCCTGGCGTTCTCGCGCGTGCCGGCCGAACTCGGCATCATCGAGGTCGGCATGGGTGGCCGCTTCGATAGCACCAACGTGATCGAACCTGCTTTGTCGGCCATCACGCCGGTCGGCTACGATCATACGGGCTTTCTGGGCGACAAGCTCGAAGGCATCGCCTGGGAGAAGGCGGGCATCATCAAACGCGCGACACCCGCCGTGATCGGCCGCCAGCGCGAGGTGAGTGCACAGGTAATCGAGACCGAGTCGGCCAAGCTCGCGGCGCCCTTGTTCCGCATGGGTCACGAGTGGCAGGTGACGCCGCAGGAGCAGGGCTTCCGCTACGAAAGCGATCTCCTCACGCTCGATCTGCCCGCCCCTGCGCTGGTGGGGGTACATCAGATCGATAACGCTGCGACCGCCGTCGCCTGCATCGAGCGTCTGCGGGCGGCGCGCTTCGACATTGGCAACACCGCGATCCGCAAGGGGCTCGCGTCCGTCGAGTGGCCGGCGCGCCTGCAACGTCTCACGAAGGGGCCGCTGCCAGGCTCTCTGCCGCCCGGCTGCGAACTCTGGCTCGATGGCGGCCACAACGAAGATTGTGGCATCGCGCTTGGCCGCATGGCGGCGGAGTGGGCAAAGGAGCCGGCAGCGCTGCCGCTCTACCTGATCTTCGCCATGCAGACGACCAAGGACGCCTCGGGCTTCCTGCGGCCGCTCGCGCGCTACGCTACAGCCGCGCGCGCAGTGCCGTTCCCCGAAGGCCATGCGGCCTACACGCCCCACGAGGCCTGCGCCAAGGCGGCCGATGTGGGTCTCGATTGCGTCCCCGCAAACGACATCGGCGCGGCGCTGGAAGACCTCCTGGCCACCCAGCCCGCGCCGATGCGGGTTCTCATTTGTGGTTCGCTCTACCTTGCCGGCGAAGTGCTGGTCCGCAACGGCTAGAACGTGCGCGCCATCCGATGAGGGCGCTCAGACGACGGTGTTGATCCAGCTCACCAGCTTCTGCTTCGGCTCCGCGCCGATCTTGGTCGCTGCGACCTGGCCGTTCTTGAACAGCAGCAGGGTCGGGATCGACCGCACGCCGTAGCGCGTCGGCGCCATCGGGTTTTCGTCGATATTGACCTTCACGACCTTGAGCTTGCCGTCCATCTCCTTGGCGATGTCCTCCAGGGAGGGGCCGATCATGCGGCAGGGGCCGCACCATTCGGCCCAGAAGTCGACGAGAACGGGCGTGTCAGACTTCAGGACTTCCTGCTCGAAGGAAGCGTCGGTTGCTTTGACGGTCATATGTTTTCTCCGGATATGCGAGAGGCCGGTGGATGGCCGGCGCCGCCCTTGGCCCTCAAGCTAGGAACCGGGACCCCCCAAGTCAAGATGGCGACATTGCGGAGGTGGAAGCATAAGGCATTGATTTTTCTAGGGTTTCCTGGTCGATCTCCATCAACCTGGGGGCGGCCGTCCACAGCAAAAACGCTCGGACGGCGTGACCCGGATAAATGCGCTGCAGGAGAGCCCGGTAGAGGGCGAGCTGGCGCCGGTAGGCCAGAGGCACCTCGTCGGCCGCGCGGGGCGGCGGCCGATTGGTCTTGAAGTCCACGATCAGCACGGAGCGCGCAGAAACAGCGAGGCGGTCGACCTGGCCACTGACCGTGAAGGTGCCGCGCGGTGTCTGCACGGTACCGATCAGCGGCACCTCGGCGCGCGAGCCCTCGGCGAACAGCGCGGCATGCTCGGGGGCCTCGGTGACGGCCAGCGCCTCTGCTGCCCAACGCTCGACATCCTCGGGCGCAAGGCCATGGGCGGCCTGCGCCAGGAAGCGGCGAGCCGCCTCAGGCCTTTCATCAGGCGGCAAGGCGGGCAGGTGACGCAGCAGTTCGTGCAGCAGCAGGCCGCGCTGCCAGCGCCGGGGATCGTCGGCAGCCAATGGACTGAAGGCACGCGACTCGGCCAGGGCTTCGTCGGGCAGCGGCTGCGAGGGGGCGAGCGGTGCCGGCGGATCGGGCTCGGCGGGCGCGGGCCGGCGCACCCAGTCCTGCAGCTCGGCGGTCCGTGCCAGCGGCAACTCGCGCTGATCGGGCTCGGCGATGTGGCCGTCGTTGAAGAGCTCGTAGCCGTCGCCGGTCCAGCCGGCATCGGGCAGCAGCGCGGTGAAGTCGAACTCGCGTGGCCTGGCATGCAGGCGGTCGCGGCTATCCGCTTCGCTGCTGGCCTGGAGACCGGCGGCAATCCGGTCGTACCAGCAGCCTGCATCCTGCCGCCGGGTGCCGATCCAGCCGCCGACATAGAGGCGATCCTCGGCGCGGGTCATGGCGACGTAGAGCAGGCGGTTCTGTTCCTGCAGGGCGCGTCGGCGCCCCTCGGCCCGCCATTCGCGGGCTGCTTCGTTGGCATCGTCGGTGCGCGGCAGCCAGAGTCGGGCGCTGCCGTCCTCCGCCGCCAGCAGGCGTTCCGAATCGCGCGGCACGCGCGTCGTGTCGGGCAGGTAGACGATGGGCGCCTGCAGCCCCTTCGAGGCATGCACGGTGAGGATGCGCACCTCGCGGCGGCGGTTGGCGTCGAGGTCGCGCTTGATCTCGCTGCCGCCCGCCTCGAACCAGCGCAGGAAGCCCTGCAAGGAGGCCGCCTCGACACGCTGGTACTGCAGCGCGCGCGCCAGCAGCTCGTCGATCGGATCGGAGGCCTCGTGGCCCAGCCGTTCGAGCAGCCGGCGCCGGCCGCCCTCGGGGCCGAGCGCCTGGGCGAAGAAATCGAAGGGTGTCGTGAAGTCGGCCCGCGCCAGCCACTGCGACAGCAGGCCATGCGCCGCGGTGAAGGCGGGATCTGCCGCGTGCCCCGTTGCGTGCTCACGCAAGGCGCGCCAGAGATGTCCCTTCCGCCGCCACGCCAGGGTGAAGAGCTGCTCCTCGTCGAGGCCGACCAGTGGCGACTTGAGAAGACAGGCGAGGTTGAGATCGTCCTGCGGCAGCAGCACGAAACGCGCCATCGCCAGCAGATCCTGAATGGCGAGCTCCTCACCGAGATTGAGGCGATCGACGCCGGCCACCTCGATGCCGGCCTGTTTCAGCGCACGCACCAGGGCATTGACGAAGGCATTGCGGCGCCGGACCAGCACCATGAAATGGCCGCCATGCAGCAGCTCGCCGTCGCGGGCGCGCCGCTCCTTGCCGATCAGGCTGCCGGCGTGGGCAGCGATCAGGCGGGCCAGCCGGTCGTGCGGCGGCGGCAGAGCGTCGCGCGGCGCGTCGAAGTCGGTCGTGTCGGTCTCGCTCTTCGCGCCGGCGACCAGCGGCCACAGCTCGACGCGACCGGGCTCCTGGTTGCGGCTGGCAAAGTGCTGCACTTCGATATCGGGCTGGGCGACTCCTTCGGCCGCCTCGTCGACGGCGAACACCCAGTCGACGGCCTCGAGCACGGCCGGCGTCGAGCGGAAGGACACGGTGAGCTGGATCGGCACGAAGGGCTTCTGCGCCACTTCGCTCTTCTCGGCGAAACGATTGCGCATTTCGGCGAGCTTGCGCGGGTCGGCGCGCTGGAAACCGAAGATCGACTGCTTGGTGTCGCCGACAGCGAAGACGGTGCGCGGCCGCTCGACCGCGCTTTCGCCGGCGAAGAATTCCTCGGTGATCTGACGGATCACTTCCCATTGATCGGGATTGGTGTCCTGCGCCTCGTCGACCAGCACGTGATCGATGCCGCCGTCGAGCTTGTAGAGCACCCAGGCCGCGTTGCCGGCGCCCTCGAGCAGCCGTCGCGTCGCGACGATCAGGTCGTCATAGTCGAGCACGGCGCGTCGATCCTTGGCGCGGCTGTAGCGCCCGGTGATATCGAGGCCCAGCCGGAGCAGGGCCACCGTGCGTTCGACGAGCGCCGTTCCACGTTTGTGGTTCACGGCAAGTGCCACGCGTTCGGCTTCCCGGCGCAGGACCGCCTCGATGTCGCCCATCAGCTTGACGGCGCCTTTGGTGGCCATCGTCTTGCGCAGATCGCCCTTGTCGGTGAAGAAGACCGAGGCGTAGTCGTCGAGGCCCGCGTCGCGGTCCGAGGCGGCCAGCCAGGCGGCGATCTTGTCGGCCCGCACCGCATCCTGCTTGCCGCCGCCGTTCGCGAGAGCCTTGGCGGCAAGGCGCACGCCCGTCTCGTCGGGCGTCGAGTCGAAGGGACGGTCGCAGCCGAGCTGGCGCTCCAGCCGCCGGCGCAAACGTAGCAGCCCCTCCTCGTTGGCGATCCGCGCCAGCATCCAGGCCCGCTCGGTGAGGAGCTTGCCCATGAGTTCGGCATATTCGGCAATGGAGACCCGGCCGGCGACGGTGGCCAGGGCGGCGCGCAGCTCTTCCGGCGCGTCCGCTTCGGCGAGCGCTTCGACCTGTTCGTCCTGCGCCTGACGTAGCAGGGTGGCCGCCTCGGCTTCGTCCATCACCTCGAAGCCCGGCGCCACGCCGGCTTCCAGAGGAAAGCGTTTCAGCAGAGCCTGGCAGAAGGCGTGGATGGTGAGGATGTTGATGCCGCCCGGCGCATCGAGCACACGCGCGAACAGGCGGCGCGCCAGCACCTTCTGCTCGGCCTGCGGCTCGGCGTCGATCAGCCTGGCGACGGCTTGCGTCAGCTCGGCGTCGTCGGCCATGGCCCAGCGGCCGAGCTGGCTCGCGAGGCGATTGCGCATCTCGGCGGCCGCCGCCTTGGTGAAGGTGAGGCAGAGGATGCGCTCGGGCCGTACGCCGGCCAGCAGCAGCCGCGTCACGCGATCGGTCAGCACCTTGGTCTTGCCGGTGCCGGCATTGGCCTCGACCCAGGCAGAATGGCCGGGCGCCGTCGCCTTGCGCTGTTCGCCGGTGGCGTAGGCGATCGGATCGAAAGCGTCGCTCATTCGTCGCATCCGCCCGAGCTCGACCATTCGGCGGCACGCTCGAGATGGGCATAATCGTTGAAGTGCGGCACGAACTCCGGCCAGGGCAGGGCCTCGTAGGGCGTTGCCGGGTTGCCGAAATGCGCGACCATGCGGCTGACCAGCGCCATCATCTGCCCGACCAGCGCGTCGCTCTCCTTGATCTCCTTTTGGGTGCCGCCATCGCCCAGGCCGTTGGCCTGCCAATAGGCCAAATGCGTAGTCCGCGCCTTGCCGTCGATCTTCCTGAAGCCGCCCTGTTCGGCCATGGCCGCTTCCAGCAGAAGCTGCGGCGCGAACAGCCCCTCGAGCTCCTTGGGCGAGGGCACGCGGCCGGTCTTGTAGTCGATGATCTCCCAGCCCTCGGGCTCGATCTCGTCGATACGGTCGGCGCGCCCCCTGATGGTGAGAGGCCCCACGGTCAGGGAGCCGTCGATCTCGCCGCCCAGCAGCCGCGTACCAGCGGCGCGGCGCGCATTCTCGACGGCGATGAACCAGTGCGCCAGGCGCTGAAAGCGCGGCCACCAGAAGGCCCGCTCCGCCGGGGCGGCCAGAACCGTTGCCAGATGCCGCTCGCCCATCTCCTCGAAGATCCGCAACGCATCGGATGGCAGGACACCTGACGGATAGGCCTTGAGGAATTCGTCCAGGGCGTCGTGCAGATGCGACCCGCGCTCCGCCGCACCGAGCTCCTGCTCCAGCGGGTCGAGCGGCTTGAGGCCGAGGATGCGACGTGCATAGAGGCCGTAGGGATCGCGGCGCCACTGCTCGACGTCCGACACGGTGAGTTCCGTCGGCCGGGCCTCGAGCGGCGGTGTCGGCAGCGGCCGCGTCCGCGGCCGATAGGCATCGGCGGCGTCGAGCTGATCGGCCCAGGCGAGAAGCTCGTGCCGTCCGCGCTGGATATACTCTGGCGCGGCCGCACTACGCTCGGGATCGTAGCCGAACAGCGCATCGAGCCGTGCCAGCCAGCGCGACGGCACGGTGGGCGCACCGCCCTCGCGCTCGGCGCGCGTCAGCAGAACTCTTTCGGCGGCAAGTGCCGAGGCGAAATCGTGTGCCGACAGGCCGATACGGCGCTCGGGCTGTGGCAGGCCGAGCTTGTCGCGCATCGGTCGGTTGATCCACGGGCCGGTCTCGACCGAGGGAGGCCAGGTGCCTTCGTTCAAGCCTCCCAGGATCAACAGGTCGGCGCGCTGAAGACGGGCTTCCAGCGGACCCCAGATCGCAAGCCGCGGATGCCGGCCGAAGCGCGGCCGGAGGGTCTCGGTCGCCAGCATGGAAGTGAGCAGCGCCGGCCATTCGCCGCCGGCGATCGCCGGCCGGTCGGTCCAGGCGATGCGCAACCGCGCCAGCGCATCGGCCAGAGCCTCGCCCGCTTCGCCGGACCACAAGGTTTCGACAGGGGCGAGTTTTTCCGCCGCGGCAAGCGTGGCATCGAGCAGCAGATGCGGGGCGGCGCCAGCGGCCATGGGGGCTGTCAGGTCGGCGACCGCGGCCTCGAGGCGGTCGATCAGGTCGACGACCTGACGCCGGTCGGCAGGATCGCCGAAATTCTTCTCCCCGATCAGCGCTTTCAGTGCCGACAGTCCCGGCGCCGGCTTGAGGCCGCGCAGGCCCTTGCGGTCGAGGCGCCGCGCCGCATCGAGCAGGGCCGGTCGCGACAGGCCGAGCGTGCAGAGCGGGTGCTTCAGCAGCGCCAGCAGGTCGACGGGGGCAAAATCCGCATCGACGGCCGTTACCAGCGCCCGCAGCAAGGTGGCCGGCGCGCTGTCGGCCAGCGACTGGCCAGCCGAATCGTCGACCTCGATCTGCCAGCGCCGCAGCTCGGCGGCGACACGGCGGGCGAGATCGCGGTCCGGCGTCACGAGCGCCGCCGTTCGCGCCGGCGTCTCGAGCGCGTCCCGCATCGCCAGCGCGATCACCGACGCTTCCTGATGGGGGGTGGCGCAGTCGGCGCGCGTGACATGGTCGAGCGCCGCGGCGCTGGGACGTGTCCAGCCTTCGCTGGTTTCGGCTGGCCGCATCAGCTCGGTGATCAACTGCCGACGAGCAGCATCGCCGGGGCCGCCTGGCCAGTCGGGCACGGCCTGCCGGTCTTGCTTCAGCGCCGCCAACAGTTCGCGCAAGCCGAACTGCGGATGGCTGGGGGCGAGCGCCGCCCAGCTCGCCTCGTCCATCTCGCGATCGAGGCCGGGCAGCACGACGGCGCCGTTCGGCAGGCCGGCGATCACCGACAGGAGCTCGCGGGTCGCCGGCTGTGAACCGGTCGAACCGGCAGCGATGATCCGGGTGGCGGGGGGCGTCGCGCGCCACCGTTCCGCCTGCAGGCGCAGCAGGCGCGTGCGGCGGTCGAGTGCGTCGATCCGGCCGAGGTTCGTCAGGATGGCCGGCCAGTGCTCGCCGACGATGGCGAGGAAGCGCAAGGTGCGCAGCCAGTGGCTCGCGAAATTTTCTTCGACGAGCGCTTCCAGCTTCTCGAACGGCACGCCGTCGATCGCCAGTTCGTCGAGCAGGCTCGCGAGCTCGCGGGCAAGCTTCAGCGCCTGCGCCGCCGACTGGGCGAGCGGCTGGCCCCGATCGTCCCTGAAACGGGCGACGAGTTCGGCGAGCAGCGCTTCGCGTTCGGCCGGTTCGATGGCCGGCGGCAGGGCGAGGGCGGCGCCGTCTCCGGAGGCGGCCTCCCAGTCGCCGTCGTCGACGTCGCCCAGCGGAGCCATGTTCGGCAGTAAGGTGGGCTTGCCGTCGGTCGCGCGCAGAAAGGCCTCGCGCAGCGCCCGCACCGAACGGCGGGTCGGGACCAGGATAAACATGTCCGCCAGCGCCAGCGGATCGTCGCCTTGTTCGGCTAGCACGCCGCGCGCCAGCTCGTCGGCAAAGCGCCGGTCGATGCCGATCGAGAAGACGCCCGTTATGCCGTCCCGCATCCCGCTCATCCCAGCACGCGTTCTGCTTCGGCGAGCGCCTGCGGCGTGCCGATATGGAACCATTGGCCGTCATGCACCAGCGCCTGCAGCCGGCCAGCCTGCTCGGCGCGGTGCCACAGCTTCACCAGCGACAACGGGCCTTCGGACGTGCCCTGGAACAGCCGCTGATCGCAGATCGAAACGCTGGCGAACAGATAAGGCGCGGTCTGCGCCGTGCCGCGATGGCGTGCCCGGCCGTCGGGTTCGAGATAGTAGTCGCCCCGTCCGCCGTCCTCGTGGCCGATCGCACTGGCCTGCGGATGCAGCAGCAGAAGGGCATCCATCCGTCGTGGATCCCAAGCGGCTTCGAGACGGCCCAGCATCGAGCTTTCACCGTCGCGCCAGAGCCCGTCGCCGTTCAGCACGAAGAACGGCCCGTTGCCGAGCAGCGGCAGCGCGTTGCGCACGCTGCCCGCGGTATCGAGCAGCCGGTCCTCGTGAATGATGCGGGCGCGACCGCCGACACGATCGGCGATCTGGCTGCCGAGATGATGGACGTTCACCACGATGTTCTGAACGCCGTGGCGCTGCAATCGATCCATCGAGCGTTCGAGCATCGACCGGCCGGCCACCGGAATCAGCGGCTTGGGCGTGGAGTCGGTGAGGGGCCGCATGCGCTCACCGCGCCCGGCCGCCAGGATCATCGCAGTCCGGATCATGGCGCACCGAAATGGCGAAGCGGTGGCGGCAGCAGGCGGTCGATCCAGTGGCGCAGCGGCGTCAGCGCTTCGTGCGTCAGTGCCTTCTCGAACATCCGCCACACGCGCGGCAGGTGCTGCAGGTAGTCGGGCTTGCCGTCCCGCTTCAGGAGACGCACGAAGAGACCGATGATGCGGGCATGGCGTTGGGCGGACATCAGCGCAAATCCGGTGCGGAACGTGGCCGCATCGGAAATACCCGCGTCCGCAATGTAGCGGTCGAGACAGGCGGCCTGTACGTCCGGCGCCACGTCGCGCCGCGCGTCCTCGATCAGCGATACCAGATCGTAGGAGGCGTGGCCGCGCTGGGCGTCCTGGAAATCGAGCAGGCCGCAGGCTTTGACGCCGGGGCGCGCGGGTAGCCAGAGCAGGTTGTCCTTGTGGTAGTCGCGCAGCAGCAGGGCGTCGTCGCCGGCCGGCAGCGCCGCGAGACACTCGCGCCAGGCGGCAACATAGCACGCCGCCTCCTCGGACGGCGTCGGCCGGCCGGTGACGGCGGGCAGGTACCATTCCGGCAACAGTGACGCGGCCTCGATCAGCGCATCACCGGCATAGGCGCCGAGAACGGGCAGGATGGAGCGGTTGTCGGCGCGATAGAGCTCGACCAGCACGTCGGTGGCACGCCGATAGAGTTCGCCTTCGTCGCCGCCCGCCGCCAGCACGCGCGCATAGGTGTCGTCGCCGAAATCCTCGAGCAGCAGGAAACCGCGCTCGGCATCCTCGGCCAGGATCTGCGGGGCGCTGAGGCCGAGGCCGATCAGGTGCCGGGCGACGCGCACGAACGGCCGTACGTCCTCCTGCGGCGGCGGCGCATCCATGACGACCGCGGATTGGCGCGGCCGGGTCAGTCGATAGTATTTGCGGAAGGAGGCGTCACCGGCCAGCAGGCGTTCGCCGGCATTGCCCCAGCCGGCTGCCGCCACGAACTCGGCGCGCGCGCGATTGCGTTCAGACGTCGCCAAAACGAGCTTCTCCCTCCAGGATGGCATGCCGGCCCTCGCCCGCGATGGCGAGACGAACCGTGAGCCGTTCACGCGGCAGGAGCGGCCCCAGCCGCTCCGCCCATTCGACGAGCGCCACGCCGTCGGCGCGCGCTTCTTCCCAGCCCAGTTCGAAGACCTGCTCGGGCTGTTCCAGGCGATAGAGATCGAAATGCCACCACGACGCGGCGGGGGTCTCGTAGACCTCGACCAGGGTGAAGGTCGGGCTGGGCACGATCAGCGCCGGATCGCCGGCGGCGGCGCGCAGGATGGCGCGCGCCAGCGTGGTCTTGCCGGCGCCGAGACCGCCCTCGAGCGCCACGACGTCGCGTGGCCGCAGCCGGGCGGCGAGTGCGGCGCCCAGCCGCTCGGTGGCGGCTTCGTCGGCAAGGGGCAAAGAAAAAGTCGGCATCTTTCGATGCCGACTTTTAGCATGTACGCCCCTGTGGGCGGCTAGTGAGACGCTGCTCTAGTAGCGGTAGAGGTCGCCCTTGAAGGGGCCGGCCTCCGGCACGCCGATATACTTGGCCTGATCGGCACGGAGCTTGGTGAGCTTGGCGCCGACCTTCTCGAGGTGGAGGGCGGCGACCTTCTCGTCCAGCACCTTCGGCAGGGTGTAGACCTTCTTCTCGTACTTGCCGGGGTTGGTCCAGATCTCGATCTGGGCCAGGGTCTGGTTGGAGAAGGAGGCCGACATCACGAAGCTCGGATGGCCGGTGGCATTGCCCAGGTTCACCAGGCGGCCTTCCGACAGGACGATGATGCGCTTGCCGTCGGGGAACTCGACCTCGTCGACCTGCGGCTTCACGTTGTGCCACTTGAAATTGCGCAAGGACGCGATCTGGATCTCGCTGTCGAAGTGGCCGATGTTGCAGATGATGGCGCGGTGCTTCATCGCCTTCATGTGGTCGAGCGTCAGCACGTCGACGTTGCCGGTCGCGGTGACGAAGATGTCGGCCTTGGGCGCGGCCTCTTCCATCGTCACGACCTCGTAGCCTTCCATCGCCGCCTGCAGGGCGCAGATCGGATCGATCTCGGAGACCATCACGCGGCAGCCGGCCTGGCGCAGCGACGCAGCCGAGCCCTTGCCGACGTCGCCGAAGCCCGCGACCATCGCCACCTTGCCCGACATCATGACGTCGGTGCCGCGGCGGATGCCGTCGACCAGCGATTCACGGCAGCCGTAGAGGTTGTCGAACTTCGACTTGGTGACCGAGTCGTTGACGTTGATGGCCGGCCACAGGAGCTTGCCTTCCTTCGCCATCTGGTAGAGGCGATGCACGCCCGTGGTCGTCTCTTCGGTGACGCCCTTGATCGAGGCGCCGAGCTTGGCGTACCAGCCGGGCTTCTCCTTGTTGGTCTTGGCGATCGCCTTGTAGAGGACTTCCTCTTCCTCGTTGGTCGGCTTGGCGATCAACGACGGATCCTTCTCCGCGCGCGCGCCGAGATGGACCAGCAGGGTGGCATCGCCGCCGTCGTCCAGGATCATGTTCGGCTCGCCGCCGTCACCCCATTCGAAGATCTTGTGGGTGTAGTCCCAGTATTCCTCGAGGCTCTCGCCCTTGATCGCGAAGACCGGCGTGCCGGCCTTGGCGATGGCGGCCGCGGCATGGTCCTGCGTCGAGTAGATGTTGCACGATGCCCAGCGGACGTCGGCGCCCAGCGCCTTCAGCGTCTCGATCAGCACGCCGGTCTGGATGGTCATGTGCAGCGACCCGGCGATGCGCGCGCCCTTCAGCGGCTTCTTGGGGCCGAATTCCTTGCGGATGGACATGAGGCCCGGCATCTCGGTCTCGGCCATGTCGAGTTCCTTGCGGCCCCAATCGGCGAGCCCGATATCCTTGACGACATAATCGGCCATGTGGCGCTCCTGGTCTGGCAAACGGTCTGGGAAAGCGAGGCGAATGCGAAAGCGGGCGTGTCATAACAGCGGCCCGGCAGGGCCTCAACGCGTGCCATCAACATATAAGCAAGAATTTATGTCCATATTCCCGGGGCTTTATGCCGCCCTATTGCCGCAGGAAAAGGTGGCCCAACGCACGCCACAATGGACCTGACCTCGACTATTCCTCGCCGAACTTGCCCTCGACCAGGGTCGACAGGGCGGCCATGGCGTCGCCGGCCTGGCGGCCCGAGCAGACGAGATCGATCTGGCTGCCGATACCGGCCGCCAGCATCATCAGGCCCATGATCGACAGGCCGGAAACTTCCTGGCCCTTGAAGGAGACTCGCACGACGGCGTCGAACTGGCCGGCGGTGCGTACGAACTTGGCGGCGGCGCGCGCATGCAGGCCACGCTTGTTGGCAATCGGCAAGCTACGCTTCAGGGCGCCGACGGCGGCGCCCGTAGTCGAACCAGAACTATCGCTCACGAAGCTTCCTTGGCCAGAATGCGCGAGGCGACGGTGATGTATTTGCGGCCTGCTTCCTGGGCCATCAGCACGGCCTCGGCGATCGGCCGTGTCCGCACGCTGGCCAGCTTCACCAGCATGGGCAGGTTGACGCCGGCCAGCACCTCGATCCGCGCCTGCTCCATGATCGAGATGGCGAGGTTCGACGGCGTGCCGCCGAACATGTCGGTGAGAACGATCACGCCATCCCCGGTGTCGCAGGCTTTCGCCCGCTCGAGGATTTCGCTGCGTCGCTTCTCCATGTCGTCGTCGGCGCCGATGCAGACGGCGGCAGTGAATTGCTGCGGACCAACGACATGCTCGAGCGCAGCAAGGAACTCTTGCGCAAGGTTACCGTGGGTCACCAGTACGATACCGATCATTCTGTCTGCTCTACCCTCAGCCGTGGGCCTTTTCGGCTCCTTCAGCGTCCCTGTGCGATAGAGTGACCGAGCGGCCAGCGCTTCGCAACCACTCTGCGAGCTCCTCGGCCAATGCCACAGAACGGTGGCGGCCTCCCGTGCAGCCGACGGCAATGGTCAAATAGCTCTTGCCCTCGGCGTCGAAACGGGGCAGCAGCGGGCCGATCAACGCCTTCAATCGGTCGACGAACGGCCCATAGTCGGGGTCCGTTGCGACGAAGGCCGCGACGGCCGGATCGCGCCCGGTCAAGGCCCGCAGCGTCGGTTCGTAGTGCGGATTCTTCAGAAAACGCGCATCGAATACCAGATCGGCTTCGCGGGGCAGGCCGCGGCGGAACGAAAACGACATCACGGAAATCCGCACTCCGGGCGCAGGACCCAGTGCAAAATGTCCGGTGAGAATCTGTTTCAACCGATGCGGCGAAAGGCCGGACGTATCGATCCGCACATCGGCGTGGTCGCGCATGAAGCCGATCTGGCTGCGCTCCCGCTCGATGCCGTCGACCACCGGTCGATCCGGCGCGACGGGGTGCGGGCGCCGCGACTCGGTGTAGCGGCGCTGCAGCGTTTCGGTGTCGGCTTCGAGAAACAGCAACCGGACGGCAAGGCTGGGATGCTTGCGCAGCTCGCGCACGCGCTCGACCAGCACACGGGGATCGAAACCGAAGGTGCGCGTGTCGATGCCGAAGGCGAGCGGCGGGGCCTCCTCGCCGGGTTTGCCGGTCGTCGATCGAACCAGGTCGCCGAACAGCGAGAGCGGCATGTTGTCGACGGCGACATAGCCCATGTCGGCCAGGGCGCTCAGCGCCGTCACGCGGCCGGCGCCCGAGAGGCCCGACACGACGACGAACGGCCGGCGCTCGATTTGCGCCGGCGTGGCGAGGGAGGGTGGGGAGGAGGATCTGTTGTCCGGCATGGATCGCGGCGGGATCATGCCGCCGCGATTTGTCCGAGAGCAAGGTGCAACTTGGCGCTGGCGGAAGCTTCGAACGGCGCGAGCGCGAGGACCGGCAAGGTAATGCCGAGCAGGGATTCCCGCGCCGGCTCGGGCAGGCGTTCGATCCGTTGCGGCGGGACGAGGTCGATCAGCAGGGCAACCGGGGCGCGGGCGACGAGCTGGCCGCGGCCGAGCTTCACGATACCGACGCCGCGCACTTCGAGAAGGCCGGCCAGGGTCTTGGGGCAAGTGGCCATCAGTCGTCGCCCGTGTCGGGTGAGTTCGGTCTGATCGTCCGCGACCAGCCGTCCGCCGGCCTCGATCAGCCGTGCCGCGAGATCGGACTTGCCGGCGCCCGAGGGCCCACGCAGCAGCACGACTTGCCAGGTGCGGCTTCGCGCCTTGAGGGCGACCGAGGTCGCGTGGACGCGCGTGGTCATTTCCGGCCGGTCGCGACCGGGATGCGAACCGTGAAGCGCGACCCCAGCACCTTGCCGTCGGGCGCCCGTCGGTTGGAGGCGGTGATCGAGCCGCCATAGGTCTCCATGATCTGGCGGCAGATCGAGAGGCCCAGTCCGGAATGCTGGCCGAAATGCTCGGTCGGGCGCTCCGAATAGAAACGCTGGAAGATCGATTCGAGATTGTCCTCGGGGATGCCCGGGCCTTCGTCGTCGATCGTGACGACGAACGGGCCGTTGCGCGGCTCGCGGCTGAGCTCGACCAGGATGCGCGAGCCCTGCGGGCTGAAGGACAGGGCGTTGTCGATGACGTTGCGGAACACCTGGCCGTAGCGGCCGTCATGGCCGTGGGCGACGTAGGGTGGGTTGGCGGCGACCCGGAACTCGACCTCGACGCCCGATTTCTGGTTGGCGGTCGCGGCGTAGTGATTGACCATGTCGCGCAGCAGCGCTTCGAGCTCGACCGGCTTCACCTCGCCGCGCATCAGCTCGGCATCGAGGCGCGAGGCGTCGGAGATGTCGGAGATCAGCCGGTTCAGCCGGTTGATGTCGTCCATCACGATGGTCATCAGCCGGCTGCGGCGCTCGTGGTCGAGGTCGGGACGGCCTACCATCTCGATTGCCGAGCGCAGCGACGTCAGGGGGTTCTTGAGCTCGTGCGCCACGTCCGCGGCGAAGCTCTCGATGGTGTTGATGCGCAGCCAGAGCGCCTCGGTCATCGAGCGCAGCGCATCGTTCAGGTCGCCGATCTCGTCGCCGCGCTTGCCGAGATCGGGGATCGCCGGTCGGCTTTCGCGTGCCAGGCGCACTTCGTCGGCGGCGCGGGCCAGCCGGACGATCGGCTGGGTGATGGTGCCGGCGAGGTAGAGCGACAACAGGACGGTGATGCCGAGTGCCGCCGCCGCGATGGTCAGCATGTCGTAGCGCACTTCGCGCAACGAGGCGGCGATGGCGCGATTGTCGCGGGTCAGCAGCAGGGCGCCCAGCACCTGCTTGTAGCGCTGGACGGGGACGGCGGCGCTCAGGATCAGCCGGCCGTCGCCGGCGCTGCGAACGGCCGAGGCATTGAAGCCGCGTAGCGCGCTCGCCGCCTCGGGGAACTCCCGCAGGGTCGGCGCCGGCCGCTCGACATATTCGGGATAGCGGTCGACGCGCGACAGCTGGCGATTGATCCAGTCGCCGACCCGGTCGGTCCAGTCGATCTCGGCGTCGATCTTGGCCTCGGTCGGCGTCTCGGGCGGCGGCAGGGGCACGACATGGATGCGGCCGACCTCGCTCAGCACGGCCGAATCGCCCAGCAGCTCGCCGGTCTCGCTGAACAGCCGCGCCCGCACGCCGGTCGGGCGCACCAGGCGCGTCAGGAGCTGGCGTGCAGCGTCGGCATCCATGCGGTTGACCGTGGTCTCGCCGCCGACCACGGCGACCTCGCCAATGCCGGCCGCCACCATCTCGCCCTGGACCAGAAGCGAGGCGAGCTCGGTGTCGATCAGCTCGTCCTCGTAGTCGCTGAGGTAGACCGCGCCCAGGGTCAGCAGCGCGACCGGGATCAGGTTGAGCAGCAGGATGCGGCGCGTGAGCGGCGAATGGCTGCGGTCGACACTGCGCCGGCGACGCAACAGTGACGGTGAGTCCGACGACGTCGTCGCCGCCGTCATCACAGGCGCACGCGACCGGCCGGGGAACAGCCGGCGCAGGGACGTGGCGATAGCCTCTGCTATCCGCGAACCGAAAGTCGGGCGCTTCGAGGGGCGCCCCGACGGGGGCTGCGACAGCCGCGCACGCGGCTCAGGAGTCGCGGTATCGGTATCCAATGCCATAGAGCGTTTCGATCTGCTCGAACTCGCCGTCGACCTCGCGGAACTTGCGGCGGACTCGCTTGATGTGACTGTCGATCGTGCGGTCGTCGACGTAGATCGTCTCGCCGTAGGCCGCGTCCATCAGCTGGTCGCGGTTCTTCACGTGACCCGGTCGCTCGGCCAGCGACTTGAGCAGCAGGAATTCGGTGACCGTGAGATGCACCTCCTTGCCCTTCCAGGTGCACTGGTGGCGGCTGGGATCGAGCACCAGCTCGCCGCGCACGATACGCTCCGCGGCCGACTCACCCTTGCCGCCGCCGGCGTCGGCGCGGCGCAGCACGGCGCGGATGCGCTCCAGCAGCAGGCGCTGCGAAAAGGGCTTGCGGATGAAATCGTCGGCGCCCATGCGCAGACCCAGCACCTCGTCGATCTCCTCGTCCTTGGAGGTGAGGAAGATTACGGGGAACTGCTGCGTCTTGCGGATGCGGTTCAGCAGCTCCATCCCGTCCATCCGCGGCATCTTGATATCGAAGATGGCGAGATCGGGCGGCGACTGATTCAGCCCCTCGAGCGCCGAAGCACCGTCGTTGTAGGTCTTGATCTGGAACCCTTCGGCTTCGAGCAGCATCGACACGGAGGTGAGGATGTTGCGGTCGTCGTCGACGAGGGCGATGTTCTTGCGCACGGCTTGGCTTCTCCTGCAGGGGCACAGCGGACAACGGACAGTGGACCATGCTATCACAGACCGGGCCGCCGCCGCCGCCTCCCCGGCCCGTAATCCTCAAGCGAACAATTGCGGCTTTTTTGAACCGAAAATGACCCATGACGACATGCCGCGCTCCGTGCGCGATCTGCTTCGCGGCCTCGACCGTGCCGCCTTGGCCAGCGCCCTGCCGGGCGAAACCGGCGTCTGGCCCTATGCCTCGCTGGTCCTGGTCGCGGTCGATCACGATCTGTCGCCCCTCCTGCTTTTGAGCGATCTCGCCGAACATACCAAGGCAATCCAGGCAGACAGCCGCGTTTCGCTCCTGTTCGACGGCACGGCCGGCCTCGATCAGCCGCTGACCGGTCCGCGGGTCACCGTGCTGGGGCGAGCCGAGCGGACGGCCGACGAGCGCACCAAGGCCCGCTTCCTGGCCCGCCATCCCGATGCGGCCCTGTATGCCGGTTTCAAGGACTTCCGCTTCTATCGTGTGGCCGTGGAGCGGACCCACCTGGTGGGCGGCTTCGGCAAGATCCGCTGGATCGATCGGGCGGACCTGGCGGCGCCTCAGACCCTGGGTCTGGCCGAGGCCGAGGCCGGAATCGTGACCCATATGAACGAGGACCATGCCGATGCAATCCAGCTCTATGCCGGCAAGTTGCTGGGGCTGGCTGGCGCAGGCTGGCACATGACCGGCATCGATCCGGAGGGCCTCGATCTGCGGCAGGGCGGGCAGGTGGCACGGCTTGCCTTCGAGGCGCCGCTGGCCGCGGCTGGCGAGGCTCGGAAGGTCCTGGTTGCACTTGTCGCGAAGGCTCGCGCTGTGACCTGAAGGGGGTCGCTTCGCTGCACTTGCTCTCGTGGGCGTTCTCGCGACCGAACCTGATTCCGCGCCGCGGGATGCCCTTCGCGAGTGCGAAGGCCGATCCACATGATCCTCGGCACCAACTGTCGCAGCCTCTGCGCAGCCTCTTGCCACGTCAGGGCCGTCCCTTTAGCGCTTAGAAAGGCAACGAAAAGGTCACTGCGACGTTTTCTGGGGGCTGGTAATCCCCCATTACGTTCATTCATCGGATCAGCCGCAAAAGCAGGAGAAACGCCGTGCACCAGGCGGGCTTCGTCGTACCCAAATCAGGACTTGAGACGCTCGGGTTGAAGAACTTGAGCAACGTTTATTGGAACCTGCAGGTTCCCGCACTTTACGAGGAGGCGGTCCGCCGCCGCGAAGGCGTGGTGGCCGATGGCGGCGCATTGGTGGTTCGCACCGGCATTCATACCGGCCGGTCGCCCAACGACAAGTTCATTGTCGAGGATTCCGAGAGCAAGGGCCGCATCGACTGGGGCAAGACCAACAAGCCGATCTCGCCCGATCGCTATCGGGCGCTCTACAATCGCATGATCGCCTACGCGCAGCGCCGCGACCTGTTCGTGCGCGACTGCTGGGCCGGCGCCGACCCCGCCCATCGCATCGGCGTGCGCGTGATCAACGAGACCGCCTGGCACAATCTCTTCGCCCGCAACATGTTCCTGCGGCCCAAGCCCGAGGAACTGGAAGGCTTCAAGCCGGAATTCACGATCCTGAACCTGCCAGGCTTCCAGGCCGATCCCAAGCTCGACGGTACGGCGTCCGATTGCGCCATCCTGGTGAACTTCACCGATCGCGTCGTGGCGATCTGCGGCACCTGGTATGCCGGCGAGATCAAGAAGTCGGTGTTCACGATCCTGAACTACCTGCTGCCCGACAAGAACGTGCTGCCCATGCACGCCTCGGCCAATATCGGTCCGAAGGACGACGTGGCGATCTTCTTCGGCCTGTCCGGCACCGGCAAGACGACGCTGTCGGCCGATCCGACGCGCACCCTGATCGGTGACGACGAGCATGGCTGGGCCGAGAACAGCCTCTTCAATTTCGAAGGCGGCTGCTACGCCAAGGTGATCAAACTCAGCCGCGAGGCCGAGCCCGAGATCTACGCCACCACGGGGCGCTTCGGCACGGTGCTGGAGAACGTCGTGATCGATCCGGCGACCGGCCGTCTCGACCTCGACGACGGCGCCTATACCGAGAACACGCGCGCCTGCTATCCGCTCGACTTCATTCCCAACACCTCGGCCACCGGCATTGCCGGCACGCCCGAGAACATCGTGATGCTGACGGCCGATGCCTTCGGCGTCCTGCCGCCGATCTCGCGGCTGTCGCCGGAGCAGGCGATGTATCACTTCCTGTCGGGCTACACCGCGCGCGTCGCCGGTACGGAAAAGGGTGTGACCGAGCCGCAGGCGACCTTCTCGACCTGCTTCGGCGCGCCGTTCATGCCGCGCCATCCGACTGTCTACGCCAAGATGCTGGGCGAGAAGATGGCCCGCCAGAACGTGAAGTGCTGGCTGGTCAACACCGGCTGGTCGGGCGGTGGTTTCGGCGTCGGCCAGCGCATGTCGATCCGCCATACCCGCGCCATGGTGCGGGCGGCGCTCGACGGCACCCTGGCGTCGGTGGCGTCTGCGACCGATCCGCATTTCGGCATGCAGGTACCGAGCGCCTGCCCGGATGTCCCGGGCGACGTGCTCAACCCGAAGAACACCTGGAAGGACAAGAAAGCCTACGACAGCGCCGCGCGCGACGTCGCCAAGCGTTTCGAGGCGAACTTCGAGCAGTTCGAAAGCCATGTCGACGGCAAGGTGAAGCAGGCGGCCATACGCGCCGCGGCCTGACCGCGCGAGGCACCGCGGACTGTCCGCGCGAGGCACCGCGGCTTGTCCGCGCGAGCCATCGCATATCGAGCGGGGACATCCTATGATGTCCCTGCTTGAGCCCGATCTCCGATGTACCGAGTGAAAAGACCGAACGATCGCTGTGGCGAATGCCGCTGGTCGTGGCGATGGTGCTTGCCTTCGTTTCGCTCTCGCTGATCTCGGGCGTTGCCTACATCTTCGTCCTGGCCGGTGCGACCGGGACTGCCGAGCGCCTGCTGGTCGACCGCGCCGCCCGTGTCGTCGATGCCCAGGTCGACCTGGTGCGCAGCCGTCTCGATCCGGTCAGCGAACAGCTCGAACTGATTGCTTCGCTGGCGGCTGCCGGCCGCATCGACATCGAATCGCCGGTCGATGTGCGTGAGGCGCTGGCCGTGATGATGGCTCAGGTGCCGGCGGTTTCGGCGGTCGGCTTCGCCACGCTCGACCTCAAGCTTCACCGCGCCGTGCGCGAACCCGACGGGCAGATCCATCGCGACACGCTCTCGTTGGTGGACACGCCGCGCGGCCTCGAACGCTTCCGCGAGCTGCAGCTGTCGCAGCACACCTTCTGGGGGGCCCTGTTCTGGAGCGAGACGGTCAAGCAGCCGGTGGTCAATGTCCGTACGCCGGTGCGCCGTATCGACAATGCCTTCATCGGCGGCCTGATCGCCACGGTCGCGGTCGGCGACCTTTCCTACCTGATCGGCGATCCGACGCGCGGCGGCGATGGCCGGTATTTCATCCTGGTCGGCCGCGACAAGGTGCTGGCGCATCGCCGCCTGATCAATCCGCGCGGCCTCGGCCTTTCCGAAGAGCATCCGCTGCCCACCATCAAGCAGGTCGACGATCCGGTGCTGGCCCATATCTGGAGTCGACCGGTTCGTTCGGAGCGGATCGACCGGGCGCTCGGCAGCCTCGGCCATATCGTCGAGGTCGACGGCCACCGCTGGGTGTTCGTCTATCGCGAACTGCGCCGCTTCGGCCCCGATCCGTGGCTGGTTGGGCAGTATTTCCCGATTGAGGAGGCGACGAGCGATCTCGACAGGTTGACCAACGGTGCCATCGTCGGCGGCATCACTCTCGCGGTTGCCGCCCTGCTGGCGCTGTTCATGGGGCTGCGCATGGCCCGCTCGATCCGCACCATCACGTCGGCCGCGGAATCGATCGAGCAGTTGAAATTCGACGTGCCCTTCCATCGCCGTTCGCGGCTGCGCGAGATCGACGATGCCGGCCACAGCCTCGACAAGGCGCGTGGTGCGCTGAAATGGTTCGGTGCCTACGTGCCCCACCGACTGGTGCTGCGCCTGATGGAGCTCGGAGAGGGCGCTGTCGTCTCGCGCCGGCGCGATGTCACGGTGATGTTCACCGACATCGTGGGCTTCACGCCGCAAGCCGAGGAGCTGCACGAGCAGGAAACCGCCGAGATGCTCAACCATCACTTCGCCCTGCTCGGCGCCTGCATCGAGAGCGAGCAGGGGGTGATCGACAAGTATATCGGCGACTGCGTGATGGCGGTCTGGGGCGGCCTGTTCCAGATGGAGGACCATGCCGACCATGCGGTCAAGACCGCTCTCGAAATGGCCCGCGTGATCCGCGAGGATAATGCGCTGAGGGCCGCGGCGGGCCAGATGCCGGTGCGCCTGCGTGTCGGCGTCCATTCCGGGCCGGTGGTGGTCGGCAACATCGGCGCGCCGGGCCGCGTCAACTACACGGTAGTGGGCGATACGGTGAACGTGGCGCAGCGCTTCGAGCAGCTCGGCAAGGAATTCATGACCGAGGCCGAGGACGTGATCGTGCTGGTGAGCGGCGACACCATTGCCGCGATGAAGAATCCCGAGACGCTGGGCCCTCTGCCGACGCCGGAACTGCGCCACGTGAAGGGACGCGACGAGCCGGAACAAGTTTACCGACTCGTCTGAAACGGCCATATCGCGGCCTGTCATGCGCCTGCGCTGGACGCGCTGCAGTATTCGCCATTAGGGTGCAGCCCCTGTACGGCTGACCTTTCGGAGGAACGAACGGCCCATGGAACGGCGCAAGCTTTTTATGTTGTCAGCGGCCGTCATCGCCCTGGCGCCCCTCCGCCCGCTCTTTGCCCAGGACTCCAGCAAACCCTTCACCAACGAGCAGCTCGATCAGCTGCTGGCGCCGATCGCCCTCTATCCCGATGCCCTGCTGGCACAGGTACTGATGGCGGCAACCTATCCGCTCGAAGTCGTCGAGGCGGCCCGCTGGTCGCAAGCCAATCCCAGCCTCAAGGGTGACGCTGCGGTCGCCGCCGTCAAGAATCAGGACTGGGACGTCAGCGTGAAGTCGCTGACCGCCTTTCCGCAGACCCTGCAGATGATGAGCAACCAGCTCGACTGGACCCAGAAGGTCGGCGACGCGATGATCGGCCAGCAGAAGGAGGTCGCGGCCTCCGTCCAGCGCCTGCGCGCCCGGGCTGAAGCGGCCGGCAACTTGAAGTCGACGCCGCAGCAGAAGGTGACGAAGCAGACCAGCGACGGCGCGAGCGCCATCGTCATCGAGCCGGCCAATCCGGAAGTCGTCTACGTGCCGTACTACAACCCGGCCTGGGCCTACGGGGCGTGGCCCTATCCGGCCTATCCGCCGCCTTACTATCCGCCGCCACCCAACTACGGCCAGGCGCTGATGACCGGCATGATGTTCGGGTTGGGCGTCGCGGCCGGTTCGGCGATGTTCGGCGGCTGGCACTGGGGCTGGAGCGGCGGCGCCTGGGGCAACAGCTACACTACGGTGAACGTCAACAAGGCGACCAACATCAGCGTCAACAATTTCGACGCCAACAAGTATGGCGACGGTCGCTGGAACTTCGATCCGGCGCATCGCGGCGGCGTGCCCTACCGCACGCCCGGCGAGCGGGAGAAGTACGGCCAGCGCTGGCCGAACGCCACCGAGCGCCAGCAGTTTCGCGGCCAGCTCGACAACCGCGGCAACTTCACGACGCGACCCGAGGGGGCTGGCGCGCGCGCTGCCGAGGATCGCGGCATGGAAAATCGCGGCGCCGAGAATCGCGGAGGATGGGGCCGCGGCGATGCCTTCGACGGCATCAACCGCGGCGGCAACGACATGCAGCGGGACTTCGACCGCGGTCGTTCCTCCTGGGGAGACCGGAGCTGGGGGGGAGGCGATCGATTTGGCGGCGGCGGGTTTCATGGCGGAGGGTTCCGGCGATGAGCATGTCCTTGTTTCGGCGTGCAGCCCTTGCCTTGGCGATTGCCGTCGGCCTGTCAGGCGGCGCTGTCGCCCAACAGACGGCCAAGGTGCTGGGCTTTCCGACGCCCGACGCGGCGGCCGCCGCCTTCACCGATGCCGTGCGCGGCATGAACGAAAAGGCCCTGTCTTCACTTCTCGGACCGGAGTGGCGTGAGTTCGTGCCGACGACGGCGACCCAGGTCGCGGCACGACGCGCCAACTATCTCAAGGCCTGGGACGAGGCCCACGAAGTCAAGGTCTCGGGTGACAAGGCGATGGTCGTAGCCGGCAAGGCCGGCTGGACCCTACCGATCCCGATCGTGAAGGATGGCGCGGAATGGCGGTTCGATGCCGCTGCCGGCTGGCGTGAAATGCGGTTGCGCCAGATCGGCCACGACGAAGGCGCGGTGGTGCAGACCCTGCTGGCGATCGCCGATGCCCAGCGCGACTATGCCAGCCTCGATCCGATGAAGACCGGCTCACCGGTCTATGCCCGACGGCTGTTGAGCTCGCCTGGCCAGAAGAACGGCCTCTACTGGGAGACCAAGCCCGGCGAGCCGCAGAGCCCCTTGGGCCCGGCCGTCGCCAAGGCGCAGGTCGATGGGGCCTCGCCCGACGGCCATTACGGCTATTACTTCCGCCTGCTCTACGCCCAGGGTGCCGCGGCACCGGGCGGCGCGCGTGACTACATCCTGAACAATCGTATGATTGGCGGCTTCGCGGCGATCGCGTGGCCTGTGAAATACGGCGTCACTGGTGTCATGACCTTCATCGTGAGCTATGAAGGTGTCGTGTACCAACAGGACCTCGGTCCCGAGACGGCGCAACGGGCCGGGGCAATCGCGGCGTTCAACCCGGACAAGGGCTGGGTGAAGGCGGACATGACACCTCCGTGAGGGGGCATCTGAGGTAGGAGAAAGCCATGATGAAGACGAAGGTCCTCGTGCTGCTCGCGGCAGTGGGCATGCTTGGTGGTTGCGAGAACATGACCACGGGCCAGAAGGGTGCCCTCACCGGCGCGGCACTCGGGTCGGGTATCGGCATGGTCGCGGGCGGCAGCTTCGGCACCGTGGTCGGCGCCGGCCTGATCGGCGGCGCGGCGGGCTACATCACCGGCAGCGCGATCGGCAACAAGTAAGCGGGGGGACAGACCATGATCGGCAAGCTTCTTCTTGGTGTCGGTGCTCTTCTGGCCGTCTCGACGGCCGCCCAGGCGCAGACGGCACCGCTCAACTTCGACCAGGCCGCCTACATCACCTGCAAGCAGGCGCACGACATGGCGCCCGAGCCGCGCAAGGCGCTGGCCGTCTTCCTGCTGAATCATTCGGCGCGCGCGCACGGCGTCGTCATCCCCGAGGACGAGCGTAGTGCACAGATCGGCTATCTGGTGCGCGGCGGCTGCACGCTGGCGCCGGACGCCTATCTCTTCACGGTGATCGACCGGGCTGTCCTGGCTGAGTTGTCGAGGCTGCCGAAGGGCAAGTGAAAGCAGCGGTGAAAGCACCAGAGACGCGCCTCAGCAGGCGATAAGAGAAAGGCCGGGAATTCCCGGCCTTTTTCATCTGGCTGGATCAGTTCTTTTTGGCGGGGGTCGACGCCGGCGCCTGGGCGATCTGCTTGGCGATGATGCGATCCTTGATCTTGTCGTAGACCGCTTGGGGAATGATGTTCTTGTCGGCGAGTTCGTTCTTGGCGCGATAAGGGCGCCCCTTGATGATGGCGTCGCTGCGCGCCTCGCCGATACCGTCGAGCGTCATCAACTGCTGCTTGGTCGCCGTGTTGAGGTCGAGAACCTCCGTCGCCTTGGCGTCCGCCGGCTTCGGTGTCGTCGTTGTCGTCGGCGGTGGTGGTGTGGTCCGCGTTGCCGGTGGTGTCGTCGGCTGGGGCTGGGCGAATGCCGCACTGGACAAGCCGGCGAGGGCGCCGATCACCGCGAGTGCCGCCAGATGCGAACGAAAGTTCATGTCGGTAGCCTCCTCCAGAACAGGCCCCGGATCGGGGCTGTTCATGGAACGCCGGCCTTCCGCACCATTCAAGCGCTCGTACTGCACCCGTGGTGAAGGCAAGCCTATGGCTATGTCCGTCAGGTCAACTTGATCATGACGTGCTTGGCATAGGCCGGCCGTGTCGCCAGCCGCTCGTACCAGGCGCGCAGGTTCTTCAGGTCGGGGCGTTCGATATCGAGCGCATACCAGCGATAGGCAAAGCAGCCGACCGGAATGTCACCCATGGTGAAATGGCCGCCGGCGACGAAACGGCGGTCGGCGAGCCAGGTATCGAGCCGGCCGAACAGCTTGCCGGCATCGTCGGCGGCCTTCTTGATCGCGGCGGTGTCACGCTTCTCCAGGGGCGTGCGCACCAGGCCCCAGAACACGATGCGCATCGCTTCCGAGATTGTGCTGAGCTGCCAGTCCATCCAGCGGTCGGCTTCGCTGCGTTGGCCCGGATCGACAGGCCACAGGGTCCCGGCCGCATACTTGGCTGCGAGATAGCGCACCGCTGAGTTGCTCTCCCAGATCACGCAACCGCCATCGTCGATGGTCGGCACGACCCCGTTGGGATTCATCTTCAGGTACCAGGCCTGGTCGTTGCCGCCGAACGCGCCGCCGACATCCTCGCGCTCGTGCTTCACACCGCACTCGTCGGCGGCCCACAGCACCTTCTGTACGTTGATCGAATTGGCGCGGCCCCAGATCTTCATTTCGTACTCCCGTTGAACGCTAAAGGCGACATCAGTGCGCCGCCGCCCAGTTGTCGCCGACGCCGGTCTCGACGACCAGGGGCACGGTGAGCGAGGCGGCGCTTTCCATCACCTTGCGCGTCACGTCCTTGGTCTTGTCGATTTCCTTGTCGGGCACCTCGAACAGGAGTTCGTCGTGCACTTGTAGCAGCATCTGCGCCTTGAGCTTGGCCGCCGTGAGGGCAGCCGGCAGGCGGATCATGGCACGCTTGATGATGTCGGCGGCGCCGCCCTGCAGGGGCGCGTTGATCGCCGCGCGCTCGGCGAAGGCGCGCATGCCCTGGCTCTTGTCGTGGATGAAGCGCAGATGGACCTTGCGGCCGAACGGCGTCAGCACATAGCCGTGCTTGCGCGCGTACTCCTTGGTGACCTCCATGTAGTCGCGGATGCCGGGATAGCGCTGGAAGTATTTGGCGATGTAGTCGCGCGCCTCAGGTTGGCCGATGCCGAGCTGGTTGGCGAGGCCGAAGGCCGAGATGCCGTAGATGATGCCGAAGTTGATCGCCTTGGCGCGGCGGCGCATCAGCGGATCCATGCCCTTGACCGGCACGCCGAACATCTCCGACGCGGTGATGGCGTGGATGTCGTCGCCGCGGGCGAACGCCTGCTTCAGCGAGTCGATGTCGGCGACATGGGCGAGCAGGCGGAGTTCGATCTGCGAATAGTCGGCACTCAAGAGCTTGCAGCCCTTCTCGGCGATGAAGGCCTGGCGGATCTTGCGGCCCTCCTCGGTGCGCACCGGGATGTTCTGCAGGTTGGGGTCGGTCGAAGCGAGCCGTCCGGTCGCCGCCCCTGTCATGTGATAGGAGGTGTGCACCCGACTCGTCCTGGTATCGACCTCGCGCATCAGCGCGTCGGTGTAGGTGCTCTTGAGCTTGGCGAGCTGGCGGTGCTCCAGAATCTTGACCGGCAGGGCGTGGCCCTGAGCGGCAAGATCGTCCAGGACGGACGCGTCGGTCGCCCAGGCGCCGTTCTTGTTGCGCTTGCCACCCGGCAGTTTCTGCTCGTCGAACAGGATCTCGCCGAGCTGCTTGGGTGAGCCGACATTGAACTCGCGGCCGGCAACCTTGTGGATTTCGCCCTCGAGCTCGCCCAGGCGCTTCTCGAAATCGGTGCTGAGCTTCTTGAGCTTCAACGCATCGACCTTGATGCCCGCGCTCTCCATGCTGAGCAGCACCGGGATCAGCGGCCGCTCGATCGTCTCGTAGACCGTGGTGACGCGTTCGGGGACGAGGCGCGGCTTGAGGTGCGCCCACAGCTGCATGGTAACGTCGGCATCCTCGGCGGCGTAGTCGCGCGCCTTGTCGATCGGCACCTTATCGAAGGTCACCTGCTTGGCACCGCTGCCCGCCACGTCGGCGAACTTGATGGTCTTCTGGCCAAGATGCAGCTCGGCCAGCTCGTCCATGCCGTGATTGTTCTTCCCGGCATCGAGCACAAAGGAGATCAGCATCGTGTCGTCGACCGGGCCGATCTCGATGCCGTGGCGGCGGAACACCGCCATGTCGTACTTGATGTTCTGGCCGACCTTCAGCACCGCCGGGTCCTCGAGCATCGGCTTCAGCTTGGCGATCACCGTCGCGAGCGAAATCTGATCCGGCAGGATCTTGCCATCGCCCGTGCCGTCGCCTGGCCCACCGAGATCGAGCGCGCCCTGCGCCGGGCTGCCCGGCGAGCGATGGGCGACCGGCAGATAGGCGGCACGCCGCTTGGTCGAATTGACGTCGCCCCAGGGGCCTTCGAGCAGGGCGAGCGAGACGCCGACCAGGCCGGCATTGTTGGAATCGAGTCCGTCGGTTTCGCAGTCGAAGGCCACCGTTCCCGCCTTGGTCGCTTCGGCGATCCACTCGTCGAGCAGCTTCTCGTCGCGGATCAACTCGTAGTCGGCGGCGGTGAAGGGCTGGTTCGACTTGGCGCGTGGGGCTGCCGTCTTGGGCGCTGCAGATTCGGCCGTCTTCACCGGCGCAGGCGTAGAAGTCGGCGCGACAGGTGCCGTCGCCTCGCCCAGCTCGCCAGTGAAGCGCTGCAGAAGGGTGCGGAAGCCTTGCTGCTCCAGCCAGGGCAGCAGCACGTTGGGGTCAGGCTTCCTCTTGTCGAACGAGTCGGGATCCGCCGGCGCCGGCACGTCGTCGCGCAAGGTCACGAGCTGCTTGGAGACGCGGATCAGTTCGGCATTGTTCTCCAGCGATTCGCGTCGCTTGGGCTGTTTGATCTCCTTAGTACGCTCCAGCAGCGCTTCGAGGGTGCCATACTCGTTGATGAGCTGGGCTGCGGTCTTAATGCCGATGCCCGGCGCGCCCGGCACATTGTCCGTCGAGTCACCCGCCAGCGCCTGCACGTCGACGACCTTGTCCGGTGTGACGCCAAACTTCTCGAACACCGCTTCAGGCCCCAGCTTGATTTTCTTGATCGGGTCCATCAGCTCGACGCCCGGCCGCACGAGCTGCATCAGGTCTTTGTCGGAGGACACGATCGTGCAGGTGCCGCCGGCCTCGAGCGCCATGCGGGCATAAGTCGCGATCAGGTCGTCGGCCTCGTAGCCGTCGAGTTCGCACACCGTGACGTTGAAGGCGCGCGCCGCCTCGCGGATCAGCGGGAATTGCGGGATCAGGTCTTCCGGTGGCTCCGGCCGGTTGGCCTTGTACTTGTCGTAGATCTTGTTGCGGAAGGTGACGCTGCCGGCGTCGAGGATCATGGCGATATGGTCGATCTCGGGATTGTCCAGCAGGTCGGCCACCAGCATGCGACAGAAGCCGAACACCGCATTGATCGGTGTCCCGTCCGGCCGTGTCATCGGAGGAAGTGCGTGATAGGCGCGGAACAGGTAGCCCGAACCGTCGATCAGGTAGAGGTGCCGGATCGGCTTGTTCTCGCCGGGGGCAGCCATCTTTGCGGAGGCAGTGGGAGCTTTGGATTTCGCCATGCCCAAGGCGTAGCACGCGGGGCGCCGCGGCGGGAGGTGGCCCGTGATAGGATCGGATATGGCGATCCGACTGTCTGAGAACTTTCGTGCCCTGTTCTATGCGCCATTCTACGCGGCAGTGAGAACCGGCGCCTTCGAGCGAGCCGGGGTCGAGGTCGACCTGCGGCGGTCACCCGATCCGGCCTCGGCTGCGCGGGCCCTGCGCACCGGCGAGGTCGACGTCATGTGGGGCGGGCCGCTCAGGGTCATGATGCTACGCGATGCCGAGCCGGCGTCCGACCTGGTCTGCTTCTGCGACGTGGTTGCCCGCGATCCCTTCTTCATCGTAGGGGCAAGGCCATGGCCGGGCTTCGGCCTGGCCGATCTCCGGACGGTTCGGTTTGCCAGCGTGTCCGAGGTGCCGACGCCCTGGATCTGCCTGCAGGGCGACCTGCGGCATGCAGGTCTTGACCCGGCAGAGATCGACAGGGTCAGCGACCGGACGATGGCCGAGAACGAGGTGGCATTGCGCGAGGGCAGGGTCGACGCCGTGCAGCTCTTCCAGCCCCATGTCGAGCGGCTGGTATCGTCGGGCGCAGGCCATGTCTGGTACGAAGCGGCCAGTCGCGGTCTCACCGCCTACACGACCCTGGTCACACGTCGCGACGTGCTCGAAGGACGCGCCGACGAACTCGGCCGGATGATCCGCGGCATGAACGAGATCTTGAAATGGTTTGCCGCCATGCCGGCCATGGAAATCGCCTACCGGCTGCAACGCGACTTTCCCGATGTGCCGGCACGGCTGTTCGCCGAGTGCATCGATCGCTATCGGGCGCTCCGCCTCTGGGCGCGCGATCCCGTGATCCGCCGCGAGGGATACGACCGCCTGCACGGCGCTATGCGTGCCGCCGGCGTGCTGTCGCGCGACATTCCGTTCGACGATGTCGTCGATATTTCACTTGCCGAGAAAGTCAGTCGGGCCTGAAGCCCTTTTCCTGAATGAGCGACCCCCAGCGCTCGGCCTCCGCCCTCACGAAGGCGGCGAACTCGCGCGGTGCATTGCCGCCGGGCTCGGCGCCCAGTGCCGCCATCTCCTGTCGGACGTCGGGGCTGCGCAGGATTTTCGCCAGGTCGCGAAAGAGGCGATCGACGATCGACGATGGTGTTTCGCGCGGAACGAACAGGCCGTTCCAGCCGACCACTTCGTAATCAGGCAACCCTGTCTCGGACACGGTCGGGATTTCCGGCATCAGCGGCAGCCGATGATCGGCGGTGACGCCCAACGCCTTGAGCCTGCCGGCCTTCACCATCGCCAGGGTGGCGGACACGCTTTCGATCATGAAGCTCAGCCGGCCGCCCACGAGATCGGCCAGGGCCGGCGCGCCGCCACGATAGGGGACATGCGTCACGTCGATTTCCGCCATGGACCTGAACAGTTCGGTGGCAAGGAAGGGCGTGCTGCCGATGCCGCCCGATCCGTAGTTGAGCTGGCCGGGCCAGGCCTTGGCGAAGGCGATCAGTTCGGCGACCGAATTCACCGGCAAAGACGGATGCGCGACGACGACCAGCGGCGCGAGGTTGATCAGCGTCACGGGCATGAAATCGGCGACCGGGTCGTAGGGCAAGCCGGTCAGCAGATAGGGATTCACCACCAGCGAGAGGTTGCCCATCAGGATGGTGTGGCCGTCGGCCGGCGATCTGATGACGAGTTCGGCTCCCTTGATGCCGCCACCGCCCGGACGGTTGTCGATGATGATGGGCTGGCCGAGCGTCGGCGCGAGATGATGGACCAGCAGGCGGGCCATGATGTCGAGGGCGCCGGCGCCGGACGGGAAGGGCACGACCAGGCGCACGGTCCGTTCGGGCCAGGCCTGCGCCGCGCTATCGCGCGCAAGAGGCGGCAGAACGATGGACGCGAGCGGCAGCGCGAGAAAACGGCGCCTGGCGAGCAGGGGCATCATGGTGCCTGCGTTGCTTGGAAAGCAGCCATCGCGTCCGTCCACCTTGTGCTCTGTCCGCTCCGACCGAGGGTTGCGAGTTGCCCCAATCTTCGGACTGGACGGCACGCCGGAGAAGACATGTTTGTGCACGGGTTCTGAGCTTGAGAAGCATGAGAGGCCCGCCACGTACTGCATTCCGCACCATGGATCGTGAAGCGGCGGTGTTTCCCTCGGTGCGGTCCCGGGCCTGCGTGACGTTCTGTTGCTTGCACCGCGCGGGGAAAGAGCCTATTTAGCCGTCGTCATCGGGGAGTAGCCGGCCTCATTTAGAGGCGGATGCGTCAACAGACTTGGTCCTGCGGGACTATGGCGTATCCGGCGATCAGCTTGGCGAGACCTTTGGCTTTCCAGTGTCTTCACCCGCGGGATCGGGCGACGCCGGAAGCCATTGGTTTGCGCTCGATCCCGCCGAAGATGCCCCTCGTGGAAGCCTTCCTTGTTTCAGCAGGCCTCGTGGCCGTCGCCGAGATCGGCGACAAGACACAGCTCCTCGCCATGATCCTGGCCAGCCGCTATCGCCGCCCCGTTCCAATCATTCTCGGTATCCTGGTCGCGACGCTCGCCAACCATGCGCTGGCGGCCTGGGCAGGCGCTGCTGTCGCCGGCTGGCTGGGGCCGGACGCGATGCGCTGGATCCTGGGCGTGCTCTTTCTCGTCATGGCGGGCTGGTGCCTGATTCCCGACAAGGAGGACGAAGGCCCCAAGGTCGCCGGCGCTGCAGGTGCCTTCATCGCGACGACCATCGCCTTCTTCTTGGTCGAGATCGGCGACAAGACGCAGATCGCCACGGTGGGCCTCGCGGCACGCTTCAATGATTTGATCGCCGTCACCGCGGGAACGACGCTCGGCATGATGATTGCCAATGTGCCGGCGGTCCTGTTCGGCGACGTGCTGGCACGACGCGTGCCGCTCAAGCTGGTGCGCTCCGTGGCCGCAGCAGCTTTCGTGGTGCTGGGCATCCTCGTCCTGTTGAAAGTCGATATGGGCCTGCTCACATGATCTCATTCAAATGATCGCGTGACGTCGATGCTGTCGAGGTCACGTGGCCGTTACCGTTCAGTGGCACTCCCCGTCCTGTTGTCGCCACATTCAATCGCGAAAGTCACACCGACTGCGATGGCGAAAAGACCCCGGAGGACTTAACGGCGGCCGCCGTGAAAATTCACAGTCGATGAGTGGGGGGAATCGAAAGTTTGTGCTGATCGGCCGCGCCGGCAACGGGCCGGGCGGACGGTGAGTTGTGTGCCGAATTTTGTGCGTAGGAGCGCGGAGAAAGACCATGCGTACCCATTGGCCTTTTAGGTTGGCTGCGGTTGTTGCGGTTGCCGTCGCTCCGCTCCTGGCGGCGTGTGATGACAAGGCTGCGGCCGAGGCGCCGGCCAAGGCCGCCGCACCGGATGTCGGCATCGTCACGGTGAAGGCCGAGCCGTTCGCGCTGGTGCGCGAGCTGCCGGGCCGCGTGGCGCCGACGCGCGTCGCCGACGTGCGGCCGCGCGTCTCCGGCATCGTGACCGCGCGCATGTTCAATCAGGGCAGCGACGTCAAGATCGGCGATCCGCTCTACCAGATCGATGCGCGTCCGTTCGAGGTCGAATTGCAGGCGAGCGAGGCGGCTCTTGAGAAGGCCAAGGCGGCGCTTGATCTCGCCGTGCCCCAGGCCACGCGGTCGGCAGCGCTTGCCAAGACGCAGGCCATTTCGACGGCGCAGCATGAAATCGCCGTCGCCACGGTCAACCAGGCGAAGGCCGAGGTCGCAGCCCGCGCCGCCGACGTCGAGCGAGCCAAGCTCAATCTCGAATACGCCACCATTCGGGCCCCGATCAGCGGCCGCATCGGTGCGGCGCGCACCAGCGAAGGCGCGCTGGTCGTACAGAACGACACGTCCAATCTCGCGACCATTCAGGCGCTCGATCCGATCTATGCCGACTTCACCCAGTCGGCCGCCGAGCTCAGCAAGCTGCGCCGTGCCGTCGAAGCCGGCGACCTCGAGCGCATCGCGCCCGATGCCGTGAAGGTCCGCCTGCTGCTCGACGATGGCTCGCGCTACCCGCTGACCGGCAAGCTGCTCTTCTCGGAGGCGCGGGTCGATGCGTCGACCGGCCAGGTGACCCTGCGCGGCGAGTTCCTCAATCCCGACAAGGTGCTGTTGCCGGGCATGTATGTCCGCGTCCTGATCGAACAGGGTATCGACAGCGATGCGATCACGCTGCCGGAGCAGGCGATCCAGCGCAACGGCGGCGGCGGCAGCGAGGTGTTCGTGATCAAGGACGACAATCGCACGGCTATCCAGCCGGTTCGCCTGGGCGGACTGCAGGACGGCAAGTGGCTGGTGCTCGACGGCCTGAAGCCGGGTGATCGCGTCGTGGTCGATGGCTTCCAGAAATTCGTGGCTGGCGACGCCGTCAAGCCGCGGTCGTTCAGCCAGTCGGCCGAAGCCAGCGACGACGACAATCCGGTCAAGACCATCAGCGCTACCCGTTGACGTTCTAGCGATCTCACATGCCGAGTTTCTTCATTGATCGGCCCATCTTCGCATGGGTCGTCGCTCTCTTCATTTGCCTGATCGGTGCGATCTCCGTGCCGCTGCTGGCGATTGCGCAGTATCCGATCATCGCGCCGCCCTCGATCTCGGTGAGCACGAGCTATCCCGGCGCGTCGCCGGAGAATCTCTACAACAGCGTGACGCGCCTTATCGAAGAGGAGCTGAACGGCGCTTCCGGCATCCTGAACTTCGAGTCGGCCAGCGATTCGCTCGGGCAGGTCGAGATCATTGCGAACTTCGTGCCCGGCACCGATCCCAGCCTGGCCTCGGTCGAAGTGCAGAACCGCATCAAGCGCGTGGAAGCACGCCTGCCGCGCTCGGTGATCCAGCAGGGCATCCTGATCGAGGAAGCCTCGAGCGCGGTGCTGCAGATCATCACGCTCACCTCGACCGACGGCAGCCTCGACGAGGTTGGCCTCGGCGACTTCATGGTGCGCAACATCCTGGGCGAGATCCGGCGTATTCCGGGCGTCGGCCGCGCCACGCTCTACTCGACGGAGCGGTCGCTGCGCGTCTGGGTCGATCCCTCCAAGCTGGTGGGTTTCGGCCTCACGGCAGACGACGTCACGCGGGCGATCAACGCCCAGAATGCCCAGGTCGCCTCGGGCAGCGTCGGGGCCGAACCCAGCACGCCGCAGCAGCCGGTGTCGGCGCTCGTGCTGGTGAAGGGCCAGCTCGGGACGCCCGAAGAATTCGGCGCCATCGTGCTGCGCGCCAATCCGGACGGTTCGACCGTGCGGCTGCGCGACGTCGCCCGCGTCGAGATCGGCGGCATGGGCTATCAGTTCACCACCCGCCTGAACGGCAAGCCGACGGCGGGTCTTTCGGTGCTGCTGTCGCCGACCGGCAATGCGCTCGCCACGGCCAGCGCCGTCGAGGCGAAGATGAAGGAGCTGTCGCGCTTCTTCCCCGCCAATATCAGCTACCAGATCCCCTACAACATCACGCCGGTCGTGAAGGCCTCCATCCAGAAGGTCGTCATCACCCTGATCGAGGCGGTGGTGCTGGTCTTCATCGTGATGTTCCTGTTCCTGCAGAACATCCGCTACACCATCATTCCGACCATCGTGGTGCCGGTCGCCTTGCTCGGCACCTGCGCGACGCTTCTGGCGGTGGGATACTCGATCAACATGCTGACCCTGTTCGGCATGGTGCTGGCCATCGGCATCCTGGTCGACGATGCCATCGTGGTCGTCGAGAACGTCGAGCGCATCATGGCCGAGGAGGGGCTGTCGCCCAAGGAGGCGACCCGCAAGGCGATGACCCAGATCACCAGTGCGATCGTCGGCATCACCCTGGTTCTGGTTGCGGTGTTCCTGCCGATGGCCTTCTTCCCGGGCTCGGTCGGCATCATCTATCGCCAGTTCTCCGTCACCATGGTGGCGGCCATCGGCTTCTCCGCCCTGATGGCGCTGTCGCTGACGCCGGCGCTCTGCGCCACCCTGCTGAAGCCGGTGGAGGCCGGACATGGCCACGCCAAGCGCGGCCTGTTCGGGCTGTTCAATCGCACGCTCGATGGGGTGCGCGACCGCTATACCGGCGTCGTCGGCTGGTCGCTGAAACGGACCGGCCGTCTGATGGCGATCTACGCCGCCCTGCTGATCGCGCTGGGCTGGGCCTTCGTGCGCCTGCCCGGCGGCTTTCTGCCGGTCGACGACCAGGGCTTCATCACCACTGACGTGCAGACGCCGGCGGATGCCTCGTATAACCGCACCGAGGCCGCGGTCGAGAAGGTCGAGAAGTACCTGGCCGAAAAGCCTGGCGTCGGGGATGTCACCTTCATCACCGGCTACAGCTTCCTCGGCCAGGGCCTGAACACGGCGCAGGCCTTCATCACCCTGAAGGACTGGTCCGAGCGCGGGCCGAACGAATCGGCGGCCGCCATTGTCGCCGACATCAACCGCGACCTGGCCTCGATCCGCGACGCCGAGGTCTCGGCCCTGCAGCCGCCGCCGATCGACAATCTCGGCAATTCGGCCGGCTTCAGCTTCCGCCTGCAGGACCGCGGCCAGAAAGGCCAGACGGCGTTGAACCGGGCGGCGGAGCAGCTGGTCACCGCGGCCAATGCCAGCCCGATCCTGCAGAACGTCTACGTCGAAGGTCTGCCGGCGGCGCCGCAGGTCAATCTGATGATCGACCGCGAGAAGGCGAGCGCCTTCGGCGTCACCTTCGAGGACATCAACAACACGATATCGACCAATCTCGGCTCGGCCTACGTCAACGACTTCCCCAACCAGGGCCGCATGCAGCGCGTCATCGTGCAGAGCGAAGCGGCGAACCGCATGAATCCCGACGGCATCCTGGCGTACAACGTCAGGAACTCGCTGGGCCAACTCGTGCCGTTCTCGTCCTTCGCCACGGTCGAATGGGCGAAGGGGCCGACGCAGATCGTGGGCTTCAACTACTATCCCTCGGTGCGTATCAGCGGCGAAGCGAAGCCGGGCTATACCAGTGGCGACGCGCTGGCGGAGATGGAGCGGCTCGCCGGCCAGTTGCCGCGCGGCTTCGGCTACGAATGGACCGGCCAGTCGCTGCAGGAGAAGCTCTCGGGGTCGCAGGCGCCGTTCCTGCTGGCGCTGTCGGCGCTGGTCGTCTTCCTCTGCCTCGCCGCCCTCTACGAGAGCTGGACGATTCCCATCGCCGTGCTGCTGACCGTGCCGCTCGGCATGGCTGGCGCGGTGGTCGCGGCCAATCTGCGCGGCCTCTCGAACGACGTCTACTTCACGGTCGGGCTGATCACCATCATCGGTCTTGCCGCCAAAGATGCCATCCTGATCATCGAGTTCGCCAAGGATCTGCGCGCTCGTGGCACGCCGCTGGTCGAGGCGACGCTCGAAGCCTGCAAGCTGCGCTTCCGGCCGATCCTCATGACTGGCTTTGCCTTCGTCTGCGGCGTGCTGCCGATGGCGATCGCGACCGGTGCCGGCGGCAAGAGCCAGCAGGCGCTGGGCACCGGCGTCATGGGCGGCATGATCGCCGTCGTGGTGCTCGCCCTGCTGATGGTGCCGGTCTTCTTCGTGGTGGTGCAGCGGGCGCTGGGACGCGACCGCGAGAAGAAGGCCGCGACCACGCCGCCGGCGTCAGTCCAGCAGCCAGCGGAATGACCGGCGGAGCTCGGCTGCTCCCTCGGTCTCGAACCAACGCCCATGCGCGATGATCACGCGCTCGGGGTTCCAGTTGATCATCCTTTCGACGGCGGCCTTCATCGCAGGCCGCTGCCGGGTGAAGGTCGCACGCAGGTCGCGCGGCGTCTGACCGTCGGGTGCCGCCACGCCGCCCAGCTTGACCAGGCTGCGCAGCACGAACGAGCCCAGCTTGTGCGGCTCGAAGTTCTCGATGAGGTCGGCCAGCACCAAGGTCCGGCTGGGGTGATGGAAGAACACGACCTCGGTCATGTAGCTGCCGGCCACCGGCAGGGTCGCGATCGCCTTGTCCCAGGGATAGCCGGTTTCGCGCTCGAGCGGGCGGAAGCCCGGGGCGATATGGCCCTTCGCCTGCTCTTCGATCCGCGGTGCCAGCCAGACGTCGGCCCGCGGGAACGCCGCCTTCCACTCGGGAATCCACCAGTAGTGGATGCGGTTGGGGCCGACGATCCAGCGCACGTTGCCGGCGGCGACGACTTCGGTCCGCAAGGACGAGGGCAGCGGCGTCGGTGAATGGATGAAGAGGTCGTCGCCCAGCCGGATCACCGTCATGCGGGTCGGGAACGGCACTTTCAGGCCGGGCATGGCGCCGAAACGGATGGTCGGGCCGTCCACGATCCAGAGGTCGGGTGCGACGGCCTTCAGGGTGTTGAGCGGCGGATAGGTTGCGTCGCCGTGCCGGCTCATGGGGGCCCGGCTTTCTGGCAGTAACGGCGCTGCGCGCTACGGCTTCTTTTCGTCCGGCTGACCCCAGCCTTTCTTCTCGGCATCGAAGAAGGAAGCGAAGACCTTGCGGATCGTGCTCTCGGCGATGTCGCGCGTGATGAACACGACGCGGCTCTTGCGGTCGTCGCCCTCGGGCCAGGCATCGAGCGTCGCCGGCGGATGGAAGACGTGCTGCACGCCGTGGATGACCACCGGCTTGTCGGTGTCCTTGACGTTCAGGATGCCCTTCATGCGCAACAGGTCGGGGCCGCGATAGGTCACCAGCGCATCGAAGGCGGCGGCGACGGTCGACCAGCTCATGGGCTCGTCGAAGGTCATGCAGAAGGCCTTGATGCGGTCGTCGTGCCGGTTGGGATTGTGCGGATCCTGCTCGCCATGGCCGTGATCATGATCGTGCCCATGATCATGCCCGTGTCCATGATCGTGGCCGTGCCCATGGTGGTGATGGTGCCCGCCGCCATGGCCGTGTTCGTAGGCCTCCTCGTGCAGCCAGCGCTTCACGTCGGCGGTCTTGGTGTCGGGATTGTAGAGGCCGGCGTTCAGGATCGCATTGGGGTCGACCTCGCCATCGGAGATGGCCTGGAACGGCGCACCGGGGTTGAGCTGGTGCAGTCGGCCCTTGAGCTGCTCGAGCTTGGGGGCCTCGCTGATATCGGTCTTGGTCAGCAGCAGCCGATCGGCCACGGCGGCCTGCTTCACCGCTTCCTCGTGATTGTCGAGCGTGCTTTCGCCGTTCACGCCGTCGACCGTGGTCACCACGCCGTCGAGACGATAGCGCGAGGCGAGCAGCGGATCGGTCATCAGCGTGTGCAGGATGGGGGCGGGGTCGGCGAGGCCGGTCGTCTCCACCACCATGCGCTTGAACGGCGTCACCTCGCCGCGCGAGCGCTTCAGGAACAGCTCGCTCATGGTGCGGACGAGATCGCCGCGAACGGTGCAGCAGAGGCAACCCGAATTCAGGGTGACCATGCCTTCGTCGTCGGATTTCTCGACCAGCAGATGGTCGAGACCGATCTCGCCGAACTCGTTGATGATCACCGCGGTGTCGGCCAGCTCCGGCCGGCGCAGCAGCTTGTTGAGGAGGGTGGTCTTGCCGCTGCCGAGGAAACCCGTCAGCACGGTGACGGGAATACGCTGCTCGGCGGCGTTCTGCGTGTCGCTCATGGTCGGCCCTGTGAAGCGTGTCGTTCCTCGCGTCGCTCGGAATGACAGCGATGTTTACGCCAGCCAGAAGCGCTCAGTGTTCTTGAAGTCCTTCCAGGCCCCTTCCAGCTTGCGGCGGCGGCGCTTGTCGCCGCTCCCCGCCTGCTTGGTGAGGGCCTTGAGGGAGCCCGCGACGTCCTCCGTCGGTCGGGCCGCCGTGGCGATGTCGTCCAGCATTCGGGCTGCCACCGCACGGTCGTTCAAGGCGCCGAGCGCGCCCTGCAGGCGCACCGTTGCCTCGATATAGGGCTTGGTCGCCGCAGAGGCAAAGGCGGGCTGCAAGAAGGTGGCGGCATAGCGCTGCTTCTTGATCGCAATGCGAAGTTCGTGGAGCTCCTCGACATCGAGGTGGGCAAGGCCGTCTCCCCGGCGCTCCACCTTGCGATGCCTCTTGTCGAGAACCTCACGGCCGAAATCCTCGAGGCGGCTGTTGCGGCCCGAGGGCGGCTGGGCGGCGAAGGCGGCGAGCTGACGGTCGAAGGCCGTGAAACGCGCGCCAGACAAGGCGGCGCGGGCGCGCTGCAGGTGAACCGCGGCAAGTCGGGCGGCGATCCGGCTGACCGTGGGCGGCACATCCTCGACGGTCTCCGTCAGGAAGACGTGCAGGTCGCGAGAGGGGGCACATTCGCCCGCCAGCCACTTGGCTTCGGCCGACAGGGAACGGACGTCAGGGCCGTTGACGGCGTCGCGAAACACGCTGAAGGCCGCCCGCATGCGCCGGAAAGCGACACGTGTCTGGTGAATGCCGATCGGTCGGCGGCTCTCCAGAGCGACGGTCCGGTACTTCGAAAGATCGACATGGCAGCTCGTCACGATATGCCGCAGAGCGACATCGGGGGCCGTATCGGGGGAAAGTCCATTCTTGCGCGCCGCCATGCTGCCCGACCGTAGCGACCGCAAGCGGCGGGGCAACCGCAAAGAACGACAGTCTGATGAAGGTTTTATTGCAACACGGTGATTGCGTATTTGGACCGAAATCTGGGGATTTCGCTGACCGGCCGGGCGTTTAGCGGGAGTTTCGCACCGTTCTTTGCAGTAGCCGTGCCTTGGCGGCGTGCTTTAGAGTCGCTGCCATGAGCATCGATGCGGCTGCCTTCAAGAAGGGCATGCGCCACCTCGCGGCGAGCGTCACCCTGATCACGACCCGGCACCGGGATCTGCGCGGCGGCCTGACGGCCACGGCCGTCTGCTCGGTTTCCGCCGAGCCGCCGCAGATCCTGATTTGCGTCAACAAGACCGCCAGCGCCCACGACCCGATCGGCGAGGCAGGGGTCTTCTGCGTCAACATCCTGGCGCCCCCGCACCGCAAGCTGGCGGAGCGCTTCGCCGGCATGGACGGCATCGAAGGGGACGAGCGCTTCTGTGACATGGGCGACTGGTTCACCTTGAGCACCGGCGCGCCGGTGCTGAAAGGCTGCCCGGTGTCGTTTGACTGCAGGCTGGTGACCAAAGTTTCGGCCGGCACGCACACGATCTATATCGGCGAGATCGTCGATCTCGCGCTCGATGCCGACGCCAAGCCGTTGCTCTACGCCGACGGCGCCTTTGTGCATGTCGACGCCCTGAAGCACGCCAACGCGGCATAAACGGCGACGCCGTTCGGTCGGGGTTGCGTCGTGGCGCCAACCCTCTATGTTCCCGCCCGCCCGAACCGGCGCCTGCTGGGGCGTAGCCAAGCGGTAAGGCAGAGGATTTTGATTCCTCCATCCCCAGGTTCGAATCCTGGCGCCCCAGCCAACCGCGGCAATCGTCGTCACGGGATTTCCGGATACGGAGGAAGTCGCGAGATTTCAGCGACCTAGGTCGACCAGCGACAGTCTTTACCTGCCGGTTTGACGATGTTGCGCGCGGGAGCGCTCCAATTCCAACATCAGTCTCTGGCCGCTTTTTTCGATATCCGTTTCGCGATGACCGAGGCGGCCCCGATGGGCACTGGCAGCGAGGCAATCAGGCGAGGAAGTCGCTTCGAGCCGGCCCGTTGGCGCGGCTCCCACAGCTGCCGGTGCTGTCGATTGGCTATTGACGGCCGCTGGCCTGGACCTGCTCGGCCCAGGAATACGGCGGAGCCCGGGCAAGACCGGTGACGGTAAGGTTGCCCGGCGCCGTGCCTTTCACGATTGTCGACACGATCCGGGGCGACACGAACGCGAGCGGGGCGAGCAAACGGATATGCCGTTCGACCTGGCCTTCCTGCCGGGCAATCTCGGCGAAGGAGGCACGTCGCCCTTGTCGCAGGTCGTCAATCCATCGCCTTGCCGTTGCGATGGCGTTGAACAGGGCGTCGCGGGCTTGGGGTTTCAGGATGGTCGCTGCTACGGAAGGCGAATGTACGATGCCCTTGACGGCCGCGAAGCTGACAGCCTCGGTCGGTCCGACGGGATCTCGGCAGTCGCAGCGTTTGCAGCCACCGCCGGCAGCTACCTTCTGGCGGCCGGCCATTCCAAACCCTGCTTCAAGCTCCTCGGCGACACAGAACGGGTTCACGGAGTGGGGGCGGCCTCGTTGAACCTGACGGTGGCGCAGCAGACGACCAGCTCGTTGCGCTCGGTGATCGGGGTGTAGATCGGTGGGGTGGTACTGGAGTTCGACACCACTACCGTGATCGACGAGCGCTCCTCCCTGTTCTTCCGCTACGAGGGCGACATCAGCGGCGCTGACAACGCTCACGCCGGAACCATCGACGTACGCATGACATGGTAGGTGCTTCCCGACGAAACTGATCTATGACCGAGAAATCATCAATCGTAGGCAGGCGCCCAGCGTGAGTCCCCGAGTTAATGAATCTTTGATCTTTCGATAGCCTTCGCCGCACGCATTTGATTGCGCAAGTCCTTATAGTCATTGAATAATAAGTGCACCGCGACGGAGAATGCGCGGGCAGATGCAGACAGGGTATGGGTGGGGGGATACGGGATGCGACAGACGCGTCAAGGCAGTGGTGACGAGTCTCTCGCCGCTCACATCGACTATGCTCAGATGTCGTCCGTGACTGGTAACAGACGCGACGAGGCTCGCTATCCCGGCATCGAACGACGTCGCCGTTGTCGCGAGTTGGTCGACGGACCCCCAATCAACGCGAAGTATCCCGTGTTGCAGCGCCTGTTCAGGCATGGCGTGCAACTATCGCTTAATCTGCCCCGGCTGACGGCAGCCCTGCTCGTAACCGCCAGCCTCACAGCGCTCGCGGCCGGCGCGCAGGCGCAGACCGTGATCAACGTCACCGTCGCCGCCGACAGCGGCACCACCGCGGCCGGCGCGACCGGCGGCGCCGGCACGCTCAGCGCGGCGCTGGCACAGGTCAATGCCTCGGTGGCGCCGCCCGGCGGCTTCATCATCAACCTGCAGACCAACGTCACCCTGTCGGGCCCGCTGTCGCCGATCTTCAACTCGGTGACGATCAACGGCAACGGTTTCACCATCAGCGGCAACAACACCCAGCGTATCTTCATGGTTGGCGTCGACGAGGCGACGCGGGCCAGCGGGACCGTGGTGGGCTCGATCATCGCCGACCGCCCGCAGGTCGCGATCAACGACGTCACGCTGTCGAGCGGCCTCGCCCGGGGCGGCAACGGCAACACCTCCGGCGGTCTGGGCGCCGGCGGCGCTCTGTTCGTCAACCAGTCGGCCGACGTGACGCTGACCAACGTCAGCTTCTCCGGCAACGCGGCGACGGGCGGCAATGGCAACATCGCGGTGGCGGCCGCTGGCGGCGGCCTCGGCGGCAACGGCGTCGGCGGTGGCGGCGGCATTTTTGGCAATGGCTCCAGTGGCGGCGGCGGCATTTTCGGTAATGGCGCCGGTTCTGGCGGCGGCGGCTACAGCGGCAGCAGCGCCGCCGGCGGGTCGGGCGCCGCGGGCCTGCTGTCGATCGCCGGTCTCACCGGCTCCGGCGGCAACGGGGTGGGTGGTACCGGCGGGGCCAACGGCGGCGCCGGTGGGGGCGTTGGCAACGCCGGCGGGGGTGGCGGCTTCGGCGGCGGCGAGGGCACCAACCCTACCGGCGGCGGCGCCGGTGCTTTCGGCGGCGGCGGCGGCAGCGGCCTCAACGGCGGCGGCAACGGCGGCTTCGGCGGCGGTGGCGGCGACAACATCAACGGCCTTGCCGGTGCCGGCGGTTTCGGCGGCGGCGGCGGCGCCGGCGTCGGTGGCGTGGGCGGTTACGGTGGCGGCGGCGGCGGCAACAGCGCCGGCGCCGGCAATGCCGGTGGTTTCGGTGGCGGCGGCGGTCGGGGCAGCACCACCGGTGGCGCCGGCGGGTTCGGCGGCGGTGCCGGCGACACCAGCGGCGGCGGCGGCGGTGGCGCCATGGGCGGCGCGGTGTTCGTGGTGGCGGGCGGCTCGCTCACCATCAATGGCACCGGCACGGTCTCGGGCGGCAGCACGACCGGCGGCACCGGTGGCGGCACGGCCGGCGCCGGCTCGGCCTTCGGCACCGGCTTCTTCGTGCAGGGCTCGACGCTCAGCTTTGGCGGCAGCGGCAGCTATACGGTGTCGGACGTCATCGCCGACCAGAACGGCTCCGGCGGCTCGGCAACCTCAGACGGTCTCGGTGGCACCGGCGGATCGAGCAGCCTCGCCAAGAGCGGCACCGGCACGCTCGTTCTGTCGGGAGCGAACACCTACACGGGCGGAACGACGATCAATGGTGGCGTGATCGCGATCTCCTCGGCCGACAGCCTGGGCACCGGTGGTCTGACACTCAATGGCGGCACACTGCGTACCGATGCAGCCCTCACCATCGCCAACGCGACGACGCTGGGAAGTGGCGGCGGCACTATCAACACCAACGGCAACAACGTCACGCTCGATGGTGCGATTGACGGCGCCGGCGGGCTGACCAAGAGCGGTGCAGGAACACTGAC
>MKRV01000314.1 GCA_001897995.1 Alphaproteobacteria bacterium 65-37 | reverse complement strand
ACCAACTATTTCGATCTCACGGGCAAGGTTGCCCTCGTCACCGGCGGCAGCCGCGGCCTTGGTTATCAGATGGTGAAGGCCTTCGCCCAGCACGGCGCCGATGTCTTCATCACCAGCCGCAAGCTCGAGACCTGCGAGAAGGTCGCCGCCGAGGTGCAGGGCCTAGGCCGCAAGGCCGCGACCTATGCCTGCAACGTCGCCAACTGGCACGAGCTCGACGGCATGGTCGACGCGGCCTACGCCGCCTTCGGCAAGGTCGATATCCTGGTCAACAACGCCGGCTCCTCGCCGCTCGCGCCCTCGTCGCTGGAAACGCCGGAGCAGCTCTTCGACCGCATCGTCTCGCTGAACTTCAAGGCGCCGTTCCGGCTGATGTCGCTGGTCGGCAGCCGCATGGCGGCGAGTGAGGGCGGCTCGATCATCAACATTTCGAGCGCTGGTGCGCTCAGGCCGCGGCCGCAGATCGCGCCCTATGCCGGCGCCAAGGCGGCGCTCAATGCGTTGACCGAGGCCTTTGCCTTCGAGTACGGCCCCAAGGTGCGTGTGAATACGATTTCGCCGGGCCGCTTCCTGACCGACGTCTCCAAGGCCTGGAGCGAGGAGCACAAGCTCAATCCGACGGCTGCATTGAAGCGCAGCGGCCAGCCGGAGGAGATCGTGACGGCGGCACTCTATCTTGCGTCGAGCAAGTCGAGCTTTACGACGGGCTCACTGGTTCGCGTCGACGGCGGCATTGCCTGACATTACTTGACGATGTGGCGTCGGCGCCTTCGGGATACCGAAGGCGCCGTGATGGCCGGTGTCCGGCGTCGTCACGACCGGCCGCCGACTGCCTGCAGGTGCTTTTCACCGGCGATCGGGGCGACGTGCTTCGGTTCATCGAGGGGCAGCGGGGCGCCTGAAAGCGCGGCGTCGAGCTTTGCCTGGTCGAGCTCGCCTTCCCAGCGCGCCATGACCACGGTGGCCACGCCGTTGCCGATCATGTTCACCAGGGCGCGTGCTTCGCTCATGAAGCGATCGATGCCCAGGATGAGCGCCATGCCGGCGACCGGAATGGTGGGAACGACCGAGAGCGTGCCGACCAGTGCGATGAAGGACGCCCCCGTGACACCCGACGCGCCCTTCGACGTCAGCATGGCGACGGCGAAGATGGTGAGCTGCTGGGTGAGGGTGAGGTCGGTGTTGGTCGCCTGTGCGACGAACAGGGCGGCGAGTGTCATGTAGATCGACGTGCCGTCGGTATTGAAGACATAGCCGGTCGGCACGACCAGGCCGACCACCGGCTTGGAGCAGCCGGCGCGCTCAAGCTTCTCCATCAGGCTGGGCAGCGCCGAGTCGGACGACGACGTTCCCAGCACGATGAGGATCTCTTCCTTGATGTAGAGCAGGAACTTCACGATGTTGAAGCCTGCCCACCAGGCGATCAGGCCAAGGACACCGAACACGAAGAGGATGCTGGTAACGTAGAACGTCGCGATCAGCACGACCAGCGGCCCGAGCGAGGAGAAGCCGTACTTGCCGATCGTGAATGCCATCGCCCCGAAGGCGCCGATCGGTGCCAGGCGCATGATGACGTTGATGGTGCTGAAGACCAGGTGGGAGCTGGCGTCGATGACGTCCCGCACCGCCTTGGCGCGATCGCCGAGATGCGACAGCACGTAGCCGAACAGGATCGAGATCAGCACGACCGGCAGGATCTCGCCCTTGGCGAAAGCGTCGACGACCGTATTGGGAATGACGTTCAGCAGGAAGTCGGCGATCGACTGTTCCTGCGCCTTGCCGGCATAGGCCGCGACTTCCTTGGCATTGAGGGTGGCGGGATTGGCATTGAAGCCGGCGCCGGGCCGGACCACGTTGGCGATCACCAGGCCGATGCCGAGTGCCACGGTCGAGACCACTTCGAAGTAGAGCAGGGCCTTGCCGCCGACCCGCCCCACCTTCTTCATGTCGTTCATCCCGGCGATGCCCGAGACGACCGTACAGAAGATGACCAGCGTGATGACCATCTTGACGAGCTTGATGAAGGCATCGCCCAGCGGCTTCATGTCGATGGCGGTGTGAGGCCAGAAGTGGCCGACCGCGATCGCGGCGGCGATGGCAATCAGGACCTGGACGTAGAGAACTTGGTACCAACGCTTACGCGGACGCGAGGACGGTATGTCGGCCATAGGATCCTCCCTTGGGCACGCGGTGTTATGAAAATTGGACGAGTGGAGAGCCGCTGTTTTGTTCAGGCGGCGTTTCGCGGCGCCTCCGGGCCGCAGCCGATGCGAGGCGATAGCTGGGTCATCGGGGAACCAGGACGATGCGGTCGCGGGACGAGCCGATGACCGTCCGATAGGCGTCGATCGCCTCCTCGAAGGAATAGATGGCGCTCTCGACGATCGGAAACGGCTTCAGGCTGCCCTCGGCGAAGCCCGGCAGCAGGTTCTTGAGAATGGCGCCGGTCTCGACCGAGTCGAGGGCGATGGTGTCGACGCCGACATAGGTATGACGGCTCTTGTAGAAGGCCAGCAGGTCGAAGGTGACGAAACGGTCGACGGCCGAGATGAAGATGGCCCGGCCGCCCACGGCCAGCGACTTCTGCGCGATCTCGTAGAAGGGGTCGCCGACGGTGTTGAAGACGATGTCGGCGCCTTTGCCGTCGGTCAGGCTGCGGATCTTCGCCGGCACGTCGCCGCTCTTCGCCGACACGATGTCGATGGGTCGGCTGGCGTGGCCGGCATAGGCCTCGTCGTTGCGCACGACGCCGATCACGCGGGCACCGCGCCAGGTCGCGATCTGTGCGGCGGCCTGGCCGACCTTGCCGTTGACGCCGAGGACCAGCACGGTTTCCCCGGCGCGAGGCAGGCCGGCGCGGTGCAGGCCTTCCCAGGCGGTGACGAAGGGCACGCCGATCCCGGCAGCCTCATTGGCATCGACCGCGGCGGGAACGGGAACGACGGCATCGGCTTCGACGATCATGTGGCTGGCATGCGAGCCGTCCAGGCGGATGCCGAGGTCACCGGAAGACCCGAACACGAGCTGGCCGATCAAGGCCTGCGGTCCGGCGACGATTCGGCCGGCGTAGTCGCGACCCGGCGTGCGTGGGAAGACGGCGTAGGGCATGAGGCCTGTCGCCGCCTTGATGTCCGACGGATTGACGGCAGCGGCGGCGATCTCGACCACCACCTCGTGCGGCGCCGGCGCGCGCAGCAGATGTTCTTCGACAGGCAGCCGGATCGCGTCGAGGGTCGGCGCCTTCTGGTGGAGGCGCAGGCCGCGGGTGACGATCCGCTGGGTGTGCGGACGCTCGATGAGAAGAGACATGGACTGGATCCTGAAAGGGACTAGGCGGCCTGCCGCGCGCCGGCCGGCCGTTCGGGCAGGCCGATGAGCACGCGCGCTTCGGTCGGATTGGCGATCTGGGCACCGAGGTCCTCGGCGATCCGGCGTGCCTTCTCGACCAGAACGGCATTCGAGGTGGCGAGAACGCCCTGCTCGAGATGAACCGTGTCTTCCAGCCCGACCCGGACATGGCCGCCGGCGAGATAGGAGAGGGCCACCGAACGGAAGGCAGCCCGGCCTATGCCGATGGCGGTGAAGGCGGCGTCCGACGGCAGCAGGTTGCGCGCGTAGAGCACCGTCTCGGGCGTCGGCTGAAAGCCGTAGCGCACACCCATCACGAAGGAGGTCAGGACCGGCCCGCTGAGCGTGCCGTCGGCCAGCAGATCGTTGAGCAGCGCGATGTCGCCCGAGTCGAACAGCTCGATCTCCGGCTTGACGCCGGCATCGGTGATCACCCGTGCCATGCGGCGGACATTGGCCGGCGTGTTGATCACCACCTGGCCGCCCGAGTTCATGGTGTTGAGGTCGAGCGTACAGATATCGGGCTTCAGGGCCGCGATATGCTCGACGCGACGTTCCGGGATCATCAGCGTGGTGCCGGGTCCGGCGATGCTCGGATCGTCGGTGGAGGGCACGAAGCGGCCCCCCGGGCCGGTCGTCAGGTTGATGATGAGTTGCGGGTTGCTGCGACGGATACGTTCCATCACGTCGCGATAGAGGTCGAGCTCCATCGACGGCCGGCCGGTCTGCGGATCGCGCACATGGATGTGGACGGCGGCAGCCCCGGCTTCGGCGGCGCCGAGAGCGGAGTCGGCGATCTGTTCGGGCGTGACCGGCAGATGCGGTGTCTGGTCCGGCCGCGTGAGGTTGCCGGTGATGGCGCAGGTGATGAGGATCTTGGGCAGGGGCGTGCGCATGGTCGGGTTCTTCCTAAAGGGCGCGGCCGCCATCGACCTGGACGATGTGTCCGGTCGAGAAGCCGAGCATGGTGGCGCAGGCGGTGATGGCGGCGGCGATGTCGTCGGCCTCGCCGATCCGCTTCAGGGGTGTCGAGGCGCTGACCTTGTCGTTGAAGTCGGCGCCGCGCCCGGGGACGAATGCCGTGTCGACGACACCAGGAGATACGGCCAGTACGCGGATCTCGGGGGCCAGGGCGCGCGCCAGCGCCTTGGTCATGACATCGATGCCGGCCTTGGCGGCGCAGTAGGCGATCGAGGAGCCGACACCGGTGAAGCCGGCGATGGAGGAGATCGAGACGATCAATCCGTCAGCGGTCGCCTTCAGCATCGGCGCGAAGGTCCGGATGGTGGCGAACTGGCCGCGCCAGTTGACCTGCAGCATGCGGTCGATCAGCTCGTCGGTGAGACCGTCGAGGTCGGCATGGGCGACCGCCTTGGTGAAGCCTGCGGCATTCACCAGGATGTCGAGGCGTCCGTGGCGGGCCTGCACGATCTCGCGCAGCGCGATCAGCGACGCGGTGTCGGCGACATCGGCAGGATAGGCCGCGTGTCCGTCGCCGAGGGCCTTGATCAGGGACTCGGCGGCTTCTCGATCGCGCGATGTGTCGAGATGCGTGACGATGACTGTGGCGCCGGCGGCGGACAGCATCCGGCTGGTCGCGGCACCGATGGCGCCGGCGCCGCCGACGACAAGGGCCACTTTCCCGGCCAGTGAGCGGGGATAGGTCGACATGACTGTTTCCGTGTGTCGAGGAAGGGATCAGCGGATCGGCGGCGTCGGCAGCGTCGAAACACCGGGCTCCAGCACGAAGGTGTAGTCGAGCTGGTACCAGGGGCCGTCGATGTCGGCGGCGGGCGGCACCCCCGTGCCGGGCCTGAAGTCGCCGACCAGTTGACGTGTCACACCGAAGACCACGTCGCTTTCCAGGTGCTGATCGTCATCGACGAAGACCTGCGTGATCAGCGTCTTGAAGTCCGGCTTGCTGCAAAGGAAGTGCAGGTGAGCCGGGCGGTAGGGATGCCGGCCTTGCG
>MKRV01000313.1 GCA_001897995.1 Alphaproteobacteria bacterium 65-37 | reverse complement strand
CGATCCCAAGACGCTCGGCGATCTCGGCAACGCCTTTCCGCTCAAGCGCGGCTACACGATCGTCTGGTCGGGCTGGGATCCCGACGCCCCGCGCGCCAATATGGGCCTCGCGCTCACCGCCCCGATCGCCACCAAAGACGGACAAGCGGACGGCCCGGCAATCGTGCAGCGGGTGCGGGAAGAGTGGGTCTCGGGCACCCGGCTCGGCGTGCTGGAGAGCTTCAAGCTTTCCTACGAGGCGGCGAGCCTGGAGCAGAATCTGGCCCGCCTCACCGTGCGCGAACGCGCCGACGACGAGCCGCGCGAGCTGCCGCTCAATCAATGGTCCTTCGTCGACGGCCGTTCGATCAGGCTGCGCGAAGGCACCCCGGTGCAACCCGGCTATCTCTATGAATTTCACTACGACGCGAAGAAACCCAAGGTGCAGGGGCTGGGTTTCGCCGCCACGCGCGACCTGATCAGCTGGCTGCGCCACGATCCGGCGGCGCCGCAGGCCACCGGACGGCCGATCACGCACACGCTGGCGATCGGCTTCTCGCAGGCCGGCCGCTACCTGCGCAATCACATTTCCGACGGCTTCAACCGCGACGAACAGGGACGCCGCGTCTTCGACGGAATCCTGAGTCACATTGCCGGCGTCGGCCGTGTCTTCTTCAATACGCCCTTCGCCCAGCCGGCGCGCACCAACACCCAGCACGAGGATCACGGCTTCCCCGAGAACGAGTTTCCCTTCTCGACAGCCACGCTCGACGATCCCTTGACCGGCAAGACCGGCGCGCTGTTCAGGGGCGATGGCGGCGATCCGCTGCTGATCGAGACCAACACCTCGACGGAGTATTGGCAGAAGGGCGCCTCGCTGCTGCACACCGATCCGCTGGGCACGCGCGACATCGACCTGCCGGCGAACTCTCGTGTCTACATGATCGCCGGCACGCAGCATGGCGGTCGCGCCGGCGCCACGACCGATCCCGGCCCCAACCTCAACCCGCGCAACCCGCACAATCCCATGCCGGCGGTACGGGCCCTGCTCGTGGCACTCGACGGCTGGGTGGTCTCGGGCGCGGCACCGCCCTCCAGCCGGGTGCCGACCCTTGCTGCCGGGACTCTGGTCGAGGCCGACAAGACGGGCTTCCCGACCGTCCCCGGCGCGGCGGTCGTACGCGTCACCAATGTCGTCGCCCCGCCCGGCGACTGGACGAAACCCCAACCGGCGGCCAAGGCCTATCGCACCCTGGTCAGCAAGGTCGATGGCGACGGCAACGAAGCGGCGGGCATCCGCCTGCCCGACATCGCCGTGCCGCTGGCGACCTACACCGGCTGGAACGAGTACAAGCCGCCTTACCCTGCGGGCGAGATCGCCGACCGCGATGGGAGTTGCCTGCCCTTCCCGGTCGACAGGACCGCACGGCAGGCCTCGGGCGATCCGAGGCTCTCGATCGCCGAACGCTACAAGAGCGGCGCCGATTACCTCGCCCGCGTACAGGCGGTCGTCAGCCAGTTGCTGGCCGACCGGTTGATCCTGCCGGACGACGCCGAGGCCTATCTCGAGCGCGCCCGCCGCGAACCCCGCGTCGCGCCCTGAAGCAAAAACGGCGAAGGAGATCGCAATGGCCAAGCTCGACCGCGACGGCGTGAAGATCCATTACGAGGTTCATGGTAAAGGCCCGACGATTCTGTTGAGCCACGGCTACAGCTCGACCTCGCGCATGTGGGACGGACAGGTCGCAGCCCTGAAGGACCGCTACCAGGTCGTGGTCTGGGACATGCGCGGCCATGGCGACAGCGACTACCCCGCCGACCCGAGCAAATATTCCGAAGCCCTGACCGTGGGCGACATGGCGGCCCTTCTCGATGCAGTCGGCGCCGACCGGGCGATCATCGCCGGGCTGTCGCTCGGCGGCTACATGTCGCTCGCCTTCAACGCCACCCATCCCGATCGCGTGCAGGCGTTGATGCTGTTCGACACCGGGCCGGGCTTCAAGAAGGACGAGGCGCGCGCCAAATGGAACGAGACGGCCCACCAGCGCGCCGCCCGCTTCGACGCCCAGGGGCTGGCCGCGCTCAACAGCAGCGACGAGGTCCGCATCGTGCGCCATCGCGACGCCAAGGGCCTTGCCGGGGCGGCGCGCGGCATGCTGGCCCAGAAGGACGATCGCGTGATCCAGTCGCTCGACAAGGTCGCCGCGCCCACCCTGGTGCTGGTCGGCGCCAACGACACGGGTTTTCTCGCCGCCACCGACTACATGGCGACCAAGATCAAGGGCGCGACCAAGGCGGTCGTTCCCGACGCCGGCCACGCGGCCAACCTTCATCAGCCGGCGCTATTCAATCAGGCGGTCGAGGCGTTCCTCGCCAAGCTGCCGCAGGCATAGGGAGTAGAAACATGAGCAAGCGAATTGCAGTCGTCGGCACCGGCGCACTGGGCGGCTATGTCGGCGGCTATCTCGCCCAGGCCGGGCTCGACGTCACCCTGATCGACTTCTGGCCGGAGAATATCGAGATCATCCGCAGCCGCGGCCTGGAACTCGACGGCGTGACGCCGGAAGAGAAGTTCACGGTCAAGAACGCCAAGACCATGCACCTCACCGAGATGCAGGACCTGTCGCGGCAGAAGCCGATCGACATCGCCTTCGTGGCGATGAAGTCCTACGACACCGAATGGGCCACGGCGCTCATCAAGCAGTATCTCTCGCCCGACGGTTACATCGTGTCGCTGCAGAACTGCCTGAACGAAGAGCGCATCGCGGGCGTCGTCGGCTGGGGCAAGACCGTGGGCATGGTCGCCTCGCTGATCTCGGTCGACATGTACGAAGCCGGCCGCATCCGCCGCACCGTCGCCAAGGGCGGCGACAAGCACACGGTGTTCCGCGTCGGCGAGGTCCATGGCCGCATCACCAAGCGCGTCGAGGAGCTGCGCGAGATGGTCGCCATGATCGACAGCGCCAAGACCACGACCAACCTGTGGGGCGAGCGCTGGGCCAAGCTCTGCCAGAACGGCATGAAGAACGGCGTCTCGGCCGCCACCGGCATGACCGGCACCGACTGCGACCGCAACGACGCAGTGCGCCGCTTCTCGATCAAGCTGGGCGGCGAGGCCGTCCGCGTCGGCCAGGCGCTGGGCTATCATATCGAGAAGATCGGCAAGCTCGAGCCCGAAACCCTGGCGCGCGCCGCCGAGAACGACAAGGCGGCACTCGACGCGGTCGAAGCGATCCTGCGGCCGGGCTCGAACACCAATCCCAACCCGCGGGCCGACATCCAGCGCCCCTCGATGGCGCAGGACATCCTCAAGGGCCGGCGCACCGAGATCGAGTTCATGAACGGCTATGTCGCCGAGCGCGGCACCTATATCGGCGTACCGGCACCGACCCACACCAAGCTCACCGAGATCGTGAAGAAGGTCGAGCGCAAGGAGCTGAAGCCCGCCGCGGCGCTGCTGGGGGGATGAGGCTTGGCATTTTTCGCCCTCTCCGCCCACGTCATCGTGGGAGGAGAGGAAGGGGACCCATGCGCCGCATGGGGAAGGTGAGGTGGGTCAAGATTATCTCCACACTCACGGCTTTGCCTGGATCCACAGCCCTCACCTCCCCGTTGCTCTGCAACGGGTCCCTTCCTCTCCCGCTGCGCGGGAGAGGACAAATGAGCGCGGCGGCGTAGAGACGATACCGAACCCGCTCACCTTCCCTGAAACACCGCAGCGCGGCGTTCGACGAAGGACTTGATGCCTTCGGCGGCGTCGGCCGAGCCCATCACGCGCTCGCGGATGGCCGGAATGGCGTCGATGGCGGCCTTCTCGCCGGCCTCGATGAACTTGCGGCCGGCCTCCTTGGTGACCTGGATGCCGAGTGGGGCGTTGCGTGCGATGATCCGCGCCAGTTCCATCGCCCGCTCGACCTGCTGACCCGCCGGCACGACTTCCTGCACCAGGCCGATGCGGTGGGCTTCGGCCGAGGAGAACTCGTCGCACAGCAGCAGGTGGTACATGGCGTCGCCCCAGCCGGCGCGCGTGATGAAGCGGAAGTGCGCACCGCCCAACGGCGCGATGCCGCGCTTGGCCTCCATCTGGCAGAAGCGGCAATCGTCGGCGGCGACCACGATGTCGCCGGCCAGCATCAACTCGATACCGACGGTAAAGACAATGCCCTGCACCGCCGTCACGATCGGCTTGCGGCACTGATTGGCCAGTCCGAAGGGATCGGTGTTGCCTTCGGGGCGCGGCTTGCGCGTGGCCGTCGGGCCGAAGAATTTCGGCATGTCGAGGCCCGCCGTGAAGTCCTTGCCTTCGGCCGTGAGCACCCCGACCCACAGGCTGTCGTCCTTGTCGAGCAGGGTCAGCGCCTCGGAAAGCTCGGCCATCATCTCCGGGCTGAAGGCGTTCTTCTTGGCCGGATTGTCGATCACGATCTTGAGGATATGGTCGTGGCGCTCGTGGAAGACGCGCCCCGGCCTCGCAGGCGTGCTGGCGTTGTTCGACATCCGTCATTTCTCCTTCTGATCGAACTTGGCGAGGTAAGGCCCGACATCCGGCGCAAAGGCGGGATGAGCGGCCAGGCGATGGAAATGCGCCGCTGCCCGCGGGAACTTCGACGGCCAATCCTTCGCGAGGACGGGCGCGAGGCCGCGCTCCAGCAGGCTCGCGTGCCGCAGCCGTTCATTCGAGAAGAGGCAGAGCTCGGCGACAAAACAGATATCGGCCAGGCTCAGCCGATCGCCGACCAGAAAGGAGCGCTGCGGCTTCAACGCCTGATCGAGGCCCGCGAGGTAGATCGTGAAGGCCTCCGCGGCGCGGGCGTGGATGTGCGCCGGGAAGTCGGGCTCGCGCAGTGCCAGCAGGTAGATCTGGCTGTCGCGCGCAAAGACCAGGCTGGCATCGAGGAAGCTGTCGATGCGCGACGCTTCGTAGACATCGCGGCCGTAGAGCGGACAGCGCGCGTCGCCCAGCCGAGCCACGGTGCGCATGATGCTGTTCGATTCGAAAATGCCGACCGCGCCGTCGCCACTGAAAGCCGCCGGCACCGTTCCGAAAGGCTGCGCCTCGAGAAAGGCCGGCGTCTTGAGCAGCGGCCGGCCCTTGAAGCCGACCTTGCCGACCGTCGCCGCGGTACCCTGCGCTGCCCGATCCGCCTCGGTGAGCGGGCGGGCGTCGAAGTCCCACAGCCAGTCGCCCAGGTCGCCGGGCTTGGCGCCGCGGATCTCGATCTCGACACCGTTCAGCCGCGCGGCGATCGTCGCCTTCCAGAGGCGCGGGTTGGGCAGGTAGGAGAAGATGCGCAACTGGGCCATGGCGCTCACCACGTCTCGCCGAAGGGACGGATCTCGACATTGAACGACCAGGCGCTGCGATCCTGGTGGATCAGGTGCCAGATCTCGTCGGCGATGGCGGCCGGCTTGATGAAGAAGCTGTCGGGCCGATCGACGTAGCGCTTGCGCGTCCAGGCGAGATCGATCACCGCATCGATCACGACATAGGCCACGTGCACGCCCTTGGGGCCGAGATCGCGCGCCATCGCTTCGGCCAGAATGCGTTGCGCCGCCTTGGTCGGGGCGAAGCCTGCGAAGTTGGCCCGCCCGCGCAGCGCCGAGGTGTTGCCCGTGGCGACGATGGTTCCTTCGCCCCGTTCCACCATGGCGGGGGCGAGACGGCGCGCGAGATGAAGAAAGGCCATGACGTTGACCTGGAAGTTCCGCTCCAGGATCTGCGGATCGATGTCCTGAAAGGAACCGAAGGCGCCACCGACGGCGTTGTGGACGAACACCACCGGAGAACCGAGATCGTGCTGAACGGCCGCCACCGTCCGGTCGAGCTGCTCGATGTCGGTCACGTCGCAGGGGTAGGCCTTGGTGTCTGCCACTTCACGTTCGAGCGACGCCAGCCGCTCCGCGTCGCGTGCCAGCATCGCGACCGAATAGCCACCGGCGGCAAGGCGGCGGACGATGGCACTGCCCGTACCGGGACCTACGCCCGTGACCAACGCAAGAGGACGGCTCATCTCGGATCTCCTTCGAGATCATAGTCCGTTCTGAAACTACACTATTCAAATTCGGAAAACTCATGGAGCCGCAAAATCTCTGTTTCCGACTCTGTTTGACAAGTGTTGAAACAGAACTGACTATCCAGGCGGCCAGGAGGAAACATGACAGCACGCAATGCATCGGCCGCCATCATCGGCGCCGGCGACTTCATCGGCGCCGCGATTTCACGCAAGTTCGCTGCCGAGGGTTTCTCGGTCCATGCCGGACGGCGTAACGGCGACAAGCTGGCACCCCTGCTGGCCGACATCGCCAAGGCCGGCGGCAGCGCCACGGGCCGCTCCCTCGATGCCCGCAAGGAAGACGACATCACCGCCTTCCTGCAAGAGGCCGACGCCAAGGCACCGCTCGAGGTCTGCGTCTTCAACATCGGCGCCAATGTGAACTTCCCGCTGCTCGACACGACCGAGCGCGTCTTCCGCAAGGTCTGGGAAATGGCCTGCTACTCGGGCTTCCTGGCCGGCCGCGAGGCCGCCCGCCTGATGCTGCCGCGCGGCAAGGGCGCCATCTTCTTCACCGGTGCAACCGCGAGCCTGCGGGGTGGCGTGGGCTACGCCGCCTTTGCCGCCGCCAAGGCGGGCCTGCGCATGGTCGCCCAATCGGCGGCGCGCGAGCTCGGTCCCAAGAACATCCACGTGGCGCATCTCGTGATCGACTCCGGCGTCGATACGGCCTGGGTGCGCGAGCGCCTCAAGGAACGTGAAGGCGAGGAGGCGCTGGCCAATTTGCCGCCTGACCGGCTGATGCGCCCCGAGGCCGTCGCCGATTCCTACTGGTCGCTCTACCAGCAGCCGCGCGATGCCTGGACCTTCGAGCTCGAGATCCGCCCCTATGGCGAGAAGTGGTGACCCATGCCCAAGGTTGAATTCCTCTTCGATTTCGGCAGCCCCAACGCCTATCTCAGCCATCTCGTCATCCCGGAGATCGAGAAGCGGACCGGTGCCAAGTTCGTCTACCTGCCGATCCTGCTGGGCGGCGTCTTCAAGCTGACCAACAACCGGTCGCCGGCCGAGGCCTTCGCCGGCGTCAAGAACAAGCCCGAGTACCACAGGCTCGAAACCGAGCGGTTCGTGCGCCAGCACGGCATCACGCGCTACCAGCACAATCCCTTCTTCCCGGTGAACACCCTGATGATCATGCGCGGCGCCATGGCGGCACGAGAGCTCGGGATCTTCGAGCGCTATGTCGACCAGGTCTATCGGCACATGTGGGCGGAGCCGAAGAAGCTCGACGATCCGGCCGTGCTGCGCGCCGCCCTGCTGGAATCGGACCTGCCGGCCGATCGCCTGTTCGAACTTGTGCAGACGGCGCCCGTGAAGGAAGCTCTGATGGCCGAGACACAGCGCGCGGTCGACCGCGGCACGTTCGGCTCGCCGACTTTTTTCGTCGACGACGAGATCTATTTCGGCAAGGACAAGCTGCGCGACGTCGAAGAGGCGATCGTCGCGAAACGATAGAACGGAAATGAGCGAGCGCCGGACCGGTCATGCAGTGGAGTAACCTCGAGGAAGAGGCCTGTTCGCTGGCGCGTACCGTTTCGGTCATCGGCGACCGTTGGACCCTGCTGATCCTGCGCGACTGCTTCCTGCGGGTGCGGCGATTCGAGGACTTCCAGGCGAGACTCGGCGTGACACGGCCCATTCTCGCCAGCCGGCTGCGCAAGCTGGTCGACAGCTTCGTCCTGGCCAAGGTCCCCTACCAGGAGCGGCCGCGGCGCTACGAGTATCGCCTGACCCAGAAGGGTATCGACCTCTATCCCATCGTCATGGCGATCGTGCATTGGGGCGACGTGCACATGGCCGGCAAGAAGGGCCGGCCGCTGCTGCACCAGCATGCGAGTTGCGGCAAGGACTTCGACCCCGTCATGATCTGTTCGGAATGCGGCGAGCCGCTCGACCCGCGCCGGGTGCACGCCCATCGCGGCCCGGGGGCGCGCGACCCGCATCACATGCCGGCGGCCGCTTCCGCCAACAAGACCGCATCGCGTTCGAGGGAGAGCAAGAGATGAAGACCAAGATCACCGAGCTGCTTGGGATCGAGCATCCGATCATCCAGGGCGGCATGCACTATGTCGGCTTCGCCGAGCTGGCAGGGGCCGTCTCCGAAGCCGGCGGTCTCGGCATCATCACCGGCCTGACGCAGCGCACGCCCGAGGCGCTGGCCAACGAGATCAAGCGCTGCCGCGAGATCACCCGCAAGCCGTTCGGCGTCAACCTGACCTTCCTGCCGTCGGTCACGCCGCCCGACTATCCGGGCTATATCCGCGCCATCGTCGACGGCGGCGTGAAGATCGTCGAGACGGCTGGCAACAATCCGCAGAAATGGATGCCGGCGCTCAAGGAAGCCGGCATCAAGGTAATCCACAAATGCACCTCGGTGCGCCATTCGCTGAAGGCCGAGCAGATCGGCTGCGATGCCGTGAGCGTCGACGGCTTCGAGTGCGGCGGCCATCCCGGCGAAGACGACGTGCCGAACTTCATCCTGCTGCCGCGCGCCGCCGAGGAGCTGAAGATCCCCTTTGTCGCCTCCGGCGGCATGGCCGACGGCCGTTCGCTGGTCGCCGCCCTGTCGCTCGGCGCCGACGGCATGAACATGGGCACGCGCTTCATGGCCACCAAGGAAG
>MKRV01000312.1 GCA_001897995.1 Alphaproteobacteria bacterium 65-37 | reverse complement strand
TACCCATCGCTCGACCGTGATTCCCGAATGGGTGGACTGGAACGGCCACATGAACGTGGCCTTCTATGTCGCGGCCTTCGACCAGGCCTCCGGCGCCTTCATGCGCAACATCGGCCTCGGCCGGCGCTACGTCGACGGCAAGCTCGGCATGACCTTCGTGCTGGAAACCCACGTCACCTACGATCGCGAGCTGCGCGAGGGCGCGCCCATGCGCTTCACGACCCAGCTGCTCGCGAGCGACGCCAAGAAGGTCCACCTCTTCCACGAGATGTACCACGCCGAGCAGGACTACCTGGCGGCGACCAACGAGACGATCATCATGAACATCGACTACCAGACCCGCCGCTCCGGCCCCTGGCCGCTCCCGGTGGCCGAGCGTCTCGACACGCTGTGGGAGACCCACAAGGGCCTGGCGAAACCGGCCAAGGCCGGCCGTGTGATGGGGCTGACGAAGAAGGGTTGATTCTGACGACAAGAATGGTGGTCGTGGCGCAAAAATGGTGTCATCCCGAGGCCGAAGGCCGAGGAACCTTTCCTGATCCGCAAAGGTCCCTCGCTATCGCTCGGGATGACACCTTGTTTGTCGCCTACCCTTCCGCCAGCTTCGCCAGCACCTCGCCGTCCAGGCGATAGGGCAGCCAGTTGCGGATCCAGCGGTAGCTTCTTGCGGCATCAAGCCGACAGCCGATCCATTGTACGTAGATATCGATACCTTCGTGCAATGGATCGAAAAGGCCGATGAGCGCTACTTCAGCGCTCGTCGTTCATGACAACCGCATAGGAGAGCATCATGAGCATTTCCCAAGCCGCGTCCCCCTCTGAGAAGCTGCTCTACACCGCCAGGGTTCACACCATCGGCGGGCGCGACAAAGGCGAGGCCCACAGCAGCGACGGCCGGCTCGATGTCAAGCTGTCGGTCCCCGGAGGCCCAGGCAGCGGGACCAATCCTGAGCAGCTGTTCGCAGCGGGTTGGTCGGCCTGCTTCGAGGGCGCCGTGACGGTCGCGGCACGCACGGCCAAGGTCCCTTTGCCAGCAGACTTCGCCATCGACGCCGAGGTCGACCTCAATCTGAGCGGCAGCGACAATTTCTTCCTGCGCGCACGCCTGAACGTCAGCCTGCCCGGGCTCGACCGGGCTACCGCCCAGGCACTGGTCGACCGGGCACACCAACTCTGCCCGTATTCCAAGGCGACGCGCGGCAACATCGACGTCGTCGTTACGCTCGTTTGACTTGCGAGGCGGCCGCGGCTCACGAGGCCCGCGGCCAGGATGGCGACAGGCCGTCCCACGTGCGCCGATGTCCACGGCGGCACTTGGGGCGGCCCGTGCCGGAACGACTGCACCGATTTTCGTTCGTTCGGACCCGCGCAGCGATCCGCCATCGAGCAGAAACGCATTGCGACGGGCAACTTCACCCTCGCTTTTTCGCTTTCCACCAGCTCCAGCCGAGGGGTCGACGGCCTGACACCTAGGTCCAATGGATCGGCAGCGTTTTCCAGCCCACTTTGACCCGGGTCCGGTCGATTCTTCGGGTGTCCCTCCCGGGGGATCGAGCAGTTCCGACCTACATGGAGCAAGGCTACATGTCCGACAGTGCCCCCAAACCAACGTCGCGATACCGTTGGCGGCCAGTCATCGCCGCAACCGCCGCTATCGTCGGCATTGCCGTCGCCGCCGGCTGGTTTGTGATGGCATACTGGTACAAGCCGACGGTGAGCGCTGCCGCACCGCCGCCCGCCCCCGCTGTCGGTGTTCACGTCGTCGGGGAACGTGGCGTCAGCCGTTCGTTCGAGTTCGTCGGCCGCGTGAAGGCCCAGTACCAGGTGGACGTCCGGGCGCGCATAGAGGGCTTCCTCGACAAGGTCCTGTTCCGGGAAGGCCAGGACGTCAAAGCCGGCGAACTGCTCTACCAGATCGAGAAAGTGCAGTATCAAGCCGCCCTCGACCAGGCCAAGGGCAGCCTGCTGGTCGCCGAAGCCACCGAGACCAACGCCAAGATCGAGTACGATCGCCAGTTCGGCCTGGTGCAGCGCCAGTACACGCCGCAATCGGTGCTCGATAAGCTCAAAGCCGACCTTGACAGCGCCAAGGGCCGCGTGCTGCAGGCCAAAGCCGCGGTGATCCAGGCGCAGACCAATCTCGACTACACCGATATCCGTGCCCCGATCGCCGGCCGCATCGGCCGCACGACCTATACCGAAGGCAATCTCGTCAACCCGGCGAGCGGCATTCTGGCGACGATCGTCAGCCAGGATCCGATCTACGTGCTGTTCCCCGTGAGCGTGAAGGATCTCGAGACGATCCGCGAAGCACGCCGCAAGGAAGGCGGCGGCCTGGCCAAGATCGACATCCGTCTGCGGCTGGCCAACGGCCAGGACTATCCGCTGAGCGGCACCTGGAACCTGACCGATCCCCAGGTCGATCGGACGACCGACAGCCTGATCATGCGGGCCACCATCGCCAACCCGGACCGTCTGCTGATCGACGGCCAGTTTGTCACCGCGGTCATCCGCGAGCGCGCCGAGCAGCCGCGTCTCGTCATTCCGCAGGCGGCGCTGCAGGTAGATCAGGCGGGCTACTACGCCTTGGTCGTCGACGTTCAGCACAGGGTCGAAAGGCGCACCCTTCAGACCGGCTCCAACATCGGCACCGACATTGTCGTCACGTCCGGGCTTTCCGCCGGCGACAAGGTGATCGTCGACGGTGTCCAGAAAGTCCGCCCCGGCATCGTGGTGCAGGAAGCCGTCCTGCCCGCGAGCGGGAGCTAGAGGCGACCGCCATGATCTCCAGCATCTTCATCGATCGTCCGCGTCTTGCCTTCGTGGTGTCGATCGTCATCACGTTGGCCGGCGCCCTGGCCATCGCCGCGATCCCGGTGGCGCAGTTCCCGGATATCGTGCCGCCGCAGGTCTCGCTTACCACGCTCTATCCCGGCGCCGACGCCGAGACCGTCGAGCGCACGGTCGCCCAGCCGATCGAGCAGCAGGTCAACGGCGTCGACAACGCCCTCTACTACCAATCGGCGAGCGGTGCCGACGGCAGCTACACGCTCACCGTCACCTTTGCGCTCGGCACCGACCCGGACATCAACACGGTGAATGTGCAGAACCGCGCGCAGCTCGCCACGCCGCTGCTGCCGCTCGAAGTGCAGCGCCAGGGCCTGGTCATCCGCAAAAAGTCGGCGGCGTTGCTGCAGATCATCACGCTGACCTCGCCGCGCAACACCCGCGACGCGCTCTATCTCAGCAACTATGCCACGATCAACATCGTCGACGCCCTGGCCCGCATCCGCGGCGTCGGCCAGGCGCAGCTGTTCGGGCCGCTCGACTACTCGCTCCGGCTCTGGCTCGATCCCGACAAGCTCACCAGCTACAACCTCACGCCGGCCGACGTGGTGACCGCAGTGCAGGGCCAGAACCTGCAGGCCGCACTCGGCCGCATCGGTGCTGCACCGGCGCCGCGCGGCCAGCAGCTGCAGCTCACGATCAAGACCGAGGGACGCCTCACCGCGCCCGAGGAATTCCAGAACATCGTCGTGCGCGCCAACCCCGACGGCTCCGTGGTGCGCGTCAAGGACGTCGCCCGCGTCGACATGGGTGCCAAGACGCGCGAGCGCTTCAGCCGCTTCAACGGCGCGCCGACGGCGGCGATCGGCATCTACCAGTCGCCCGGCGCGAATGCCGTCGAGGTCGCCGAGAACGTGCGCAAGGTGATGGAGGACCTGAAGCAGCGCTTTCCCGAGGACGTGTCCTACAATCTCTTGTGGGACAACACGGTGTTCGTTACGGCGACGGTCGCCGAAGTGATCCATACGCTGGTGATCGCCTTCGTGCTGGTCGCGATCGTGGTGTTCGTATTCCTCGGCCGGCTGCGCACCACCATCATCCCCCTCGTCGCCGTGCCGGTGTCGGTGGTCGGCACCTTCGCCGTCATGCTGGCACTGGGCTATTCCGCCAACACCATATCCCTGCTCGCCCTCGTGGTCGCCATCGGCATCGTGGTCGACGACGCGATCGTGGTGATCGAGAACGTCGAGCGCGTGATCGAAGAGGAGCCGGAGCTCTCCATTCCCGCCGCCACCAAGAAGGCGATGGCGGAGATCACCGGGCCGGTCATCGCCATCACCCTGGTGCTGATGTCGGTGTTCGTCCCGGTCGCGTTCATCCCCGGCCTGACCGGCGAGCTCTTCCGCCAGTTCGCCGTCGCCGTCTCGACCTCGATGATCATCTCGGCCATCAACGCCCTGACGCTCAGTCCCGCCCTGTGCTCGGTGCTGCTGAAGCGCGACGGCGCGCGGCGCGGGCTGATGCGCCACGTGCTGGGCGCGATCGACAGCGGCCGCGACGCCTACGCCTTCGTGGTGCGTCGCCTGGTGCGTTTCTCGTTCGTCGGCATCCTGGCCACGGTCGCGGTCGCTGCCGGCGCCTTCAGCCTCTACAAGGTGACTCCTCAGGGCTTCCTGCCGGCCGAGGACCAGGGCGGCTTTTTCGCCGCGATGCGCCTGCCCGAAGGCGCCTCGCTCGAACGCACGGAGGCCATCGTCGCCCAGGTCGAGAACATCATCCGGCCGATCCCCGGCGTGCAGGGTGTGCTGTCGGTGGTCGGGCTGAACTTCATCGACTACGTCGCTTCGTCCAACCAGGCCTTCTTCGTGGTACGTCTGAAGCCCTATGACGAGCGCACGGCGGCATCGGAAAGCGTCGACGCCATCATCGCCCGCCTGCGCCCGCAGCTGGCGGCGATCCAGGGCGCCATCGTCTTCCCCTTCAACCTGCCGCCCATCTTCGGCCTCGGCAATGCCGGCGGCTTCCAGTACGTGCTGGAAGCGCTGCAAGGCCAGTCGCCGACCGAGCTCGCCGCTGTCGTGCGCGGCCTCCAGGTCGCGGCCAATCAGCAGCCGGAACTCTCGGCGGTGTACAGCACCTTCGCTGCCGAGACGCCGCAGATCTACCTCGATATCGACCGCGACAAGGCGCAGGTGCTGGGCGTGAAGGTGAACGACATCTTCAATGCCCTGCAGTCGACGCTGGGCGGCCTCTACGTCAACGATTTCAACCTGTTCGGGCGCACCTGGCAGGTCAACGTACAGGCCGACTCGCGCTTCCGCGACGCCATCGAAGACATCTACCGCATCTATGTCCGCACCAGTTCCGGTACGATGGTTCCGATGCGTGCGCTGGCCGAGGCGCGGCTGGTGCAGGGTCCGCAGGCACTGATCCGCTACAACGGCTATCGCGGCGCCGTCATCAACGGGGCGCCCAAGCCCGGCTTCAGCTCGGGCCAGGCGATCTCCGCGATGGAACGCCTGTCGGCCACGACACTGCCCACCGGCTATGGCTTCGAATGGACGGGCACCGCGCTCCAGGAGAAGATCGCCGCCGGCAAGGCAGGCCTGGTGCTCGGCCTGGCAGTTCTGTTCGCCTACCTTTTCCTGGTCGCCCTCTACGAGAGCTGGAACATCCCGCTGCCGGTCCTGCTGTCCGTCACGGTCGGCCTGCTGGGCGCGATCGGCGCCGTCCTGGTGACCGGCCTCGCCTTTGACGTCTATGCCCAGATCGGCCTCGTCGTCCTGGTGGCGCTGGCCGCCAAGAACAGCATCCTGATCGTGGAGTTCGCGGTTCAGCAGCGGCGAGCCGGCAAGAGCATCGAGGACTCGGCGATCGAAGGCGCGCGCCTGCGCTTCCGCCCGGTGATGATGACCAGCTTTGCCTTCATCCTCGGCCTGCTGCCGCTGGTCATCGCCGAGGGGCCGAGCGCCCTCAGCCGCCGCGCCATCGGTACACCGGTGTTCGGCGGCATGCTGGCAGCCGCCCTGGTCGGCATCTTCGTGATCCCGATGCTCTATGTCGTGTTCCAGCAGCTGCGCGAGCGGTTCACGCCCCGCCCGCAAGCGCAACCGCCGGTCTCGACGCCATCGACCAAAGCACCACACCCCACGTCCGCGGCGTAATGGGCTAGCGCCGCTTGCGGCTGCGGTCGTTCAACAGGGCCCGGGCGGCAAGCAGGTCGGCGGTCGCGAAGCCTTCGGTAAAACGGCCATGCAGGTCGGCCAGGCGCTTGCGGTCGCTCTCGGCACGGCCGGTTCCCTGAGCGAGCTGCAACTGGCTGGTGGCGATGCGCAGCTGCCAGGACAGCGCCGACTGCTTTTCGGCCAGTGCCTGAGCCTGCTCGAAAAACAACTGCGCCTGCCGCTTATCGCCGTCGGCGGCACGGGCCATGCCCTTGAGCCGCAGCAGCTCGGGCAGGACGTACAGGCCACCGCCCTCCTCGACGCCGGCGATGATCGCATCGAGCGTCCCGATCGCCTCCGCCGCATGGCCGGTCGAGATCAGGGCGGCGATCAGGGTGGCGCCGAAGTTCGGCACATAGAGGTGATAGCGGTCGGCCTCGAGGCTTGCGATCGCCCGGCGCAGCAGATCGACCCCTTCCTCGACCGCGCCGCGCCGGATTTGCACCTCCGCCCGCAGACCCAGGCCGACATTGCGGTAAGGCACGAGAAAATGCGCGGTGGCGTGGGCGATCAACCGCTCGGCCTGCTTTTCGACCATGTCCCAATCGCTCGACCAGCCGAACACCATGGCGCACCAGATCAGGGCGATGATCGAGGTGACAGGGTCATCGTCCGCCAACGGCGCCTTGGCCAACAGACCGGCTGCTTCGAGCGCCTGATCGGGGAAGCCCTGCAGCCAGGCGACCCGGCAGAGCACGATGCGCGGTGACCGATGGAAGCCGAAGTGGTCGGGATCCATCGGTCGCTGCCAGGCGCCGCTGTTCGCCGCTTCGATGTGCGAGCGCGCGCGCGCCTGATCGCCGTACAGGTGATAGGAAACGGCGAGTTGGACGTGCGCTGATGCCCTGCCGACGGGATCGCCGATCTCCTCGGCCAGCCCTTCCATCTGCCGGGCAATATCGAGCGTGCGTGCGATCTCGCCGGTACGGCGATGGTAGAGGTGCAGCCTGTTCAGCACCCTGAACTGGTTGAAGCGGTCACCGAGCGCCCGCGCCAGCTCCAGGCTGCGGCCCAAAGCCGTGTAGGCCTCGTCGCTGTTGCGGTTGGTCAGCATCAGCGAATGGCCGAGCCCGGCCTGCAGCTCCATCTCGATGCGCGTGCCGCGCTCGGCTGCGTCGAGCTGCGCCAGCGCCCGCTCGGTCCAAAGGCGGCACTCGCCGAGCAACGAGGTTTCGATGAAAAGCGGCGCCGCGGCGGCGGCGAGCTCGATGCCGAGCACACGGTCGCCGCCCTCGGCGAAGCATCGGTCGAGCGCTGCCCGCACATTGCCCAGTAGTGACGCCCGATCGATACGCTGGGCGGCTCCTGCCCCCTGTGTCCGCTCCGCCCGCGTCTGCTCGAGGAAAGTTCGGAAAAAGGCCGCATGCCGGCGGACCGTCGCAGGCTCCTCGCCGCTGTCGGCCAGCTTGGTCCGGGCATAGGCGCGCGTCGTTTCGAGCAGTCGATAGCGAGGCGGCAGCTCGGCCGTGTCGGCCTGCACGAGCGACTTCGCAACGAGCTCCTCGAGCGCCGCCACGACGGCGGCGGCGCGCGCGCCTTCTTTCCCACCATCGGTCGCAATCGCCTCGGCCGCCTGCAGGGTGAAGCTGCCGACCAGGATCGAGAGCCGGCACAGCACCGTGCGCTCGGCTTCGGCCACGAGATTGTAGCTCCAGTCGAGCGTCGCATTCAGGGTTTGGTGCCGCGGCGCCGCCGTTCGCCGGCCGTGCCAGAGCAGCCGCAGCCGGCTGTCGAGGAGATCGGCCAAGGCCGGCAGTCCGTGCACACCGACCCGGCCCGCCGCCAGCTCTATCGCCAGCGCGTTGCCGTCGAGCTTGCGGCAGATCTCGGCGACGATCGCGGCGTCGGCATCGTTCAGGTCGATCCGGTGGCCGCTCGCCGCAGCGCGCTCGACAAACAGGTTGGTCGCCGGAAACGTCAGAACCTCGGAGGCCGCAAGCGTGTCGCGCTGCGGCGGCGTTTCGAGTGCCGGCAAAGGATAGACGTGCTCACCTTCGACGCGTAGCGCCTCACGACTGGTCGTCAGCAGGCTGACCCCGGGGGCTTCGCGGAAGACGACTTCGGCAAGCCGGGCAGCAGCGTCGATGACGTGCTCGCAGTTGTCGAGCACCAGCAACACTCGCCGGCGCCGCAGGAAATTCAGCAGGCTCGGCACGGGATCTCCGGACGGGACGGCAACGCCCAACGAGGCCGCCACGGCGCTGGGGACCAGCGACGGATCGCCGGTTGCTCCGAGATCGACGAAAGCGACCGCGTTGGCAAAGCCTGCTAGCGCGGCGTGGGTCACCGCCACAGCGACGGTCGTCTTGCCGATACCGCCGGGGCCATGCAGGGTAACGAACCGCAGCTCGGCAAGCCGGGCAGAGATATCGCTCACGGCAGCCTCGCGACCGACCATCCGCGCCAAAGGCCGCGGTAGCCCCGGCGGTAGCGGTGACAACGGCGCGGCAGATGGTGCCGCCGGCTCCGGCGGAACAGCGGCGACGGGCGCAACCGGCGCCACGAAGCAGTAGCCGCGACCGGAAACGTTCGTGACATAGCGGGCGCCGCCTCGGCCGTCGCCCAAGGCTTTTCGCAGCGCCGCCACATGGACGCGCAGCGTGCCTTCGTCGACCGTGATGTTGGGCCATATGCGGGTGATCAGTTCCTGCTTGGTGACGACGTCACCCGCCCGTTCGACGAGCGCAATCAGCACATCCAGCGCCCGGCCGCCGATGGCGACCGGCGCGCCCTCCTTGGCGAGTAGCCGTTTGGCGGAATCCAGCCGAAAAGGACCGAACACCGACTCGCGCCGCGTGCTGGCGACATCACCATCCATACAGGCTCCCGGCAAGGCGACAGGCGCCCTTGCCGTTGCTTGCATAACGCCTGTGTCGCCGTTAGCCAACACGCGCGATGCAATAACTTCACGGAGGCTGAAAGCGGCCGGGAACTTCGCCGAGAGAGCGCAACTCCAGCTGCGCTCATGGTCTTCGCATTCACACTCTTAGGAGCTGCACTTCGTGCGAACAGATCACCGTGCTTGAGCGCAGAATACTAGTGTCGTTCACTGATCGGAGAATGCTCGAGTTGCGCCGACATCTTCACCAGGTCGGCCAGGGAACGTGCCTGCATCTTGCGCATCACCTTGCCGCGATGCGCCTTCACGGTGATTACGCTGATGCCGAGCTCGCCGCCGACCTGCTTGTTCAACAGGCCCGCGACCACCAGCGCCATGACTTCCTGCTCGCGGCGACTGAGCGATGCGTAGCGATCCTGCAGGGCACTCATCGCCTTTTTCTGCTGCAGAACGGCGGCGCTGCGATTCAATGCCTCGCGGATCGCTCCCACCAGAGCCTCGGCCCGCACCGGCTTGGCCAAAACGTCGACGGCGCCCGCCTTCATGGCGCGAACCGTCATCGATATGTCGGTCGCGCCAGTGACGCACACGACCGGCGTTTCTGGGCGCTCAGCCGCGAGGCGCAGTAGCAGCTGAATGCCATCCTGCTCCAGCGAGGTGAGATCGAGCACCAGGCAGGTGGGCACGAGATCCGGCAGCCGGGAAAGCAGCGCTCCCGCCGACGAAAGCGCGCCGAGCTGCCATCCTGTGTCGTGGCTCGCGCCCTCAAGAACATGGCGCCCTGACTTGTCACCTTCGGCGACGAGCACGACAGGTAACAGGGGAGCCGAGGGGCGCGCGTCGACGCGGCGCACCGGCACCCGAAGCATGTCGATGGGAGGAAGCCGGACGGCGGCGGACGAATTGGACAGCTGGTACATCATTCCTCACTCCCGCTTTGGACGGCGCGGCGCTCTTCGCACCACAGGTGCAGACCTTGCGACGTTCCAGCGCAAACCGCGAATTAATGATCGTGAAGAATCGTTAAGCCAGCTCCGGGGCTTGCAAAGGGGCACGGTTCCACCCCTTCGCAGACTCCACGGTGCAGTAGAGGCCCGACCGATCGCCCGCCACTCCTCGGGTGGAACGAAAGGCGTCGTCCTTCCAGACGACGGCCCTTTTGCCAGGCTGAAGGGACGACACAGTGCGCATCATTGCCCTAGCCGAAGCCGGCCCGCGCGGGCCGAGCCATCCCGGATGCCATCCCGATTAGAGCGGCTACGCCATCAAACGCGCTCATGGCGATTTGACACGAGCTGCGACGCCCCCTGGTCGATCAGATTCTGCCGCAGCGTACTGAGGCAGCGCCACTTCACGGATGGTTTCAAATCGCTTCGAGGATGGTGGCGACGCCCTGGCCGCCGCCGATGCACTGCGTGGATAGGGCGAAGCGCTTGCCTTCGCGCTTCAGGAGCTGGGCCGCCTTGCCGGTAATGCGGGCGCCGGTGGCGCCCAGTGGATGGCCGATGGCGATGGCCCCGCCGTCGATATTCACCTTGTCCTGTGGGATACCGAGCTCGCGCAGACAGGCGACGGCCTGGCTGCCGAAGGCCTCGTTGATCTCAACGATGTCGATGTCGTCGATCGTGAGACCGGCCCGCGCCAGCGCCTTGCGCGTGGCCGGCACAGGCCCCATGCCCATGATCTCCGGCGGACAACCCGCGACGGCGACGGCACGCACTCGAGCCAAGACGTCGAGGCCGTGCGCCGCAGCGTAATCCTCCGAGCACACCAGGACGGCAGCCGCACCGTCGGTGAGCGGCGACGAGGTACCGGCGGTCACCGTCCCATCGGGTCGGAAGGCAGGCTTGAGGCCGGCCAGTCCCTCCAGCGTGGTCGTGGGCCGGATGCAGCCGTCGGCATCCACCACGCCGTCCGGCGTGACCACCGGCGTGATCTCGCCCTTCAGCCGTCCGGCGGCCCGCGCCGCGGCGGCCTTGTGCTGCGAAGCGACGCCAAGCTGCTCCTGCTCCAGGCGCGCGACCCGGTACTCGCTGGCCACGTTCTCGGCCGTCTCGCCCATGGCGACATAGGCCTCGGTCATCAGCTCGGCGTCGGGATTGTCGCGCCGCCGGAAGCGCGGATTGGGCGAAAAATTGAAACCACCCTGCGGTACCCGCGTCATGGATTCGACGCCGGCGCAGATGAAGGCGTCGCCCGCCCCGATCGCGATCTGGCCGGCGGCGATATGGACAGCGGTCATCGACGAACCGCAGAACCGGTTCACGGTGCCGCCACTGACCGATAACGGCAGCCCGGCCAGGAGCACAGCAATGCGTGCGATATTGTTGCCCTGCTCCGCTTCGGGATAGGCGCAACCCATCAGCACGTCCTCAATGGTTTCCGGCGGCACGCCGGCGCGCTCGACCACAGCCTTGACGACGGTCGCCGCTAGGTCGTCGGGTCGCACGCCGACCAGGGCGCCTTTGCGCGCGAAGTGGAACGGGGTGCGGACATAGCCCGCAATCACAGCCTGTCGCATGTCACGTCATCCTCAGCGAAATCCACGTCAACGCAATAATGATGATAATCATTTTTAAAAATCTCAAGGCAAGAGCCGCATAATTTTATCTCGTCATGGCGATAGAAAACCGGCGGCGGCCACGCCTCGAGTATGGCGAAAGGCCGCTCTAGCAGCTGAAGCCGACGTCCGAGAAGTCGATCCAGATCAGCAGCCGATCGTAGAGAACGCGATAGCGCTCGTCGCAGAGATAGGCACGCCTCTTGCCCGGTATCCGGAGGCCATTCGCTGTGATCATGTCGAGGGCGTAGTTGGCAACATTGCAGCCGCCGGCGACGTCCAGAGTGTAGTCCTGCCGCCGCATCAGGTAGTCCTCCCCGAAGTAGAAGTCCTGCACCGGGCTGTGGCTGGGAATGTCTGCGGGCAGCGTGACGCGCAAACCGCGCCACGTCTCGCGCTTCTCCTGCAGGGGCGCAATCTCTTCCGTTCGCACGCCGGGCGAAGTGAACATGAAAGGCGCATTGAGGTAGATCCAGGGGGCGTAGCCACCGAAGTAGGCTCGATGCAACGGGTCCCACTTGGTGTCGAGGTCATGGCCGGCGAACGAAGCGCGCGGCTGAGGACGCTCGGCGAGGACTTCGCCGGCGGTCGTCTGGATCAACACCCGATTGGGTCGAAACGAAGACCGGCGGTCCGGGCCGCCGAACGGCGCGATCTCGGCGAACGGCTCATGCAAGCTGATGGTGATCTGACGCGGCTCAGGACTCTGCGGGGCTTTGCGATCGAGCAGCTCTCCGCCGCTGACGATGGTGGCAGCCCCCTTCTCGAGGGCGCGCCACGGTTCCAAGCCGCCATGCGCTTCGAGCACGCGGGACAGAAGATCGCCCATACGCCTCAAGTCGCTTTGTCGAAGTTCGGGGCGCGCTTCTCACGGAACGCCTGGATCGCTTCCTTCAGCTCCGACGACTTGAGCTGCAGCCTGAACAGCTCCGACTCAGCCTGCATGCGGTCCGCGACAGACTCGTCTCCCCTCTTCATCAGTGCCTTGGTGGCACGCACCGCGGTCGGCGCCTTCGTCGCGAGAGCCCGGGCCCGTCGCAGCGCCTCGTCGACCAACCGGTCGTCGTCGAACACGGCGGCAACCAGGCCCATCGCCTCGGCCTGCCGTGCGTCGAGCCTGCCGCCCAGCAGAAAGAGCTCGGCCGCGCGAGCGTGGCCGATGCGGCGTGGCAGCAGCAAGGAAGAAGCCGCTTCCGGCACCAGCGCCAGGTTGACGAACGGCACGGAGAACGTTGCCGAATGCCCGGCATAGACCAGGTCGCAATGCAGCAGCATGGTCGTGCCGACCCCGACGGCCAGTCCGTTCACCGCGGCGACCACCGGCTTGCTGGCCGAGGACAGGGCGACAAGGAACCGAATGACTGGAGAATCGCCACCGGTCGGTGGCGCATCGACAAAGTCACCCAGGTCGTTGCCGGCGGTGAAAGCGTCACCCGTTCCCGTGATGAGCACGACGCGGACGGAGGTATCGCTGGCGGCGCTTGCGAGCGCGTCGGCCATCGCGCCATACATCGCACCCGTCAGCGCGTTTTTCTTGTCCGGCCGATTCATGATGATGGTCAGAACCGCACCGTCGCGGCTGACCAGGACGTGATTGGTTGTCATGTTGGCCTCGCTACACGATGGGACAATACAGGATGATCTGCGCCGCGGCTTCGACGACGATGGCCATCCGTTCTTCTCCTCGACTGGCGCACGACGCACAGGTCGCATCTCACCGGCCGCAAATCGATTGGACGAAGGTATTATTGCCGCTGTCGGCACATCGACATCTCATGCCCAGCTGCCTCTAACCGGTTGCGCCGAATTGTCCTCCGCCCTACTTCGTCGCGACCACGGCGATCTCGACTTTCCAGTCGGGATTGGCGAGCTGTGCGCCCACGCAGGCGCGCGCGGGCACACTTTGCCGATCGAGCCAGGCATCCCAAGCCGCATTCATCTGCGGCAGGTCCTTCAGGTCCGCGAGCCATATCGTCGCGTTCACGATGCGACGCTTGTCTGTGCCGGCTTCCTCGAGAAGCCGGTCGATCTGGTGCAGCACCTGAGCCGTTTGATCCTTGGTGTCCGCTCCTTTCGGTGCATCTGCCACCTGGCCATTCGTGAAGACAAGTTGCCCAGTATCGACCGCAAGCGCGAATCGCTCTCCCACGTGATGGCGTGTGATTGTCATGGTCTGTCCTCCTCTAGCAGTGGCTCGGGTTCGAGAGTCCGCTTCAGGGCTGCCGCTGGTGCGAGAGCCAATCGATCACGTCGGTCGCGTTTCGATCCGGCGGGAACACCGGGTAGAACACGCGCTCCACGACGCCGCGATCGATGATCAGCGTAAAGCGCTTGAGCAGCGTCATTCCGCTCACGCCGAAGGTAGGAAAATTCATCGCGCGCGTCAGCGCCAAGCGTTCGTCCGACAGGATATCGAATGGCAGATGCAGCCGTTGCGCGGCTTCGCGCTGATATTCCGAGTCTTGAGTGGAAAGGCCGAACAGGCACGCGACCCCGAGTGCCTTGAGCTCTGCGAAGTGATCGCGGAAGGCGCAGGACTGCGGCGTACAGCCTCGAGCACCCGGGATCATGTCCCACCCCTCGGGGCTCGGAACATCGCGACTCGCCGTCCGGGGATAGGCGTAAACGACAGCTCGACCGGGCAGCGTGGACAAGTCGACCATATTGCCGTCGGTAGCGCGCAAACGCACGGAGGCCATCCGAGCCCCCGTCAGATGGCGCATGGCTCCGTCGTCGACAGGCACTGGGAGTTTCGACCAGTCGGGTGTTTCCGCAACGCTCTTCATGCTCGACCTTTCGGGAGGCGAAGTGCTCCCGACATACGACAGGCGATCATGCTGTCAGGCGGCGCGCTTCGCACCGACAGCAGGAGACGGCAAGTACGGCTGCACTGAGCCGAGCGCGCGTTCGACGTACTCCTCCTTTTGGCCGACCGGGGCTACATAGTGCAGGGCGGCCCTTGCATCCTCCTCGCCACCGCCGCGCAGCAGCACCCATGCCGCCAGATACTGGGAGGCAAGACAGCCGCCGGCTGTCGCAATGTTTCCATCGGCAAAGAAGGGCTGATCGAGAACACAAACGCCGGCCTCGATGACCCATGGCTTCGTCGTCAGATCCGTGCAGGCCGGACGATCGCCGAGCAGGCCCGTGCGGGACAGCAACAAGGTGCCTGAACACTGCGCCCCGATCAGCTGCCGGGCCGGGTCCATGCGACGCAACTGGGACAGCACGGCGTCGTCCCGGGCGATGTCTCGGGTCTTGGTCCCGCTGCCGATGATCACGGCGTCGGCCTGAGCGGCGAATTCCAGACCCCGTTCCGCTTCGACCGTCACCCCGTTCATCGACGTCACCGTCTTGGTGGGCGACGTAATGAACGCCTTCCATCCCTTCGGGCGCTGGCGATTGAGGATCGATGCGGCGATGAATGAGTCGAGCTCGTTGAAACCATCGAATGTCAGAACCGCGATGTGCATCGGTGACCCCGGTTTGCAGAACGACCAAGCGGCCAACGACCAGCCGCAAAATCAACTTGATCCGAGACTATATTCAAATCAATAAGAACAATGCTCTCGGATCAATACTCATGACAGCCTACCTGGCAATCGCAGAACAATTGGCCGGCGATATCACCGAGGGGCGCTTGCGACCGGGCGAGCGCCTGCCGACGCAGCGGGCGTTTGCGCATTCACGGGGCATCGCGACGTCCACGGCCTTCCGGGTCTACGCCAAGTTGATCGAGATGGGTCTGGTGACCGGTGAGGTCGGGCGCGGAACATATGTGCGGATCGGCGAACCGGCCTCGGCTCCGGCGTTGGCCGAACCCATGCCGGCCAGTATCGACCTCGGGACGAACTTTCCGATCCTTCCCGACCAGCACGTATTGATGTCGCGCGTTCTGGTCACTTTGGTGCGCAGGCCGGACTCACTCGACCGAGCCTTGCATGCCGTCAACGTTCAGGGCACGGCGGCCGACCGTGCCGCAATCGCCTCGGCACTGAGCTACGGCGGCTGGAAGGCCAAGCCGGAGAGCTTGCTGTTTGCAGGGAACGGCCGTCAGGCCTTGACGGCCGCATTCTCGGCCCTGGTCCCGCCTGGAGGGCGGATCGGCTTCGAAGCTCTGACCTATCCCGTGGCGAAGGCGGCCGCCCTACGACTGGGCTTCTCCACCGCGGCCCTGGTCGGTGACGAGCAGGGTGTCACGCCCGACGCCTTGAAGGCCGCGCATCGGATCGCCCCGCTCCATGCCATCTACCTGCAGCCGACAGCACAGAATCCGACCGGCGCGACAATGTCCAGGGAGCGACGGGAGGAGATCGTCGCGACGGTGAAGCGGCTCAAACGCCCGGACAACGCACCGGTCCACATTGTCGAGGATGCGGTCTACAGCTTCCTCGAACTGCGGGCCCCGCCTCCCCTCGCGGCTCTTGCTCCCGACGCAGTCGTATTGGTCGATAGTTTCTCGAAGCGCGTAAGCCCGGGCCTCACCATCGGAATCATTTCGGCCCCTGGGGCACTGCACTTGCGATTGATCGCGGCGCTTCGATCCGGCGGTTGGGGCCCGACGGGATTTCCCCTCGAAGTCGCCGTTCGATGCGCCGCCGACGGGACCCTCTCCGCCCTAGAGGACGCCAAGCGTGCCAACGCCGTTGCACGACAGGAGATCGCGTCGCGTGAGTTGGCGGGCCTGTCCGTGCGTCGGAATCCTTCGACCTATCATCTATTGCTCGATCTGCCGGAACAGTGGCGTGCCGAAGTCTTCGCGCTGGCCATGGCGCGGCGCCATATCGCCGTGACGCCGGCAGCGGCCTTCGCCGTGATGCCGGCCCACGCCCCCAACATGGTACGCATCGCCCTCGCCAACCCCGACATCACAACGCTCTCGTCGGCACTCGGCATGGTGAAAGGCGTCGCCCTGTCCGACGTCGATATCGAGAATGAGTAACGACCGGCCCCTGAGCGCTGGGGCAGGATGGGCAGCACCAAGGCCAAGCCCCCGATTGCCTGGATCTCCGTCTCCTCCGTCCTTGCGGCAGAGGAGACGGAGATGTGTGGCGCGGTCCCTGGCGACCAAAGCGCTTACGGTCGACAGCGGACCAGGAGGTTGACGACCGATAGCTGAACGACGTCACCTTTTTGGTTGGTCGTCGTCACTCGCACCTTGATCACGCCCTGATCGGGGCGCGACTTCGAAGGCTTTACATCGACGATCTCGCTCGCCGCGCGCAGCTCGTCGCCAGGACGGACGGGCTTGGGCCAGCGGAACTCGTCGAAGCCCAGGCCGATCACGCCGCCGGCCGGCTTGAGGTCGCCCTCGACCAGCAGCCGCATCGTGACCGCCGCGGTGTGCCAACCGCTGGCCGCCAGTCCGCCGAACACCGAGCCCTTGGCGCCCTCTTCACTGAGATGAAATGGCTGCGGGTCGAACTCGGCAGCGAACGACGTGATACGCTCGGCCTCGATCCAGGCGATGCCTGAGCCGAAGGTCTGCCCGACCTGGTAGTCCTCGAGATAACGCCCGGTCATCGGCCGTCTCCCCGTTTCAATTGTGCCGGATCGACAGGCATCCGGCGCAGACGCTTTCCGGTCGCCGCGAAGATCGCGTTGGCCACGGCGGGAACGATCGCCGAGGTGCCGGGCTCGCCCATGCCGCCGGGCGCTTGCGAGCTCTTCACGATGTGGACCTCGATCGATGGCGCCTCGTCGAGACGCAGCATCTGATAGGTGTCGAAGTTCGACTGTTCGACGCGCCCGTCCTTGACGGTGATCTCGCCATAGAGCGCAGCGGTAATACCGAAGTTCGTCGCGCTCTCGATCTGGGCCTTCACCGTGTCGGGATTGACGACGATGCCGCAATCGACCGCCGCCACGACGCGCCGTACCCGCACCGAGCCGTTCTTGGCAACTTCGACTTCCGCGACCTGCGCCAGGTAGCTGCCGAATACATGCTGGACCGACACACCGCGACCAACACCCTGAGGTAGCGCCTGGCCCCACCCGGCCTTGGCCGCTGCCAGTTCGAGCACGGCTTTGGCGCGTGGCGATTTTTCGAGGAGGGCGAGCCTATAGGCGACCGGGTCCTGCTTGGCGGTGGCGGCCAGTTCGTCCATGAAGCTTTCGACCACGAAGACGTTGTGCGACGGGCCGACGCTGCGCCAGAAGGCGGTCGGAATTCCCGGCGGTTCGACCCGCAGGTATTCGACATGCATATTGGGCAGTCCATAGGGGAGATGGATCGCGCCGTCGACACTGTCCGGATCCAGGCCCTTATTGAAGCCAGGCGGCAGCCAGCGGGCAATGATCGACGAGCCCGCGAAGCGATGGTTCCAGGCGACCGGCCGGCCTTTCTCGTCCAGGCCGGCCTGTAGGCGGTCGAACCAGTAAGGCCGGTACATGTCGTGCTGGATGTCTTCTTCACGCGTCCAGACGACCTTGACGGGACCGTCGACGTGCCGCGCGATCTCGGTCGCCCGCGTCACGCCGTCGATTTCGAGGCGCCGGCCGAAGCCGCCGCCGATCAGGTGCTGATGCAGCACGACTTTGTCGAGCGGCAGCCCGGCGACCTTCGCAGCCGCTGCCTGCGCACGGGCGGCGACCTGGGTGCCGACCCAGACGTCGCAGCCATCCTTGCGGACATGAACTGTGCAGTTCATCGGCTCCAGCGCGGCGTGCGCCAGGAACGGCAACTGATAAGTCGCTTCGACCTTGGTGGCTGCCGACGCCAGGGCCTTGGCTGTGTCGCCGATGGTCTCCGCCACGGCCCCTGCCGCAAGAGTGGCCTGCTCGAGCTCGCGGGCGATCTGGTCGGTGGTGAGCTTGGCATGCGGGCCGTCGTCCCAGTCGATCTTGAGCGCCGCCAGCCCCTTCTTCGCTGCGCCCATGTGATCGGCCACGACGGCCACGGCATCGTCGAGCCGCACGATCTGGCGCACCCCCTTCACTGCCTTGGCGGCCGCGTCGTCCAGGCTCTTGACTCGGCCGCCGAACACCGGCGATTGCGCCAGGGTGGCGATCTTCACGCCGGGCGGCCGGGCGTCGATGCCGTAGACCGCGCTTCCATCGACCTTGGCCGGCGCATCGAGACGCTTGGCCGGCGTCCCGATGATCTTGAAGTCCTTCGGATCCTTGAGCGCCACCTCCTTGGGAACGGGCAGCTTCGCGGCATCGGCCGCCAGCGCACCGTATTTCAGGCTGCGGCCTGTCGCCGGGTGCAGCACCTCGCCGGCCTGCGCGCGGCAGGCTTCGGGCGCCACGTTCCAGCGCTTGGCCGCCGCCGCGATCAACAGGGTGCGCGCGATCGCGCCGGCCTGCCGCAAGGGCTGCCAGGATGCCATGATCGCGGTCGAGCCGCCGGTCGCCTGGACGCCGGCAACCAGCGGATTGCCGTAGAGCTTCTCGTCCGGCGGCGCATGTTCCAGCCGCACTTGGTTGAGCGTAACCTCGAGTTCCTCGGCGATCAGCATCGGGATGGCGGTGTAGGTGCCCTGGCCCATTTCGACATAGGGCATGACGAGCACGATCCGGCCGTCCTCGCCGATGCGCACGAAGGCGTTGGGGGCAAAAGGCCCGTCGCCGGCGGCTTGGGCGCCTCCGGTCAACGGCAGGGTCAGGCTAAGGAGCAGGCCGCCGCCGGTGGCGGCGCCGGTCCGCAGGAAGCTGCGCCGAGCCAGGTCGGTCATGATCAGCCTCCCTTGCTGCCGGATTGGGCGGCCTGCTTGATGGCTTCGCGGATGCGGCCATAGGTGCCGCAGCGACAGACGTTGCCCGACATGGCGCCGTCGATGTCGGCATCGGTCGGCTTCGGCGTGCTGGCGAGCAGCGCCGCGGCCGACATGATCTGGCCGGACTGGCAGTAGCCACACTGTACGACCTCGTGGTCGAGCCAGGCCTTCTGCACGCGGGCTCCTGCCACCGTCTTGCCGACCGCCTCGATGGTCGTGACCTCGGAACCCTGCAGAGCATTGACCGGCGTGACGCACGACCGGGTGGCGACACCGTCGACATGCACGGTGCAGGCGCCGCAAAGTGCCATGCCGCAGCCGAACTTGGTGCCGGTCAGACCGAGCACGTCGCGCAGGACCCAGAGCAGCGGCGTATCCTCGTCGACATCGACGCTGTGTTGCTTGCCGTTGATCTTGACGTTGAACGCCATACCGATCCTCCCGATGTTCCATGCGCCAAGCAAGGCGCCCGGTGTTGGAGGATTGTGGGCTCTGAAACGGTCGCTACACCATTGCACCAAGGTATCGGCGATGCCTTGGTGCAATGGTTGACGCCGAGGGCGGAGATGCCTCGGATGGCTGGGAATGCCAACGTCGACTACGACGAGGCGAGCGGAAACGCAGCGCACGAGGCGTCTCCGTCTTCGGTGTCGAGCCATTTGTCGGCTCGGCAGTAGGACTGTGAAGCCTCAGCGGCGACCCGCCTCGCGGGAAGAACGCGAAGACGGACGCCCTACCGCTCCGCCAGTTTCGCCAGCGCGTCGCCGTCCAGGCGATAGGGCAGCCAGCTGCGGATCCAGCGGTAGCCCAGGCGTTCGTAGAAGCCGCGCGCCGGGTTCCAGTCGAGCACGTTGAGGTCGATGCGACGGTAGCCCTTGGCGGCGCACTCGCGGGCCAGGCCCTGCATCAGGGCGCGCGCGACGCCGCCGCGGCGTTCCTCGGGCACCACCCAGATA
>MKRV01000311.1 GCA_001897995.1 Alphaproteobacteria bacterium 65-37 | reverse complement strand
CTTCTGGGCGCTCTCGTTGTTCATCCCGGCCACGAGCTGCGCCGAGGCCGCCTGCTGCTGGGCGATCGACAGCGAGGTGTCCGACTGGATCGCCGCGAGTGCCTTCTGGGTCTGTGACTGCAGCTCGGCCACGGCCCGGTTGGTCGCATCGGAGCGTTCCGCGATGCTCATCTGGGTGTTGGCCTGCAGGTTGCCGAGATAGGACTGCGTCGCCGACTGCAGGTTCTGGACAGCCAGCGAGGTCTGGTTCTGGCGGTCCTGCGCCGTCAGGGTCGTGTCGGACTGCAGTTGCGCGATCTGCTTGGAGGTCTGGCTCTGAAGTTGTGCCACCAGCTCGGCCGAGCGCGTCGCCTTGTCCTGGGCGGTCAAGGTCGTGTCGGACTGCAGCTGGGCAATCGCCTTCTGGGTGTTGGACTGCAGCTCGGCCACATCCTTCGAGCCCGCGATCTGCTGGGCCGTGAGGGCGACCTGGTTCGAGGCCTGGGAGGCCTGCGACAGCGCGGCATTGGTCTGGCCGGTGTTGAACTGGCTGGTTTGCGTCCCGAGCTGGGCGTTCTGCAGGGCCGCCGCGTTCGCCGCCCCGGCATTGGTCGCCAGCGCCTGGTTCTGCGCGCCGGTGGTGTTCGTGGCAGCGCGGTCGAACGTGGCGGCGTCGGCCGTCGCGATCGGCATGGCGGCCTGATAGAGCGCCGCCTGCCCCGCCGTGACGGCCTGGCTGGAGTTGATCAGCCCGCGGGCGTTCATCTGCGCCCGGGCATTGGCCTCGGCCTGCTCCATCAGCGGCGAGCCCGAGGCGATGATGTCCTTGAGCTGGCCTGCCACGGTCTGGTTGGCGCCGACCTGGAAGGCCTCGGGCTGATAGGACGTCGCCTGGGCCTGCTGTGCGGTGGCCTGTGCCGGGTCGTAGCCGGTCACCGGCGCGCCGCTGCTGCCGCCCGGCGGAGACGTGCCGGGCGTCGCCGAGTTCATCCCCGGCGCCGTGTTGATCAGCCCCGGCGGCGGTGTCGCCGGCGGCTGCGGCGGCTGAATGACGGTGTCAGCCATTCGACGGCTCGCCGCCTGCATTCTTCGCCTCGGCCGCGCCCGCCCCGGCCGCCGGAGCCGCCAGCGCGCGCTCCGCCTGGCTGCGCACGGCGACGAAGGTGTCGAACACCTCCGCCAGCGGCCGCGTGCCCAGCGCATTCAGCACGACCTGCACGGAGGCCGCCGGCAGCTTCAGTTCGATGATGGGATTTTCCATGGGTCTCTCCTGTTGAAGGGTGAAGGATCAGGCGACGCGGACGGCGCGCATCCAGGTGGCGTTCGGCTGGCCGCCGCCGCCGCCCAAGGTCGTAGCGAGGATGCGGCCGAACACCGACGAGTTGCCGATGGCTTGGATCCGGGCCGTTGTGCCGCCCGGCAAGAAGCCGCTCAGAACAACCGTCGTGCCGGCACCGGAAGCCCAGGTCGCCGTGAGCGCCGAGGCGTAGACGTTCGACCCTTCGATCAGACGCGCCTCAAAATTGGCCGCGCTGTTGTAGTCCTGCAGGGTGATGCCGGCGGTCACGAACCACGTGCCGCCCGCCGGCAGCGCAATCGATGGGCCGTTGAAATAAGAGCTCGTGTTGTTGAGCGCCACGTCACCGCCGAGGTTGGCGCTGAGCTGGGTGCCGCCGATCAGCAGGGTGCCGTTGTAGGGCGGCAGGAACACCGCATTGCTAGCCGCCGCGTTCTGCGCAAACAGGTTCGTGAAGCCGGACGACGACCCGTAGAACGAATACTGGAAGGCGTGCATCGCCTTCCAGCGATTAACCGTTCCGCCGTTCTCCGTGTAGTTGTCTACGAGGGGATACCAGAACGTACCGCCCGGGAAAATCGACAGATAGTTGGCGTTGTTGACGCCAAAGTGCAGGTTCGCGTTGTCCGTGGTGCGGATGTAACCGGCACCGCCAGGGATGCCTTGCACCAGAACGTTGCCGAAGATGTTCCCTGCCGTGCTGTTCGTCTGGAAGGGGACCGTCGAGTAGATGGCGTTGTTCAACACCGCAAGGCGTTCAACGCCCCCGATATAGAACGAGTGCTTCGCGTTGGGAGCCGGCGCGTCGTAGAAAACGCCCGCCAGAACGCCGCTACCCGTGATCAGCTTGGCGACGGGATTGCCGGCGTTCGCATAGACAGCGAGACCGGCATATCCGTTGCTAACCGCGCTCATGTCGACATAGCTAATGGCGAAAGCATTAGCGCCACTGTTCGCATTGCCGGTGTACGATGCTACCTCGGTCGTCGAGTTGCCAAAAATGCCGAGCCGTCGTCCCGTATTCGTGCCGCCGATCGCGATGTTGCCGGTCGTGGTATCGACCGTCATCGCCGCTGTCGGCGAAAACGATGCGCCCGCCGTACCCGGAGGCGCGACCCACATCTGGAATACATCGTTGCTCGGTTCGGTCCGCCACATGGCGAAGCCGTCGCCCGTCTGCCGGCGATAGACCGCGCCGTCGTAGTAGCCGTTGAACAGCACTGCGTTAGCGCCGCCGCCTTGCAGCAGCGAGATATCGCCGGTCATCTGCAACGTCGCCGACCATCCATTTGACGGCACAATCCCGATGCCGAGATAGCCGCCCCAATAGAAGCCTCCGCTGCCCATGAAGGCGCCGCGGTAGGCATTGTTGGTGAAGACCTGCAACTCGTTGATGCTGCCGGCGTACTTCAGGCCGGCACGAATAGCCCCGGTGTTGGTCAGGCCGTTGTACGGCGTGTATGCCAACTCACCGTCTGCAAGCGCGATGTTGCCCAATACGTCGAGCCCGGCAGCGGGTTCACGCGTGTGTCCGATCACGACCCCGCGCGCAACTCCCGGCGTGGGTCCGAACGGGTTCAGATACAGACCGTAGAAGCTGCCCGGATCGCTGTTGTAGTTGCTGACAAGGAACGGCGCCTGGTTGACCGTCGTGCCGGCTGCATTCGTGACGTTCAGAATGCCGGCACGCAGGAAGCGACCACCGCCGTTATTACCGACGCGCAACAGATCGGAAGGAGCGGCAACTCCCGAGGCGCCCTGAACGTCAACCACCGACGCGGGCGTGCCCGTGCCGAAGCCGACATTGCCGCCGACAAAATAGCTGCTGCCGGCCGAGTTCAACCACACTCGACGCTGGTTCGACGTGTCGCCGACGACAACGCCGAAGTTGCCCGCGGCATCCTGTTGGACGGCGAAAGCTTCGGCCGAACCGCTTCCATTCACGATGATGAGCGGATATGCGCCGGCGGCGTTGAACGACTTGATCAGAACACGGCGAAGGCTATCACCGGGGGCTCCGGTGCCAATGCCGAGCGCCTTGCTGGTGTTGTCCCAGGTCAGCGCGCCGTCGGCACTGTAGACGCCCGAGGCGCCTGCGAAGATGACGCCACCAGCAGCGTATGTCGTGCCGGTGCCGGTACCCCCTCGATTGACGGCGAGCGTTCCCGTGGTGCCGCCGTTGATCGGCAGGTTCGTGCAGTTCGCCAGATTACCGGCACTCGGTGTCCCGAGGTTCGGTGTCACCAAGGTCGCGCTGTTGAGCGTCGGCGAGGTCAGGGTCGGCGAGGTCGCGAACACCAAGGGACCGGTGCCGGTCTCGTCGGTCATCGCCGCCAGGAGATTGGCGCTCGACGGTGCCCCCAGGAAGGTGGCCATGCCGGCGGCAAGCCCGGAGACGCCGGTCGCGATCGGGAGCGCGGTGCAGTTCGAGAGATTGCCCGAGGCCGGCGTGCCGAGCTGCGGTGTCACCAGAGTGGGCGAGTTGAAGGTGCCGTTGTTGACGGTCGGCGTGTTCAGCACCGGTGCCGTCAGCGTCTTGTTCGTGAGCGTCTCGGCCAGCGCCAGGGTCGCCAGGGTGGCGTTCGAGGCCGGCAGGGTCAGCGTCGTGTTGGCCTGCTGGGCCAAGGTCGTAGCGTAGGGGCCCGTGGTCGTGAAGGCGCCGGCGAGCGTCAGCGCGCCACCGAGTGCGAGCGCATAGGCGGTCGTGGTGAGCGCGGTGCCGCCGGGGTTCACGACCACGACGGTGTTGGGGCTGAGCGAGGTCGGCAGCTTGTCGAAGCCCTGCTGGATCGAGACGAACTCGGCCCGCATGGTCTGCGAGGAGCCCGGGGCGCGATCGCCGGGATTGCCGGAGGCGTTGTAGAACGGATTGGTCATACCCTGAGCCCCCGTCGCGGCGTGTAGTGGTAGATCAGGCTGTTGAGCGCATAGGCGCCGATGTAGTTGGTCGACGAGGCGAGCGTGACCTGCACGTTCTCGGCGGTGCCCACCATGTCGACGTCGGTCGGGGTGAGGGTCTGGCCGTCCCACACGAACTGGTCCCAGACGAACTGGTCCCACACCGGCGCGCTCATGAAGTTGGTCGGATAGGTCACGGCCACGGGCTGGCTGATCGCCGGCGTCCCGTAGCCGAGCTGATAGCCGAAGCTCAGCGCCACATAGGTGCCGCTCGCCACCTCAAGGCTGGCGGCACGGAAGCGCTTCCTGAGCCGCGGCGCCTTCAGCGCATCCCAGGCCAGCACGATGTAGGCGTCGAGGTTGCGGCCATCGAACGACGGCCCGCTGTCGAGCTGGTAGACGTAGCCCTGCCCGTCCGACGACCCGAAGTAGGCCACCTCGGCGCCGTTGGAGGTCACGGCCTCGTCGCAGCAATAGACCGGATTGGGGAAGAGCTGCGGGATGGCGCCGAGATACTGCTGGTTGGAGACCGTGAGGTAGAGGCCGTAGCCGTCGTTGAAGAAGACGCGGTACTGGCCCTTGCCGCGGTTCACCGTCGAGGCCGCCACCTTGGTGCGCTGCCGCAGGATGAAGGGCAGGATGTTCTGCGCCAGCGCGCCCGAGGCGAAGTTGCCGAAGCTGAGCGTGGTCTGCAGGTTGACCGGGCCGAGATTGTCGAAGCTGAAGCTGTCGAACAGGTTCTGGAGGCTGTAGGGCCGGGCGCCGCTCGAGGTGTTGAAGTTGACCAGGTTCCACGAGCTCGGATCGTTGCCGTAGAGCATGGAGGTGTTGGCGGCCTGGTAGACCGCCAGGGTCGCCGTGGTCTGGCTGCCCGGCAAGGTGATCATGCCGGTGACGACGTCACCGACGGCGACCTCGCCGCCGCCGTCGACGGCGCTCCACCGGAACGGGGTGCCGGCGCCGGAGTACATCACCGAGCTGCCGAAGGAGATGAAGAGGTAGCCCTTGTGCGCCACGATGTTGGACGGCGCATCGTTGGGCAGGCCGGTGGTGATCGGGGCCAAGGTGGTGCCGTCGAACTCGAAGGCCTTGTTGACGCCGTCGCAGCCGTACAGCCGGCGCGTGGTGGACTGGCCGCCGAAGTTGGCCTTGGCCCATTGGAAGTGGCCGCCCGGCAGCAAGGTGATGGCGGTCTGCGCGCCGGCCAAGGTCACCGTGGCACCGCCCGATGTGGTGGCGGCACCGGCCACGAAGCTGCCGCCCACCGGATTGGTGACGACGAAGCCGCCGGCGGCCGTCCCGGTCCAGGCACCGCTCCTGGTCATCACGCGGCGGATCGTGGCGGTGACGCCGCCCTGAATCAGGGTCTGGCCATCCAAGGGCGTGGCGGTGCCGCCGCCGGAGAAGCTGACCAGGTTGAGCAGCGGGATCGGCACCCAGCCCGCGCCCGAGGCCTTCCAGATATTGACCGCGGTGCCGCCGACATTGGCGCGGAAGGCATAGACGTTGTCGACGCCGGCGAAGGTCATCGCCGCGACACCGAGCACCGGGCCCGAACCGGGGACGGGCTGGATCAGGGCGCGATAGATCTCCGCGGCCGCTGCGGTGTACTGCGCGGTCTGCTGGCTGCTCAGGATCACGGTCGAGGGCGTCGCGGTGCCGACGGCCTGGCTGGTCGTCGTGTTGGTGATGGCGTGGCTGCCGTCGAACGAACCGGCGAACCGCGTCACGATGAGATAGAACAACCCCGGCAGGTTGCTCACGGCCGCCACGGTGCCGTTGGCACCCGACACCGCCTGGAGGATCGTGTTGCCCACCGCCGGCACGTTCACGAAGGACGCCACCTGTACGATGACGAACGACGCCGCGGAAGGCGCCGCACGACCGTCGAAGCGCTCGTAGCCCTCGATGCGGCCGTAGCCACCATTGATCAGGCATTCGAAGTTCAGCCCATCGCGCAGGGCGCCGGGATGCAGCGCCAGGCTCGGCGTCACCAGATCGACGCCGCCCGGGAAGGTCGCCCCGCCGGCGGACATCGAGCCCAGCCGCGTCACCGAGTAGAGCACCCTCGGCATCGGCGGGCGGCGGCCGATCGCGCTCATGCCAGGGCTCCGATCATGCCGATCGCCGGCGCCCGCAGCGCCTCGAGCTGGGCCACCAGGCGGGCATAGCCGACCTGGCCGCGATCGATGACCTCGGGGGCGGCCTCGTAGCCGGCGTAATAGGTCATCGCCAGATAGACGATGGCCATGTGGAACTGGCTGGGCAGGCCCGTGGGCAGATCGCCGTCGGCGGCCATCGCCACGGGTGCCCTGAAGTAATCGCCGGTGATCGTATAGCCCGCGGTCGGCGGCGGCCCGACGCAGAGCGAGAGGTCGGGCGCCACGGCAATGGCGACGGGCCGCGTCTGCACCAACCGCATTGCGCCCATCATGTAGGCGTCGCGCCAGGCGTCGTAGCCCACGAGGTCCAGCGGCATCTCGTCGTTCTTGCCGGCGGCCGTGGTGTAGCAGCGGAAGGTGGCGCGATCCCACTTGTTGAACTGGGCGGGATCGACGCCGGTCTTCCCCGCCCCCACACCCAGCGGATAGACGAAGGTGCCGGCCAGCGTCGTGAACGAGGCCCCTGCCCCCAGCAGGCCGCTGGAGCGCATCCATTCCCAGTCGTCGTGCTTGCTCTGCAGCTCCAGCCAGGCCTGCCCCACCCAGTCGGCCACGCGCAGCATCTCGCCGCCCTGTCCCGCGACCGTGGACAGAGCTCCCGAGATGCCGCACTCGCGGATGAAGCGCTGGCAGAGCTGCAGGTAGTTCATCGCGCGCTCAGAACTTTCGGCGGCGCAGCTCGGCAATCCAGGCCGGCCCGCGCGGATTGGCGTCTTGCAAGACCATGAAGTTGCAGGCCGCCGAGACGGTTCGATGCGGGATGTTCAGCAGCGTCGCGGCGCGCTGATCGGGCGCGTCGTGCCTCACGGTCTCGGACTTGGCCGCCGCCAGCACACCGACATACTTGCGCTTGAGCGTCAGCGGCTGGCCGACCGGCAGGTAGACCATGGTGACCCACTGGCCGCCCAGCAGTACCTCGCCGCCACGACCGTTCACCCACACCGGGTAATGCGTCGGCGGGTTGTCGCCGCCGCTGGGCATGATCTCGATGGTGACCGGCTCTTCCATGAAGGCCAGCCGTTCGGCGTAGTCGCCGTCGAGCAGGCTGCGGTCGACCTCGACGATCTCGCCGCCGCGGTCCTTGGGATCCACGATCGGCGCCGGCTGATCGATCTTCACGTCGCTGGTGTTCAATGCAGTGCGCGCCATGGGCGGCTCCTTCTCTGGGCGATGCGGCGTCTCACGACGCGGTGGAAACGGCCGGGCTCCTTGAAGAGAGCCCGGCCGGTAACGATCAGGAGACCTGCGGCCGGTCCGGCAGGGTCATGAGGTCGACGAACGTGTAGGCGATGCCGGTCACGCCCGACATGTTCGAGGCACCGAACGTCCAGCCGGTCACGGCGTCGGCGGTGGCGCCGGCCTTGATCACGAGATAGCCGATCGGACAGAAGTCGTTGGGCGGGGCGCCGATCTGCGGGGCGTTGATGAAGGCGCCCGCCGCGTTCAGCGGCTCGATCGTGCCCTGCACGGCCGCCAGCGCGCCGGCGGCCGTGAGCCCGACCAGGAAGATCGAGCCGTTGCCGGCCTTCACGCCCTGGAACGCCTTGCCCGTCGCGGCATCGACCGTCGGCGTGGCGGCGTTGGTCATCGCCGCCTTCGAGTAAGCCTTGCCGCGGATGCAGTACGGGATCGCGCCCGTATTGCTGAGCGTGGTCGTGGTGCCCGCCGCGAGCGCCACCTTGGCGGCGCACAGGGTGAGCGGAACGGTCTGCTGGTAGTCCATGGTCGCTGTCCTCTCTCGGGGGTGTTCTGGGTCAGAGCGCCTTGACGCCCACGAAGGCCACGGCCATCCAGCCCTGGTTCTCGACCATCACGGCCTTCCACCAGGTCGTACCGGCGTAGCCGCGCTGGCCGAGCGGGTCGCTCTTGCTCTTCTCGCCGGGCGGCAGGAACACCGGATCGAGCGAGCTGAGCCCGCGCACCGCGATCTGGCTCCAGGCGTCTTGGCCCGCCACGATCATGGGATAGACGTCGATGTTGGTGCCCGACGTGGAGGCGAGCCCGGTGGCGCCCACCGCCGCGCCGGCGTCCTGCAGGCTCGGCAGGTCCGGCGAGGTGATGAAGCGGAAGCGCTCGACCTTGCCGACCTCGTTGGGCATCGGCTTGCCCGAGGCGTAGCGCTCGGTCGGCGTGAAGCCCGGCAAGTCGCGGATATCGGGCTCCATGTCGGTGTGGCAGTACACCGTGTAGCCCTCGGACACCGCGTCGGTGCCGTAGTCCGGCGAGGCGCGCAGCATCTTGTTGACCATGCCGGCGTGGTTGGCCTGCAGGCCCTTCTGGATCTTGCGCAGGAACGGCAGCGCCACCCCGCCATTCACCGTGGCGACCGAAGTGCCGGCCCCGCCGAAGTACTGGTTGGTGCAGGCGCGCAAGGCGCCGTAGGCGATCATCTCGTTGACCAGCGAGACCCGCTCGCCGATCTGGCCGATCATCTCCTTGGGGATGTCGTCCTCGTAGAGATTGTAGGTCTTGTCGGAGAAGCCGTAGAGGCAGCCGTACTGCTGGATCACCACCGAGATGTCCTGCGGCGCGATCGAGTCCGGCGCCGGCGTGACGCCTTCCTGCACCTGGTGGGCCTGCACCACCGCCTGGCCGCGGTCGCCCGGGCCGTTCTGGAAGAAGCGGTTGATGGTGTTGGCGTCGACAGCCGTGGCGCCATAGGGCAGCCAGCGGCGGGCGACATAGGTGTCGCTCTGGTTCTTGGGCATCGGCACCTGGCGCCCGGTCTTGCCGAGCACTTCGGTGGGCACCGCGTGGGCCAGGATCTGGCCCTTGTAGCGATTGATGCGGCCCGGGGTCAGGGCGTAATTCTGCATTGCCATGGGAGTTGACCTCTAATCAGCCGGTCGCGAATCCCGCCTGGAACTCGTCGTCGGCGCTGTTGCTGGAGGGAGAAGGCGGTCCGCCCGCTCCACGGGGTTGGACGGCAGCCTGGAAGCGGTCCTTGCGGGCCGCGATCTTCGGTGCCGAGGGTTGCGGTTGCGGTTGAGCAGCGGGCTTCGAGGCTGGCACCTGGGTGGCGGCCTTGAACTGGTCGATCGCCCGGGCGGTGATCGACGCCGACTGCGTGGTGTTGATCCTGTCCTGGTAGTCCTGGCTCTGCATCGCCAGCCACTTGCGGAACGCATTGTCGGCATCCTCGGCTCTGCCGACGATGTCGCGCCATCCCGGATGGAGGTCGTCGAGCACATCGAACGCATCCTGCTGGCGGGCACTGCGCACCGCCGAGGCCACTTGCTCGGTATCCACGGACGCCGAACCGGTGCCGCGAACGTTCAAGCGCTTGAAGATCTTCTCCAGGCCGCGGCGGGTGTGACCCGCCAGTTCCGGAAAATCCTCGGCCAGCTCGGCGAAGTCCTCGGCCGAGATCTCGACCGACGCACCGGCCGGCGTCGCGGTCTGCAGGCGGCCGATCACCTGCTGCAGGTTGCCCATCGTGCCGAACGCCTTGGACATCTGCTGCTTCAACCCTGCGGTCTCGTCGGCCGCGGCGTTCAGGCGAGCGTATTGCTCCTCGGTGAGCTGCACATACTTCGGCCCTTCAGCCGCAGGCGCCGCGGGTGCGGGCTCCGGCTTGGGCTTGGGCTCCTCCCTGGCTTCCGGCTGCACGGGCTCCTTTGCCGGTGCTTCGGGCGCTTCTGCGTCGAAGCCCGCACTCATCTCGGATACCTCGTCCTGTACTTCAGCCATTGCCTTCTCCTCTCCAGCCGTCGCCCATTGTCGATAGCGGCGGCCGGTCTTCCTCGAGGGCCAGCAGGTCCTTGAGGCACGCGATGCGTCCCCTGAGGCGCGCGGTCTCGTCGGGGGCCAGAGCCCCGTCGTTGCGAGCACGCGCCTTGGCGAGACGCTCCTGCAGATGAGCCCGAAGCCGCAGCCAGAGCGGCGACGTCCGCTCGGCGCTGGTCAGGCGGAAGATCTCGGGGGCGGCGGGCGCGCTCATTGCTCGAACGCCCTGCCGTTGGCGGCGCGGCCGGCCGGTTCCACCGCCGGCGTCGCGACCTGGCCCCCACCGTTACGATGGGCCGAGAGCTGCTTCTGCGTGTCGAGGGTCATCGCCGTCTTGGCGAGCTGCGCCTTGACCTGCTCGAGGGTGATCTGGTGCCGGGCCGCGTAATCCATCATCGCGAGCTCGCGCCGCATCTGCAGCTCGTGCAGCGCCAGGGTGGCGCTGGTCTTCACATCCTGCTCGTCGAGACCGATCCGCTTCTCGGCCGTCGCCGCCCCGATCTTGGCGACCTCGATGCGCGCCTGGGTGTTGATCTCCGCGGCCTGGACCTGCGGCGGCTTGGGCGGCGGCTGCTGCTCCA
>MKRV01000310.1 GCA_001897995.1 Alphaproteobacteria bacterium 65-37 | reverse complement strand
AGCGTGCATCAGTCCCGGTGCGGCCATCAACTCGATGTGACGCCTCACCGCTTCGGACAGCGAAAACCCTTCGGCGCCGTACATGTCGAGCGCGAATGCCGCATAGCCCCGTTCGGCCAGGCGCCTTGTCCGCGCCCGTATGTGATCGTTCAAGCCGAAGGCCTCGTGCGCGACCAGGATTGCCGGCTTTTCCGTGTGCGGTACACCGTCGGCGAAGAAGCCCGCGAGCCGGGTGCCGTCGCAGTCGTAGACGATCGTGCGGGTTTCCATTCTCTGAACTCCTTGCATGGGGCGTCCTGCCCAATTGTTCGCTGCCGGTCAATCCACCGTATCGGCTTGCGCTATGTCGAAAGACGACACGCCATCGGCGGCGGCAAATCGCCCGTCCTGTCGACGGCTTGCCGCATATCGAACAGGCAATGACGGAGAAGGATTTGGCCTTGGGCAAGCTGGCAGTGATGGCCGCGCTGTTTGTCATCGCCTTCATGACGGCGGGCTGCTCGATTCCGGAGCGCCAACCGCCGGTGCCTCGCGCCGACACCACTCGTGCGCTTCCACTCGGCATCGCGAATGCCCGCTTCTTTGCCGACGCTGGTCCGCAGGCCATGCTCGACGAGGCCAATCGTGCCTACGAGCGCGAGCAGGCGGCCCTCGGTGCATCCGGCCGAGCCGGCGGCAGGCTCGCGCCGGCCTCCTATCTCGCGGTCTCGGGAGGCGGCGACAACGGCGCCTTTGGGGCAGGCCTCATCAACGGCTGGACAGCGACCGGAACGCGTCCTGAGTTCAAGATCGTGACGGGCGTCAGCACCGGGGCCTTGATCGCGCCTTTCGCGTTCCTGGGGCCCGATTACGATGCGAGCCTGCGCGAAGTCTATACGACCATGTCACCGGGCAAGGTCTATCGTGCGCGCGGCTACCTGGCCGCGGTGTTCGACGATGCCATGGCCGACACCTCGCCGCTGGCTGAAGTGATTGCCCGGTACGCTGACCAGAAGATGTTCGATGCCATCGCCCGGGAGTACAAAAAGGGGCGCCTGCTGCTGATCGGGACCACCGATCTAGACGCCCGCCGACCGGTGATCTGGAACATTGGTGCGCTGGCGGCCAGCGGTCATCCCCAGGCGCTCGACCTGTTTCGCAAGGTCCTGCGGGCATCGGCGGCCGTCCCCGGGGCCTTCCAGCCGGTCATGATCGATGTCGAGGTCGACGGTCGCAAATACCAGGAACTGCACGTCGATGGCGGGGCGATCGCGCAACTCTTCCTTTATCCCGCGTCGATCGACCTCTCGAGGAGCGGCATTCGGCGCGAGCGGCATGCCTATATCATCCGCAACGCACGCCTCGATCCCGAGTATTCGGCCATCGAGCGCCGTACCATCACGATTGCTGGCGAAGCCATCAGCACGATGCTGGCATCGAGCGGCCAGAACGACATCCTGCGGACCTACTTCATTTCCGGCCGGGACGGCGTCGCCTTCAATCTCGCCTATATCGGAACGGACTTCACGAGTGCGCCCAAGAGCGGGGAATTCGACCAGGCGTTCATGAACAGCCTTTACCAGTACGGCTATCGGCAGATCACCGAGGGGCAGGCGTGGCACAAGATGCCGCCCAGCCTCGGGACAGGTAGCAAGGATCCCTGACCGACCTTGGGGGCTTTGCGTCATGTGTCTTCAACAGGGAGAAGGAGGATCAACCATGCGCCCATTCACGACAGCCGTCGCGGCACTTGCCTTGGGGTTGGTGAGCGCCTGCACGGAACCGCCGGCAACGCCTGCGGCGTCCTCCCAGACCTCCGCTCAAGCGGGCATGCAAGGCACGCCAATCGAGTTCCGGGTTGTCGCGGACAGCGGTAATCCATCATCCTGTCAACGGTTCGACGCGGCCTTGTCGCGGGTGCACACCCTCACCCGGACGGGCGCCACGGCATCCCTCACCTCCGCGGGAGGGATCTCCAGTACCATGACCCAGACCTCGCCGAACGTCTTCACGACGAACTACAGTCTGGGAGGCACGACGTTGAATGTCGTGGCGGACGCCTCGACGTCGCCGAAGACCCTCCAGGTGAGAGAGGCGAAGCTCGGTTGCCGCTGGCACGCCGTCGCACCGTAGCGGCGGCGGTGGACCTGGGCGCTAGTATCCACGCCCAGGTCCCGACGAACCGCGTGGCCTACCCGCCGGAGGGGGCCTGTAGCTGTTTCTGGATCTTCTCCAGGTTGAACGAGCCCGGTGTCTGGCTCGGCGGGTACTCCTTCATCGACAGGAGGAATCTCCCGGCGAAGGCCTGCAGGGGCACGATGACGAACGCCCGCGACAGGAACCAGTCATTATAGGTGTTGGAGTTGTGCTGTGCCCGCTCGAAAGGATCCCGCCGCAGGTTGAAGAGGAGCGGCACGCGGAGCTCGACGAACGGTTCGCGCCAGACCTCGAAGGCCTTTCCGCGATTTTCGAGGAAGACCACTTTCCAGGCCCCGTAGCGGATGGCGACGACCTGGCCGTCGTCATTCACATACATGAACTCCTTGCGCGGTGGCTCCTTGGTCTGCCCGCGGAGGTAGTCGAGCTGGTTGTGGCCGTCGATGTAGTTCTTGTAGGTCCGGCCGTTCAGCTCGACGCCCTTCAGCAGCCTCTCCTTGATGGTGGTGTCGCCCGCTGCGGCCGCCAGGGTCGGCAGCCAGTCCTCGTGCGAGACGATTCCATTCAGCGTCGTATTGGCCGGGAACTGCCCAGGCCATCGCACGAAAGCTGGAACGCGGTAGGCGCCTTCCCAGTTCGAATTCTTCTCGCTGCGGAAGGGCGTCGTGGCCGCGTCGGGCCAAGTGTTGTAGTGCGGGCCGTTGTCGGTCGAATACATCACGATCGTGTTGTTCGTGATGCCGAGGTCGTCGAGCTTCTTCAGCAACTGGCCGACCATGCCATCATGCTCGACCATGCCGTCGTGATACTCGTCGCCATCCGGGCCGGCGATCCCCTCATGCTCCTTCTTCACGTGCGTGCGGAAGTGCATGCGCGTGGCATTCCACCAGCAGAAGAAGGGCTTGCCCGCCTTGTTCTGGCGATCGATGAAATCGATGGCGGCAGCCAATGTCTCTTCGTCGATGGTCTCCATCCGCTTCTTGGTCAGCGGACCCGTGTCCTCGATCTTGCCGTCGGCCGAGGCCTTGATCACGCCGCGCGGCCCGAACTTCTTGCGGAATTCGGGGTCTTTCGGATAGTCGCGGTTCTCCGGCTCCTCTTCGGCGTTCAGGTGGTACAGGTTGCCGAAGAACTCATCGAATCCGTGTTGTGTCGGCAGATGCTCGTCGCGATCGCCCTGGTGATTCTTGCCGAACTGACCCGTGGTATAGCCGCGGCTCTTCATGACGGTGGCGATCGTCACGTCGGTCTTCTGCCAGCCCTCCTTGGCGCCGGGCAGGCCGACCTTGGTCATGCCGGTGCGGACAGGAACGTTGCCGCCGAGGAAGGCCGCACGACCTGCGGTGCACGACTGTTGCCCATAATAGTCGGTGAAGGACAGGCCCTCGCGCGCGATGCGGTCGATGTTGGGTGTCATGTAGCCCATCATGCCGCGACTATTGTGGCTGATGTTCCAGATGCCGATGTCGTCGCCCCAGATGATCAGAACATTCGGCGGCTTCTGGCCGCCTGCGGCGGGCGGCGGCGAGGGCGGCGGCGTCTGGGCCTGAGCGAGCTGCACGGGCGCCATGCCCAGGGCGGAGGCGCCCGCCAGCGTGGTGCCGCCCAGCAGCATGTTGCGTCGATTCACGTTGCCCCGTCGAACAGGCGGCGTCTCGTCGCCTGAGACGGGTGGCAGCTCGGTGCCCGGGATGCGTTCGTTGCCCATGGACAGCTCCTCAAGGTCGAATGGAAAGCCGGGGCCTTGCCTGAAGATGGCCCATCCTGCTGCGTTAGCGCATGGGGCAGGAGGTGATTGTTCATTCCCGTCCAATTGCCGCAATCAGCTGAGACCGCAGTGCCGGCCTTGGTCGGCACGGTGTCATCGACTTGTTACAGCACGATCTTGATCGCCTGCATGATCATGCTGCGCAGCGGCAGGATGGTGAAGGCGAGCGGCAGCAGCGGCACGGCGGTGATGAGTGCGAGCTGGGTCAACAGCTTCAAGCCGAATGGAACGAGCCGCGTGTCCTGGACGATCTCGTAGCAGGTCGAGAGGTCGGCCAGCGATTGCATGTCGCCACTGCCCAGCATCGGCTCATCCGGCGGACGCTTGCCATGTATCCATTTCCGGTCGAACGCCTGGGTGTACTGCGAGACCAGGCTGCCGTACTCACCGCGCCCCCGCCGTTTGGCTGCGGCGAGAGGACCGGCGAAGACGCACAGGGGGGCCACGATCGCGGCGACGACGCAGCAGATCAGGACGACGGCCTCGACCTGAAAATCGAGCGCATTGCGGCCACCGAGCAGCACGCGATCGGCGATCCAGCCCGACAGCAGCGCCCCATGGGCCAGCAGGAGCAGGCTGAAGGCATAGCTGCTGTTGCCCACGAAGCCGAGACCGGCGGCGCGGTCGGCGTGGGTGGGGACCAGGGTGAGCCGCAGGCGGGAAATCCGCAGCAACAACCACGCCCAGATCGCCAGTCGCATGTACCAGCGAAAGCCGACGAACTGAAAGAGAGGGATGGCAACGAAACCGTACCAGTAGCCCGGCAAGGTCAGCTCGAGCCCGCCGCCCGTGGATACCGCGTACCAGCTCGTGCCCTCGAAGGCGATCTGGGAGCGCCACAACCAATGGCCCGCCGTAAAGGCGAGAAAAAGAAGCAGCGCTTCCAGTATCACGGAATTGCGTAGCCGCATGGCCGCGGCGACGGCGGCTTCGAACTTTGGCCGCTCCTCTGCCGGAACCAGGTTGCGCTTGATGAACTGACGGATGGTGCCGCGCAGGCGCTGGTGCACCGGCAGCTCCGCGGCAAGCAGCAGCGGCAGCACGACCAGCAGCCGCACGTGGCCCTCGACGTCATGGAGGAAAGGCTCGTAGCCCTTGCCCGGCAACAGTCGTCCGTCGATGGCGGCAAGCAGGAGCAGCGGCAGCCAGGTGAATGCCGTCAGAGCGAGCACGCGGCGTTCCAGCAGGCCGAGTGGCGGCTGGAGCAATCCCGAGCGCACGAGGATCCGGTACAATGGCCCCCCGACCATCAGCGAGAAGCCGGGACGCTCCGAAGGGTGTGTCATGCTCGTTTACCGACCTGGAAGCATGCCGTGTGTCGTCGATGATGCCTCTTCAGCTTCCTCTCGAGGCTCATCGCTGGTTCGCGCATCGTGCAGGCAAGCAATGCAATCCGCTGCCACGTGAATTGCAAATATACGTTGAATACAGAAATAAAATTCACTCTATAGTCGTGGTGTCACACGCCTAGTCCACCCACTGGCGTCAACCCACATTCCCCAAGCTTGCGGGTTGCCCGCACGTTCTTCCGCGGTGAATTGCGTGCGGGGTGGCGCTTCTGTCATGCCGGCTTGCCGCTTCCACGTGTGGTGCCCTCCTGCAGGGTCACTCTAGCGAAGGACAGCCGGCGAATTGTTCGCCGACGCGCATTCTGCGCCATACGCCCTTGCGACCCGACCTCGCGCGCCTTCAGGGCGGAGTGGTATCCGCCTTGTCCCATTCCTTGTCGGGATTGAACAAGCTGATCGCTGCGGCCTTCGCCTCGGTGTCGGGGCCGAGGTCTCGCTCATAGACCGTGCCACCCTGGTTGACGATGAAGGTCATCACGCCGGTATCGTCGTATTTCACCGGCCAGGCGATGACGGCGAAGCCACCCATCATGCGGCCATCGACCAGATAGTCGTGGGCACCGCCCTGCGCATCCGGCCCCTGCCCATAGAGCAGGCGAAAACGATAGCCGTAATAGCCATGGTTCGAGCCGCCTTGTCCGAGCGACTGCGCCGTCGCCAGCGCGGGCCCCAATGGACTCTCCGGCTCGCCGGGCGCGGTCTCCCAGTAGAGGCCGTTCTTCGTACCCGGCGTACTGAGGAGGCGCCGTGCATAGGCAGGCGTCCCCGCCTTCATCGGATCGAGGGCGGCATATTCATGCTGAGCGTCGACGATGGCGAGCAGGCTCTGGATCACCGACAGTTCGTCGCGACCGATCCGCCGCGCCACGATCTCCTTTCGACCCGCGACGACGTCATAACGCCACTCCGATCCTTCCTTGACGATGGGGATGGGTGACACCCAGCCGGTCGTGCCGACCTCGACTGTTGCCTTGTCGCCCTCGACCACGACCTGGTGGCTGGCCTGCCAGGCAGCGAGGAACTTCTCGCGCAGCTTGTCGAGATCGTCGGGATCGCCGACGACGCTGTCGAACCAGCCGGGACCGAGGATAGCGTCGATCGTCTTGGAATCGTCCTTCTGGATGGCCTCGGTAAGGGCGTCGGCCGCTGCGCTCGCCGTCGGGAAGCCTTGCAGCCTGGCCTGCTGGGCGGTCGCATCTGCCGCCACACCAGCCGCGAGGCCGAGCATCAGCGCGAGCGCCAGAAGAATGCGGCTTGCCATTCGCCCGATCATCGCCGGCCTCCTCGAAATCCGCCACCCCGGGCGTGGCCGCCCGCTCTCATCTGCTGTGCCCGGCCGCGCGCAGCCTGGCGATTGACCCGCTGCCCGTGATCGACCCCGCGGATCGCGCCGCCACCGTGAGAGATCCCGCCGGCCCGACCCTGGAAGTTTGGATGGTTCAGGTTGCCGGCGCGACCGCCGGCATGGCTGGCAAGCTGCGGATGGTTGCCCGCCAAGCCGCCTCCCTGACCTATGCCTTGCCCTCCTGGGCGGTGCGCGAGCTGCGGATGGGCATTGGCCTGGCGAGGGAGCTGGCCGCCGCCACTCTGTAGCCGTCCGCGGAATTCCTGGCGCGCGGCGGCGTCGGGGCGATGCTGATTGAAGCGCTGGCGAGAGGCGGCGTCGCGATAGGCGACACCCTTGCGATGGGTCGTGTCGTGCTGCCAGCGACCGTTGTTGATGTTCGCCGTATTGAAGGTGCGATCGATGTTGACGGCGCGATTGACGTTGACGTTCACGTAGCTGTTGCCGCGGCCCCAGTTCCAGGCGCCGAACAGGGCGGTCGTTGCCGCGATGCCCGCGCCGAACATCAGGCCCTGCATCAGCGCCGTGCCGAAGCCGTACCCTGGAGGCGGCGGATAATAGGTCGGGGGATAGGCGGGGTAGGGCCAGGTTCCATAGACCGCCCTGGAATCGTAGGTCGGCACATAGACGATGTCGGGGCTGGCCGGCTCAATGACGATGGTGCGGTCGGCGCCGCTGCCCTGGGTCGTGACGGTCTGCTCCTTGCCGCTCTTGAGACTTCCCGCATCAGCCGCCTTGGCCCGCAGGCGCTGAATGGAATCGGCCACATCCTGTTCCTGGGCGACCATCGCGTCGCCGACTTTCTGCATCCAGTCGAGGTTTTTGCTCATCTGGGCGAGCACCTGCGGGAAGGCCGTCAGCGACTTGACGCTGACATCCCAGCTCTTGTCCTTGACCGCCGTCACGGCGGCGTCGCCTTTGAGATTGGGGTTGGACTGGGACCAGCGCGCCGCCTCCACCACCTCGAGCGGATAGCTGGCAGCCATCAAGGTCTGCGCCAGCAGCGCATCGGGATAGAGGGCAATCGGCGCCAGCATCTGGTCGAGCTCTTCGGGCTTGAAGGGTTTGGCCGCATCCTGGGCCTGTGTCGGCCGCAGGGCGGCCAGTGCGGCTAGGGCGATGAGGCTGCCGAGGAGGGAACGACGGTGCATGTTGATCATCCAGCGAGGGACAGCTTGGTGCCGGAAGGTTCCGGCATTTCGACATTGTCGCCTCGTAACGCCGATCGGATTGGCCATGCGCGATCAATTTCACGGCGAATCACCTTCCGGCAGTGATCGGCGCTTCGCTGACTCTCCGTGTGTCGAAGAAAGAGATTGTTCAGGAGCGACCCATTCTTCGGGCAGGGGCGCCGTAGAGTCGGGTAACGATATGCAGAGGAAGGAGTCTGGCATGCGGCGTCGCTCGTTCGTCGGGAGTGTGATTGCGACGGCGGTCCTGTCGGGAAGTGCTGCAAGGGCGTGGGCGCAAGGCAACGCCCTCGCGTCATGGAACGACGGTCCGGCGAAACAGTCGATCGTCGATTTCGTCACCCGCACGACGACCGTTGGCGGGCCCGACTGGGTGCCGGTGCCGGAACGCATCGCCACGTTCGACAATGACGGCACGCTGTGGACCGAGAAGCCCTTCTATTTCCAACTGATGTTCGCCATGGATCGCGTCAAGACGATGGCAGCAAGCCATCCGGATTGGCGGACGCAGGAACCCTTCCGATCGGTCCTCGAAGGCGACCACGAAAAGCTCGCGGCGCAGGGCGAGAAGGCCCTGCTGGAGATCGTCGCGGCCACCCATGCCGGCGCCACGACGGAAGACTTCAGGAAGACGGTTCTGCGCTGGATGGCGACTGCCCGCCATCCGCGGTTCAATCGGCCTTACACGGAACTTGTCTACCAGCCGATGATCGAGCTTCTGACCTACCTGCGTGCGCACGGCTACAAGACCTTCATCGTCTCTGGCGGCGGTGTGGAGTTCATGCGGCCCTGGACCGAAGCCATCTATGGCATCCCGCCGGAACAGGTGGTCGGATCCTCGATCGTCACCAAATACGAGATGCTGGCCCCCGACAAGCCGGTGCTGACGAAAGAGGCCAAGGTCGAGTTTGTCGACGACGGTCCGGGCAAGCCGGCCGGCATCAACCGCTTCATCGGGCGGCGGCCGGTGCTTGCCTTCGGCAATTCGGATGGCGACCAGCAGATGCTGGAATGGACGGCCGCCGGCGAGGGGCCGCGCTTCATGGGGCTGGTGCACCATACCGATGCGGCACGCGAATATGCCTACGACCGCAGCTCGTCCGTGGGGCGGCTGGACAAGGCGTGGGACGAGGCGGTCCGCCGCAAGTGGCTGGTGGTCGACATGAAGAGCGACTGGAAAGTCGTCTATTCCTTCGAGCTGAAGTGACGCGGGTTCCCGTGGAAGCAGGAACGGCAGGCAACGGCCCGCCGCGTCAGTGAGGGGCCTCCGGCGCGGCCTTCACGACGAGCTGGGCGGCAGCGCTGGTCGCGCTTTCGGCATCGTGGGCCACCTGCACCTTGGGGGTGGCGAAGCGGATGCCGTTGGCGTCGAAGGCCTTCTTGATCATGGCGTTGGCGCGGCGGCGGATGACGAACTGCTCGCCCGGCTTGGTCATCATCTTGGTGCGTATGCGCATGCCGTAGTCGCCGAACTGCTCGACACCCTGCATCTTCAGGGGCTGCAGGATGCTGGGGCCGAGATCGGGATCCTGCGAAAGCTCGATCCCGATCTGCTTGATCAGCTTCTTGGCCTTGTCGACGTCGGAGTCGTAGGTGATGCCGATCATCTCCTTCACGATCACCCAGTCACGGCTCATGTTCTGCACTGCGCCGAGGGCGCCGAAGGGAACGGTGAACAGGGGCCCGCGCTGGTGGCGCAGCTTGATTGACCTCAGGCTGAAGGATTCGACGGTCCCCTTGTAGTTGCCGCTCTGGATGTACTCGCCGACTCGAAAGGCGTCGTCGATCATGTAAAACATGCCGCTGATGATGTCGCGGACCACCGTCTGAGCGCCGAAGCCCACCGCGACGCCAACGACGCCGGCGCTGGCGACCAAGGGGGCGATCTCGACACCGAGCGAGGACAGCACCATCAGCCCGGCCATCACGACCAGCACGATGAAGGCGAGGTTACGGCCGATCGGCAGGAGCGTCCGCACGCGCGCCCGGCGCCGGGCTTCGTCTCCGCTGACATCCGGGCTGGCCTGAGCTCGGGCGAGCGCATTGTCGGCCATTGCCTTGATCAGGCCCCAGGCAAGGTCGGCGGCCAGTACGATGACGAGAGCATGCAAGGCACCGCGCACCAGGCGTGCGTAGACGCTTTCTTGGGCGGCGAGAGCGCCGACATCGAGGTTCCAGCCCCAGAGCAGGAGCCAGATCGCGGCGCCAACCAGGAGCGCCCGCAGCCCCTGCTCGACGATCACGGAAGCGATGGACGGCACGCCCGCTTCGCCACCTTCTGACCCGGCAGGACGCAACAGGTGGCGCGAGATCCGGCGGCCGATTCCGATGACCAGCGGCAACCCGATTGCCACCGTCAGGAACCAGAACGCAGGCATCGCATTGATGGCCCAGACCGTCCAGAAGACGACTGCGGCCAGCGAGGCCAGCCACTTGCTGCCGTTGCCGTAGCCGTCATTGCCATGACCGGTTCGCGCGGGCCGCGAGCTGGTGGGATGCCAGATGATCACCAGCGCGATCACGACCAGGCCGATGCCCAGAAGGTAGGCCAGGAGGTGTCGGCCATCCTGCGGCATCCCGAAGGCGTTCAACGAGACGATCGTTGCCCAGCCCAAGGCGAGCCAACCAACGAACGCGGTCAAGGAACGATACCAGAAGCGGGCAAGCGGCTGCTCGAGGTCGAGCGCGGCGAAGGCCCGGTCCGGCCGATTGTTTGGTCGTAGCAGGACCTTGAGCAGGGCGAGCACCAGGCGCAACCAGACCAGGGCGACCAGAATGGAACTGCCGGCCTCGTTGATCGGACCGGGCCGTCCGACGGCCAGGAGGGACGCGAAGGCTCCCAGGGCAAAGGCCACGACGCCGCCCAGCTCGAGGCCGAGGTCGGTGGCGACGACCGCCAAACGGTCTGTCGTGGTCGTGACGGGCTGAGCATGGCGGCGTGCGCTGAGATCGCGCAAAGCGCGTCGCAATCCCCATTCGACAAGGGCGCCGATGGCGAGACAGAGGAGACTGACCACAACGATGCGGCCGGGACTGGTGGCGCCGGCCGCCTTCTCGAACGACAGGCCGACCTCGTGGAGGTAATCCGGCATCCGGGGGAGGGCATGCGCCAGCCCACCGAGATGCTCGCCGATGCGATCGAATCTGTCGGCGATGAGCTGTGACAGCGAGCTTGCGGCGGCATCCGTGGCAGCCTGGGCGGAGGCATCCCCAGCCCAGGCCACCACGGCCAGCAAGACGGGAGAGAGGGCCGTCTTGCGGTAAGGATGGCCGGTGCCGCTCATCGTCCTCTCCTTCGGATACGACTGTTACCGCCTTGGCCGCGGGCTAACCTTCATTTCACCGGTAACGCATGTGCGGCAGCCCAATTGTTCGTGTCCGATCAATTGAAGGTGGCGGCGTAGGTTATTCACGTCAGGTCCATGACGCGACTCCAACCCAGTTGCGCCTGAAGTGTTGTCCGACGCTCGACCTGCGGGCCCAGCGAGAAGAGGGAACGATGACAGAGACCGCATCACCGAGGGCTGACGGCCGCATTGCCGAGGCGGAAGCCGCCGGCGACGACCTCGCTGCTCTTTTCGACTATGTCGGCCAGAGGCCGTCGCTGAAAGAACGCCTTGCTGCCGGCAAGGAGCTGCGCCAGCGCGTGCCGCGGGCCGATCATGCCCATTACGCACCAGTGGCCAATCGGCCCGATCCGATCGGTATTCTGGAGGGCCAGAATGCGAGCCGCGTCGCCAAGCTGGTGCCGGTGCGCTTTGCACGCATGCTTGCCTCGCCCTTTGCCTTCCTGCGCGGTTCGGCCGCCGTGATGGCCGCCGATCTCGCGCCGACTCCGACGACCGGCATTCAGGTGCAGGCCTGTGGCGACATGCACGTCGCCAATTTCGGCCTGTTCGGCTCGGCCGAGCGCAACCTCGTCTTCGCGATCAACGATTTCGACGAGACGCATCCCGGCCCCTGGGAATGGGACCTCAAGCGCCTGGCCGCCAGTGCCGCGGTGGCGGCCCGCTTCGTCGGCGGCGACAAGGCTGCCGCGGCGGACGCCGCTCGCGAGATCGTACGTTCCTATCGCAGGTATATCCGCCGCTACGCCGAAGCCGGTCACCTCGCCGTTTGGTACGAGCGTATCGACGAGAATGCCGTGTTGCGGGCGATGTCGCCCAAGGTCCGTCGCCGCGCCTCCCGGGTGATGGACGAGGCCCGCCGAAAGGGCCATATGCGCATGCTCGATCGGCTGACCGAGGAGAGCCAGGGCGAGCACCGCATCATCGAGGAGCTCCCCCTGATCGTGCGCGAGACGCACACCGAGCAGAAGGTTCCGATCGCGGCGGCGATCAATTCGTTCCTGAAATCCTACACGGAGTCACTTGCCTACGATCGCCGGCACCTGCTGTCGCGCTATCGCATCGTCGACGTCGCCCGCAAGGTGGTCGGTGTGGGCAGCGTCGGCACCGAGTGCTGGATCGTGCTGCTGATGGGCCTCGACAACGAAGACCCGCTGTTCCTGCAGGTGAAGGAGGCATCTCCTTCGGTGCTCGCGCCCTATGCCGGCGTTGACCTGCCGTACCAGAACGAGGGCCGGCGCGTGGTGGTCGGCCAGCGGATGATCCAGGGATCTCCCGACATCTTTCTCGGCTGGGGGACCGTCAAGGCCGCCCGGTCGATGGATTTCTACGTGCGTCAGCTCGCCGATCTCAAGGGCGGCGTGAAGTTCGTGGAGGGGGAGCGCGAGACCCTGTCGTCGCTCTCCGAGTATTGGGGCCTGTGCGGCTGGGCCCTGGCCCTCGCCCATGCCAAGTCGGGCGATGCGGCCCTGATCTCGGGCTATTGCGGCAAGAGCGACGAGCTCGACGACGCCATTGCGCGCTTCGCGCTGGCCTACGACAAGCAGACCCACCAGGATCATGATGCGCTGGCCAAGGCGCGGCGCAGCGGTCGCATCCGGGTGGCTTCCTCGGAAGTCGTGAAATAGGCGGGAGCTGGAAGGAGAGGGGAAAGCCGGGAGAAGACAAAGGGGGAGTCGAGTGGAGTTCCTTGCGCACCTGCCGACGCTGACGTCGTTTGCCCTGACGCTCATGCTGACGCTCGTCCTGCCGAGCCTGATGGAGCGCCTGCGGCTGCCCGGGCCGGTGGGCTATATCCTGGCCGGCATCATCCTCGGGCCGCAGGTTCTGGCCGTCCTCAACCCCGACGGCAAGATCGTCCAGTTCTTCGCCGATATCGGCAAGCTCCTGCTGATGTTCTTTGCCGGCTTCGAAGTCGATATCGAGCAGTTCAATCGTGCGCGGCGCAAGGCGGCGACCTTCGGGCTGGCGACCTTCAGCGCGCCATTCCTGCTGGGCGTCGCGGTGGGCTGGCTGATGGGCTATCCGCCGAACGCCTGTGCCGTGATCGGCGCTGTGCTCGCCTCCCACACGCTGCTCGGCCTGCCTGTCGTGAAGGCCGCCGACCTCATGCACCGCGAAGCCGTTGTCGTGACGGTCGGAGCCACCGTCTTCACCGACCTCCTGTCGATCTTCGTGCTGGCGGTCTGCCTTCCCATCCATATTTCCGGCTTCGATCCGCGGAATGTCCTCATCGAACTCTTCTGGCTCGCCGTCTACGTGCCGGCCGTCCTGATCGGGCTCAGCTGGCTGGCCGCGCGCATGCTCGAGAGGTTCGGCAAGAGCAAGGCCAATCGCGCGCTGGTCATGCTGGTGGTCATGGCCGTCGCCGCCCAGGGCGCCGAGCTCATTGGGCTGGAGGGGATCATCGGCGCCTTCCTGGCGGGCGTAGCGTTGAAGCGCGCTTTCGGCACGACGCCGAGCGACGATTCGCTCGAGGTCATGAGTCAGACCCTGTTCATTCCCATCTTCTTCGTCGCCGCGGGCTTTCTCGTCGACTTCAAGGTGTTCTTTGCCACCTTGCGCGACCAGCCGCTGCTCGTGCTGGGGATCCTCGGCGCCTTGTTCGGGGGCAAATGGCTGGCCGCCGAAGTCGCCGGCCGTGTCCTGGGCTATCGGGCAACGGACAGGCAGCTGATGTACGCGCTCACCATCCCGCAGGTTGCCGCCACGCTGGCGGTCGCGCTGGTCGCCTACTCGACCCGCAATCCGGCAGGCCAGCGGCTGATCGACGAGCCGGTGCTCAATGCGACGGTCGTGCTGGTGATCCTGTCGTCTCTGATCGGCCTGATCCTCACCGGGCGCACGGTCAAGCGCCTCCAGGCTCGGGAGGCCCCCGCCACCACACCTCGGGAAGCGTCATGACGGACAGTGCCTACGTCTTCACGATTTTTTTCCTGACCTTGGGGCCGCTCAAGATCATCCCGCCGGCGGCGGCGGCCACGGCCGGCCTGGGCTGGCGAGAGGTGGTGGCGATCGCCTTCAAGGCATCAGTGCTGGCGACCTTGATCGCGCTGGCCATTTTCTACGGCGGCAACCACATCGTGTCGGCCTGGCGGGTCTCCGTAGAGGCCATTGCGATTGCCGGCGGCGTGCTGCTGTTCGTCACCGCGCTCCGGATGATCACGAATTTCTCGTTGGTCGAGGTGCCGCAGGCCGCTGCTGCGCCCCAGGCCGCCAAGCCGCCGGCGCACGATTGGCGGACGCTGTTCGGCCTGCTCGAACGGCCGGTGCTCTCCCCGATCGTCCTTCCCGCGACCATAACGCCGATCGGCGTTGTCGCTCTCTTCTATTTCGCCGCCGCGACCTACGGTAATCCCGCGGCGCAGCAGGGCATCGTGCTTGTGCTGCTGCAGATCATGGGCTTCAACTTCATCGCCATGGCGCTGGCCAAGCCTATCCTGAGGGTGGTCGGCCTTGCCGTTCTGCAGGCACTCGGCTGGGTCCTCTCGGCGCTGCAAGCGGCACTGGCGATCCAGATCATCCTCGGTTCGTTGCGCCGCCTGCACGTGCTGCCCTGAAAATGCGCCTCACCGAGGCGCAGCGCGGCTTCAATGCTCTCCCAGCATGGACCGCAGACCATCGCCGTCGAGCACTTCGAGCGATCTGTAGCCCATCACGATCAGGCCCCGTCTTTCCAGATCGCGCAGGATGCCGCTCGCGGCGGTGCGCGACAGGTTGGCGATCCGCCCGAGCTGCTGCTGGGTGAGATGGATCGGGCCGGGATTGGTGACGAAATGCAAGCCTGTCCGCCACCCGGTGAGTCGCAGGAGGGTGGCGATGATTCGCTGCTGCGGATCCTGCAGGAGCAGGTCCGCTGTCAGGCCTAACGCCAAGTCGTAGTTCATGTTGGCCAGCAGGGCGATCCATTGCCACCAGGACGGATCCTCTTCGAGGACGCTCCGGCAGTCGGCCAGGGAAATCGCGGCGAAAACCGAAGGCTGGGTGGCGATCGCGTCGAGCGGGCGGACCGTCCTGCGGATGAGCGGCGTTTCGCCGAACCAAAAACCGGGGATGGCGACATAGGCCAGGCCGGGGGTGAGCTGGGGGCCGGGAATCTCGAATTGAACGCCGCCTTCGACAATGGCCCAAAGACCGCCTTCATTGTCTCCCATTCGATAGATCGCTTCACCGGCGGCAAACTTGCGCAAGGTCACGCGTTCGAGCATGGCCTGCCGGAAGTCCGGAGAGGTCAGGGCGAGCCAACCCTGGTCCCGCAGGGTCGGAAAGTGCACTTTCGTGGGCCACGGCCGTTCGCATCCGGACATGCGCAACATGCAACCTCGCTTGGTTAATCCTCAAACCTGAAGGTCGAACGAAAAGGTCGTCTACGTCCAATAACAGAAGTGCATTGATCGATGCTTGCTGTGGTCAGGCGGCCGCGATCAGGCAACCGCTCGTGCGGTTTTCTTGTCCGTCATCATGAATGCTTCCGCGCGGCGCACGGCGTCGCAAAAAGCCTTCAACGCGGGATGGGGCATGCGATCGCGCCGCCACATGATCGAATGCTCGGTGCAAAACCACGGCGGCATAAACGGCAGGATGGTAAATTCGGCTTCGATCTCCGGTGTATTCAGCAGAGGGCGCGCGCGGCCTGAGACGGCGTCGGAGCTGGAGACGATCTGGCAGATTGCCGTCCAGGTCGGACACAGAATGGCAGGTTCGAAGCATTCTCCATCCGCAGACATCGACCCCATCGCCGAATTCGCCGGAAAATTCATCCCGAAGCGCCGGCTGAGGCGTGGCGCTGCAAAGGGAAACGCCGCGATGTGTTCCAGTTCGACCTTGGCCAGCCTGGTAAGCGGATGGTCCTTGCGGCAGAAGAAGGCGCAGGGGCGGCGAGGTAGCCGCGCCAGGACGATGTCGGGATATCCGGCGAGATCGCCCGGCTCTCCGACGGCGACGTCGACCTCTCCTGCCATCAGGGCATCGGGCTGGTCGAGGCCGGCAAGCCCGATATTCGATACCCGCAGCTTCGGATAAGCGACACACAGCTCCCCGATCGCGCGGCCCACCCATTGTTGCGGACCGGCACTTCCCACACCGATCTTGAGTTCACCTGCCTCGAGGCTGCTCAGCAGATCGACCTCCCGCCGGGCCTCCGCTACCTCGGCGAGGATGCGATGGCCGTGGGCAAGCACGATGCGGCCGAACGCGGTCGGCTGAGCTTCAGTTTTGCCGCGCTCGAACAAACGCGCACCGAACTCCCTCTCCAGGGATTGAAGCGCGCGCGTCAGCGCCGGTTGCGAAACACCGACGGCGCGCGCCGCTCGATGAAAGCTGCGGTGCGTTTCGATGGCGATTGCCATTTCGAAGCGACGAATCATGATCGGATGTCGTCTCCTTCAGCTCGAGCCTTCGGGCGTTATGCCCAATTGCCGAATGATCGCCCCCCAGCGGTCGTGCTCACGCTGCATCGTCGCGCCTACGTCGGCCGGTTGCATGGGCAATGGTTCAATGAAGGCGCTGGCAAGCCTTGCGCGCGCCGTCGGATCGGCCAAGGCGATTGCTACGGCTCCGTTGATCCTGGAGACGGTCGATGTCGACATGGAGCGGCGGCCATAGAGAGGCAACAGCGCTTCGAAACCCAGGTCGGGCAATCCCTGCTCTGCCAAAGTGGCAATGCCCGGCACCGCATCGCCGCGACGGCGGCTGACCTGGGCAATCGCTTTCAGGCGTCCCTGTTGCACATGGGGCAAGGCCGCGCCGGTGGCGATCAAGCCGAGGTCGAGCCTGCCGGCAATCAGGTCGCGGAGGCCTTGTGCAATCATCTTGTAGTAGGCCGATACGAGGCCAAGCCCATAGCGGATGTTGAGCATCTCGGGGAGAAGATGAGTGGCCGTGGCGTTGCCGGAATTCAGGTAACAGAGCTTGTCGGGGTTACTGCGTGCATAGCTGATGAATTCGGCGACGGTCGTTGCCGGCGATTCAGCCGGCACGCAAAGCAGGAACGTGCTGGCGCCGATCATGGCAACCGGCTGGAAGTCCGCTACGACATCGAACGGCACTTTGGCTACGAACGGCAGCAGCACGTGGCTGAGCACCGTCAGATACAAGGTATGGTCGTCTCCTGGGCCTTCGAGAAAAACCTTGGCTGCGATGATCCCGTTGGCTCCAGGTTTCGAGTCGATGATCCAGGGGCGACCCAGTTCACGCCCCACGGCATCGCTGATCGCACGCGCGGCCAAATCGATCAGGCCTCCTGGTGCTCCCGGTGTGATCACTCGAAAGGGTCCGTCCGGCGAGGCATGCGCGCGGGACACGAACGGTGCAGATGTTGCAGCCGCGAGAATACGGCGGCGTGTGAGGCACCTCTTGCGAGCGGCTCTTTCGGGACAACTCATCTTAAAGTGAGTCATCTTCGCTCCAGTGATGCAGAAATCGATGCAATTTATGCATCGCTAGATAACTTCAAGATTGTTCAGGTTAGAACGTTCTACCGCGCGTTGCCTAACATTCTCGCTTCCCCACCAAGGGCATTATGCTATGCGTTTTTGCATAAAAGACGCATTTAAAGACGAAATTGCTCTTTGGCGAACAATTCGGGAGAGCGGACAGGTCTAGTTGGCTACGCTCTTGTGAGTTGTGCCGGGTGTGCCTGCGTCGTGAATAGCCGCCGGGGCCGGCACGTGGACTTTAACGGCTTCATGGGACGGAAAGCTTGGAGACCCTGAGTTCGTCGCCTTTCGCGATCGCTGCGTTCTTGTTGGTCCTGCTGCTCGGCTGTCACGAGATTGGCTACCGCCTCGGGTCCCAGGTGAAAGGGCTGGACGACGATTACAAGCGTCGCGTCGACATGATCCGAACAGCGATTCTCGCGCTGGTCACCTTCCTTGTGGGCTTCAGCTTCTCTGCAGCGGGCGGACGGTTCATCGATCGCCAGGACATGATCGTCAAGGAAACGAATGCCATCGGCACCGCATACTTGCGCGCCCAGCTGCTCCCGGAGCCACAGCGTACTCAACTGCAATCAGAGCTGCGGCAGTACGCGAAGGATCGGCTCCAACTGCTGCACAGCTACGGAACGGAAGCCGTCGGCCCCCTCCTGGCCAAAGCCGGTGAAACGCAAAAGCGGATCTGGCAGCTCGGCGTCGAGGGGGTGGGCAGCGATCGCGAATTCGCGAACTTCATGTTGCCGCCGCTCAACGACGTGATCGACATTCATTCCGAACATCTGTCGGCGGCGCGCCGCCATGTCCCGCAAGCGATCCTGATCGTCATCGTCATCACGGCCGCCATCGGCATGGGGATGATCGGCTACGACAACGGCCTCGTGCGCAAACGTTACTTCCTGTTGAGCGGTGCTTTCGCCGTGGTCTCGGCGGCGTCGCTCTGGATGACCATCGATCTCGATCGGCCGCGCCACGGCCTGGTGCGGGCGAGCGACGTTCCCTACACCGAGCTGCTCCAGTCGATGAAGTAGCGGCTGCACCAAGCGCCTGCAGCAGAGGTGCACAGGAGCAACTCTCTTCGAAGATTGAACGAATGCGAACAATTTTGCTCTCGTGGGACTGGTAAGCGAATCGAACCGTTCTGTGTCTCGACGCCTCGTTCAAGGACATGCATGCCCCTTCTTCCTGCATCGGTGACGGAGACGGCTCAGCGGCCAGCCGACATGGTGTGGATCCCGGGCGGTCGCTTTCGCATGGGCTCGGACCGGCACTATCCCGAAGAAGCGCCGGCCCACGATGTCGCGGTCGACGGGTTCTGGATCGACGCGGCACCGGTGACCAACGCGCAGTTCCGCCGGTTCGTGGAGGCGACGGGTTACGTCACCTGGAGCGAACTTCCACCGGATCCCAGGGACTATCCCGGCGCGCGGCCGGAGATGCTGCGGGCGGGCGGACTCGTTTTCACGCCGCCGCACCACGTGATCGATCTCACCAATTGGAGCCAGTGGTGGCGCTTCACCTTCGGCGCGACGTGGCGGCGCCCGCTGGGCAAGGGCAGCCATATCGGTGGCCTGGACGATCACCCGGTCGTGCAGATCGCCTACAAGGATGCCGAAGCCTATGCTGCTTGGGCCGGAAAGGAACTCCCCTCAGAAGCCGAATGGGAATTCGCCGCTCGTGGCGGCCTCGACGGCGCGGAGTTTGCCTGGGGCGACGAGTTCACGCCGGGCGGCCGGTACATGGCCAATACCTGGCAGGGAAATTTCCCGCTCGAGAACCTGCGCAGTGACGGTTTCGCGCGGACCTCGCCGGCACGAGCATTTCCGGCCAACGGCTTCGGTATCTTCGACATGATCGGCAATGTCTGGGAATGGACTGCCGACTGGTGGTCGCAGCGCCACCCGTCCGACCCGTCGAAGGCCTGCTGCGTGCCACAAAATCCCCGTGGCGCCGGGATTGAAGCCAGCTACGATCCTCGCCTGTCTACCGTCCGCATTCCACGCAAGGTGCTGAAGGGCGGCTCGCATCTTTGCGCGCCCAACTACTGTCGGCGCTATCGTCCGGCGGCGCGCCATGCGCAGCCGATCGATACCTCGACCAATCATCTCGGATTCAGGTGTGTCTCTAGAGTGAACGGAGGACGTCATGAGTGATCAAGACAGAAGCGATGATCTCGCGACCAGCCGGCGGCGGATGCTGTTTGCCGGCACGGCACTCGCCACCATCGGCGCGCTGGCGGCCGGCAGGTCGATCGAGCAGGCCCAGGCACAGCAGACGGCCCCGGCACCTGCGACAGGCAAGAAGCCCAACATCCTCGTCATCTTCGGCGACGATATCGGCATCCCGCAGATCAGCGCCTACACGATGGGCCTGATGGGCTACCGTACGCCCAACATCGATCGCATTGCCCGCGAAGGCGCGATCTTCACCGACGCCTATGGCCAGCAGAGCTGCACTGCCGGTCGCGCCTCCTTCATTCTCGGCGAGGAGCCCTTCCGCACCGGCCTGCTGACCATCGGCATGCCGGGCGACCCGCACGGCATCCAGGACTGGATGCCGACCATCGCGAACGTGATGAAGGTGCAAGGCTACGCGACGGGGCAGTTCGGCAAGAACCATCTCGGCGACCGCGACGAGCATCTGCCGACCAAACACGGCTTCGACGAGTTCTTCGGCAACCTCTACCACCTCAATGCCGAGGAGGAACCGGAGGGTTACTTCTATCCGAAGGATCCCGAGTTCCGAAAGAAGTTCGGTCCGCGCGGCGTGCTGAAGACCTCGGCCGACGGCAAGATCGAGGATACCGGCCCGCTCAACACCAAGCGCATGGAGACCATCGACGAGGAGTTCCTGAAAGCGACCAAGGATTTCATCGACCGCCAGGTCAAGGCCGACAAACCATTCTTCTGCTGGTTCAACTCGACACGCATGCACGTGTACACCCATCTCAAGAAGGAGTCGCTGGGCAAGACCGGCAAGGGCATCCATGCCGACGGCATGGCCGAGCACGATGCGATGGTGGGCGAACTGCTGAAGCAGCTGGACGATCTCAAGATCGCCGACAACACGATCGTTCTCTACACCACCGACAACGGTGCCGAGATCGCGCTGTGGCCGGACGGCGCCATGACGATGTTCCACGGCGAGAAAGGCACGACCTGGGAAGGCGGCTTCCGCATCCCGATGATGGTGCGTTGGCCCGGCGTCGTGAAGCCGGGTACGCAGGTGAACGACATCATTTCCCTGCTCGACTGGTTTCCGACGCTTGCCGCAGCGGCGGGCGAGCCCAACATCAAAGACAAGATGAAGGCGGGCTACGCCGCGGGCGGTAAGACCTTCAAGGTCCATCTCGATGGCTACAACTTCATGCCTTTCTTCAAGGGCGAGGCGAAGGAGGGGCCACGCGATGCCATCTACTACTTCGACCAGGGCGGCAACCTGAATGCCATCCGCTGGAACGACTGGAAGGTAAGCTTTGCTTTCGCCTCGGAGGGAAACATCGCGACGGCGTTGCGCGAGACGCCCTCGTGGGCATTGATCGCCAACCTGCGCATGGATCCCTATGAGCGTGGTCAGAAGGAAGGCGCCGGCAACATGGACTTCGTCGCCCGCCAGATGTGGCTGCTCGTGCCGATCCAGGCCAAGATCAAGGAATTCTTCGCCGACTTCGACCAGTATCCTTACCAGCTCGGCAGTTCGCTCAATGCCGCCGGCATCAACTACGGGCTGCTGCAGCAACAGCAGGCGCTGAAACGGCTGAAGGATGTGGAGAATATGCGGCCACGCTGAGCCGGCGTTGCGCCGCCTGACGGCTGTATTTACAGGCGTTGCGCCGCTGATGCTGATGGCATCGGCGGCGCACGCTCAGGAGAGGGTCGAATTCTGGCCCGAGCTGCAGTTCCACAAATGGTTCGATGATCGCCAGTCGCGCCTTATCGGCATGATCTCGGTGAACCGCGACCGCGATTCCGGCTCGAGCTACCAGGCCGAGGTCGGGCTGACCTACGAGCATCATTTCACCAACTGGTTCTGGGGACGCATCGGCTATCGCCACGGCAGTGCCACCGATGGCGGCCCCTACCAGGAAAACCGGCTGCTGGCGGAGCAGATTTTCCGCGCGACGCTGGGCTGGGGCTTTTCCGCCGACTTCCGCACACGCGAGGAGTTCCGCTGGCGGGACAGCGGCTTCTCCGTGCGTCTGCGCGAGCGGATCCAGGTCCAGCGCGACGTCACCATCGGCAGCTACCTCTTCACGCCGTATGCCTCCGCCGAGGTCTATTTCGATACCACCTACAATCAGATCTCGCGCTACCGCCTGATCATGGGTGTGACGTTGCCGGTCAGGGATCACTTCTATGTCGAGCCGTACTTTGCGCGCCAGGTCGACACAGCTGGCAGCCTCACCACGACCAACGCCATCGGGCTGACCCTGATCGCGGCCTTCTGAGGAGGTTGCGGAGCGGGCCCCTAGAGAGAGATGAAGTTGAGCCAGCTCTTCATGCGCAGCAGGATGCGGCGGAGGAGGGCGAGCGGACGGGCATGGTCGGTGTAGACGGCCACGTCGGCGATGGCACCGCCGGGGAGGTTGTAGGCCGACACGTCGCTCGTCAGGTCTATGGCGACGAGCGCGCGGCCTGGCTTGCTGAAGCGATCCTCGGGGTTGATCAAGGTCGGGCTCGGCTGGAGCTGTCCCTGGGACACTGCATCGACCACCCTTCGGACCTTGCCGGTGAAGATGCGGGCCGGCATGGCCGCGAACGAGACTTCGGCCTCATCGCCGGGATTGAGGCGCTGCAGCGCGTTCTGCGGGAAGGCCGCGACGAGATCCTTCTGGTCCTGATGGATGAAGATCATGGCCGGGTTGAGCGGCAGCGGCACGGCCATGTTGCCCGGCCGCAGGAACATTTGCGCCACGTAGCCGTCGCCCGGGGCGCGGACGACCGTCTGATCGAGATCGAATTGGGCATCCCGCAACTCCGCCTGGAGGCGGGCGACGGTCGTATTGACGCCGTCGATCCGCGAAGCGGCGGCAAGCCGGGCGCGCTCGGCGGCCGCTTCCGCCTGCAGGAGCGTCTGGCGTGACGCTTCGAGGTTGCGCGAGGCCGTGTCGACGGTGGCCTGGGCGACGACTTGCCGCTCGAGCAACGTGTGCTGACGGTCGTAGGTCTGCTGGGCGAGCTCGAGCTGGGCGCGGGCCTTGTCCACGCCTGCCGTTGCCTGGTCGAACGCGGCGGTGAGCTGCCTGACGTTCTGCTGCGCCTCGGCAAGGGCGGCGCGCTTCTCGTCGACGGCGAACTGGAAGGGTTGCGGGTCGATGCGAAACAGGACATCGCCCATCTTGAGCGGCTCGTTGGGCTTCACGGCCACCTCGATCACGCGCCCCCGGACCTGGGGCACGATGGGGGTCGTGTAGAAATAGATGCGGGCGTCGGGCGTGTAGGGGTGATTGTAATTCATCACGACCAGCAGGGCGCCGATCATGAAAACGCCGCCGAGCGCCGCCGTCATCACCGTCCAGGGATTGGCCGGTACCTTCAGGAGCTTGAATACACCAATGCAGATCGCCGCGTAGATCGCGAGCAGCAGCAGCTCCACGTCAGACTCCGGAGCCGGACGACCGGCCTTCCAGAACCGCTACGCGTTCCCGCAGCGCCGCAAGCTCGGCCGAGGTCGCTTCATCGGGCCCCGGTTTGCCCGAGAAGCCCCATCCCCGTACGGGATCGTAGAGCGACGCCCAGATCCACAGGAACGGTTCCAGAGAATGAAGCAGGAAGAGGCTGAACCAACCGGCAATCCGGATGGCGTCCTGATGGGGGTGATTGCGCTTCTGCGCCATCCGATGGGGAACATCGCAGAGCGCGACCATGCCATAGACGATCGTCAGGGCGACGACCACGATCAGGAACAGCGCGACATACTCCAGCGGTCCTCTCACGATTCCGTACCCCGATGATGGCCAACATGTTTGCGCCGGCGAACCGAACGATCTGACACGAGTATATCGAGGGCGGATTTACCGATTGTGCGCCCTCGCACAATTAGGCGCGGCGGCAGGTAGGCTTACTTGAGTGTTTGGATCTGACGCATTCAATCCAAAATGGTGACAACTGATGCGCCGCGTCGTTGAACCTGAAGAATGCGAAGAGATACGCCGAGATATGCGTGTACGCAGCGGCGAAGCTCCACGTTCCGAACACAATTGTCCACTCGCGCACAATCCGCAACTTCGAGTGCGGTAATATCTCGGATGCCATAGCGCCCCTGGCGTATCTGCATTTTAGTGAGAGAGAGCTCATGGCACTGGTTCTGGAACCGAGATTTCTCTTCGATGCCAGCGTCGGGCCCGCCACGACCAAGCCGCTCACTGACAATGCCCGAGATACAGCAGATCACACGACGCCCGCTGCCCAGACGAGTGCGGAGGCGACGGCCGATACAACCACGCACGCCGCCGAGGCGAAGACCGCACCGCCTGCTGCCGTAAGCGGTACGCCAACCCCTGCCGAGCGGCAGACGCCGGGCCAGCCGCAGGACGCTCAGCCTTCGACCACGGCAACCCAGCCGTCGTCTGTCCTCTTCGTCGATACGCGCGTGTCGGGATGGAAGACGCTGGCCGCAAGCGTCGGTACCGATACCAAGGTCGTGGTCATCGACGGCTCGACCGACGGCATCGCCCAGGTCACCAAGGCACTCGAGGGGCTGCGCAACGTCGATCGTCTCGACTTCCTGACCTACGGCCAGCCCGGCCAGATCGAACTCGGCGCGGGTGTCGTCGACACTGGCAGCCTGCAGGCCAATGCCGGCCAGATCGCGGCCTGGCGCGACCATCTCTCCGACAACGCACAGATCCAGTTCTGGGGGTGCGATGTCGGGGCGGGCTCGACAGGCAATAGTTTCGTCTCCGACCTTCATGCCCTGACGGGTGTGGCGGTTGCCGCCTCGATCGATACGACCGGCGCGGCCGCCTTGGGCGGCAACTGGACCCTCGAGCGTACGGCCGGCGACGCGACACCCAGCATTCCGTTCTCGACCGCGGCCGTCGCCAACTTCATGACCGTGCTGGATGCGCCGGTGCCGACGGTGACGCTGTCCGGCCTGCCGAGCGAGATCCTGCTCGGCGGGACGTTCTCCGCGACCGTCACTTTCGACAATACGGCCATCACCGGGATCGGCTACGGGCCCTATATCGACCTGTTCGTGCCCAACAACACCTTGGACAAGGTCACGCTGGAATCGGCCAACCTGCTTGGGCACGACCTCGCGATCTCCAGCGTCGTCTATTCCACCTCGGTGGCCGGCCATCTCGGGGTCCTGGGGGCGCTGCACCCGCTGCTTCTCGATGCCACCGGCGCGCCGCAGTTCGTCAATGCGCCGCCGACCGCCGTGGAGGGCGGTCGGATGTACGTGTTGCAACTACCGTTCGGCAGCTTCACGCCCGATCAGAGCGCGGCCAATGTCACGCTGAACTTCACGATCGACAAGACCAGCGTCGTGACGAACCAGCATGCCGGCCAGTTGATGACCATGGGTGCGCTCGGCGGCTTCGCCTACGGCGCCGACGCGCTCAACAATCCCAGCGTCGATCCCGGGATCCGTGGCACGGCCGGGAACACGCCGACCGAATCGACCCCTGCCAATGGCGGTGTCTCGGTAAGCGCGTCGGTCGTGCTGGCCAAGGCCGCCGCCCAGGTGATCACGACGCCGGGCGAAGGCGAGACCCCGACCGGTCCCGACTATCCGGCGCACCTGCAGATCACCATTACGCCGGCGCCGGCGACCGACGGCAACCCGATCACCGGTACCGTGTCGACCATCACCTTGCCCGACACGGTGCAATATACCGGCGGTCCGATCACCATCACCGGCGCGTCCGGCGCCACCGCGACCTTCGTTCCCGGCAGCGCGGCACAGGGCGGTTCCGTCCAGGTATCGATTCCAAATTTCGAGGCGCCCGGCCCGATCGTCCTCGACATTCCGATCTTCGTGCCGGAGACGGCGGCCAACGGCTCGCCGATCCTCGATCCCGATACAGGCGCGCCCGTTCAGATCACCTTTGCCGCCGCGTCGTTCGACAACGGCACATGGATGCCGTGGGCCGGGTCGGCGGACGAAGGTCTGCCATATCAGGTCAGCGGCACCTTGTCGGCAACCGCGAGCTTCACCGCCCGTTCGCTGGCCGTCCAGGTCAGTGCCTTCGACACCACGTCCAACAGCGCCACCAACTTCCGGCCGGGCGACACTGTCGTCTTCACGACGAAGTTCGAGATCTCGGATTACTTCAACTTCAACAACCTGCTGATGCAGTCGCTGCTCGACGACGGCTTCACGATCGATCCGACGGTGGCGCCGGTGCTGACGCTCACGCCGGCCGCGGGCGGTGCGACCACGACGATCAGCCTGGGTGCCATCTCCGGCTCGACGACGACCGTGAACGGCCAGCTCGTGGCGACCAGCGGCAGCAATGCCGACTGGTCGTTCGTGCGCGACAATGCCGGGACCGGCGCAACGACCGTCAATCTGACGCCGTCGGCGGCAATCGCTGCAGCGCTGGGGTCGTCGAGGCTGGAACCGGGCATCACCGGCACCTTGACCGTCTCGGCCCACGTCCTCGACAAATACACCAACAGCCATATCGATCCATTCACCGGGACGGGCGGCAGCATCACCGAACGCGATTCCGTCACGGGGTCGGTCTCGGCGACCGCGACCGTCGTCACCGCGCTCGGGCTGCCGACGACCCTGCCGCCGTCGGAGATCACCGACAATTCCAACGTCGACCTGGTGATCCCCGAAGGCTCGGCGCGCATCTTCGTCGCCGCCATCAACGGGGTGGTCGTCAACTCCTTCCAGCCCGGCGAGACCTTCAACGTCCAGCCCGGCGATACCATCACCTATGCCATCACCTACAACCTGGTGACCGGCGATTACCGCTCGCTGAGCGAAGCGGCCTTCATGCCGCTGCCGATCATCAACGTGGCCGATCCTCTGGCCAACGGCAGCTCGGTCACGGCGTTCGTCGAGGATACGGCGGCAACGACCGCCAATCCCCTCCCGGGAGCGGGCAAGTACTTCCTCTACAATCCGTCGCCGGGCATGAGCGTGGCCTCGGCCAACGTAAATGCCGCGTCGAACGGCATCACCTTCGACCTTGGCCATCGCGACGATACGACCAATGCCGCAGGCCAGAGGGCGACGGTCCTTTTCTCCTTCGTCGTCACTACGGCGCCCTTCGCCGATGGCCTCAGCCTGACAGCGCAGGGCGAGGCGTCGCTGACCAACGCTAGCGGCACCGGCGCTCCCATCATCGACCTCAGCGGCATCACGCTGAACGAGCCCAACCTCACGCAAAGCGCCAGGACCGGCATTGCCTCGCTGGTCGACAACGGGCTCGGCGCCAAATCTGCGAGCTATACGGCCGAATTGACGGGTGCGGCGGGCGACCCCAGTACCGTCTATGTCCCCGCCGGATCGTCGGGCTCCCCCTTCGTGGCGAACGATCCAGGCGGTCCGCGGACAGTCGGCGACCTGCAGGATCTCAATGTCGCCGGCGCCGACGGCTCCGACACGGTGCGAGTCATCATTACCGTTGCCAACACGGGGGCGAGCTCGGCCGGCGCCTACGACGTGACGGTCTCGAGCGCGCTGCCCACCGGCTACACGATTGCCGACGTCTCCAACATCACCGCGACGCGGGGCGGCGGCCTGCCGGTCACTCTGGAGGCCAATGCCGCCTACGGCACGGGCACGATGGCGGGCCTGTTCACGACCAACGGCGTGATGCTGGAGGATCCGTCGAGCACGGCGGAAACGCCGCATCCGACGTTGTACGGCGTGGCCGACATCGCCCATCGCAATGTGCTGACCATCTCCTATGACCTGAAGCTCAAGCCCGACCAGTCGGCAGGCACGGTGCTGACCGCGGTCGGCAACATCGTCAACTACACCAATATTTTCGACGGTGTCGCCCAGGGCAATGGCTTTGTCGTGAACGGCGTGCCGGTGGGCGGAAGCGCCGCCGATCTCGTCAACAACGCCACAGTGACCACGACGGCGCCGACCATGCCCAAGACGTTCGGGCCGTCCGACACGCCGCAGAACGACAATGTCGATCCGTCCTATCCCAATGCAACGGTGGTGGTCGGAAATACCCGGCCGGTCACCATCACCGTCACCCTGCCGGAAGGGTCGCTGAACAACGGCAGCGGCCACGTGCTGGTGACCGAGCTGCTTCCGCCGAACGAGATCTTCCGCAACCTGGTGTCGATTACGCCAGGCCCCGGCGTGACCCTGACAGGGGCCGGCGGCGCCACGGTGTCGGGCAGCACTGTGACCTTCGATCTGGGATCGCAGGTGCGCAACAGCAATGCCGATGCGCCCGGCACAGTGACGATCACCTACAACGCCTACTTCGCCGACGGCAGCAATACCGACGGCACGACGTTCACCAGCACGGCCAATCTCGTCTATTCGGGCGCGCCGGTGGCGCCCGCTGTCGTCACCTTCGTGCAGCACGATCCAATGCTGAACGCTGCCCTCAGCGACGATGCCGGGGGGATTGCGTTCACGGGCAAGACGATCACCTACACCTACACGATCGCCAACAACGGGCTGGTGCAGTCGCAGACAACGGAGTCCGAGCTCGATATCCCGACCGGCCTCGCCTACGTGCCGGGCACGCTGCAACTCGTGTCGCAGTCCGGCACGCCGATCTCCTCCGGCAGCGTCGACGAGTCGAACGGGGCGGGCGGCATCCTCGTCGTCCATCCCGGCACGATCGCGGCCGGGGGCGTGCTGACCTATCGCTTCCAGGCGACCGTCGCGGCCGACCTGGCGGCGGGCACCGACCTCACCGTGGCAGCGCCGGCATCGGACAGCACCGGCCTGTCGATCGCCCTGCCGCAGCCGCCCGCCGCGGCGCGCGAGTATCATTTCTCCGTCAGCGATCCGCTCCGCGTGCGGACCTTCACGTCGGCGCTCTATATCAGCGGCGAAGCTAACGGCACGACCGTCGTCAGCGCCGCCGCGCCGGTCACCGACGCCAACGTAGTCATCGGCGACATCACGCGCCTGCATGGCCAGGCCCTGCTGCCGGAAGGCACCAACACCAACGTGGTGCTGGATTTCACCTTGCCGGCCGGCCTATCGCCCTTCCTGTCCGACGGCACCGTGAAGCTGGCGCTGATCAGCGATCTCGGCCACATCACCTCGTCGACCCTCGATCCGGCGGGCAACACCGCCGGGCTCCAGGTGGCGCAGGGCACGACGGCGATCGATCCCACCACCTTCACACCGACCTATATTCTGCCGGCCTCGGCTATCGATTCGACGTCGGTGCCCGGGCATCTGCGCATCTCGCTGGGCACGGTGACGGACAACGGCGTCTCGCCGCTGCCGAACTATGCCGTACTCGAGTTCAACGGCGTCGTCGTCAACACGCTTGCTAACCAGGCCGGCGTCGTCCTCTCGCCGACCCTGGTCGTCGCCTCCGACGCCTTCACCACGGCGGCCAGCCGGGTCAACGAGACCATCGTTGAGCCCAACGTCGACATGCAGAAGGTCGTCACGGCGATCGACTCCGGGGCGGGCAGCGTGGATTACCGCATCACGCTCACCAACACCGGCAACGCCACCGCCTATGCCGTGACGGTGAGCGATCCGCTGCCGACGAACGTCGGCAGCATCGTCGGCCTGGCATCGACGGGCGGTGCCACCGGTCTCGTGGTGACACCGGGCGGCGGCAACGTCTTCACGGCGACGATGACCCTGGCTGCCGGCCAGAGTCAGGTCTTCACCTACACGATGGTGGTGGCTGATCCCGGCGCACCGGTGCCGGCCACGACGGTGACCGAGACCTTCCAGTCCCTGAACCCGACCATTACGTCCGCCTTCGGCAGCACAGTCGGCCCGGTGGGCAGCGGCAGCGGCGCGCGCGACGGTTCGAGCCTGCCGACCGTCGGCGGTCTGAACGACTACTGGCGGCAGGTGACCAACTCGCTGGCGACGGCGTCGGGACAGGTGTGGCAGGCCCTGGGCGACACGCCGGAAACATTCGACCCTGTGCTGCACACAGCGCTCGGTGGCATCACCGTGACCCACACCTCGGCTGGTCCTGACGGCGTGTTCGGCACCGCCGACGATCTGCACCAGACCGTTGCGACGGGTGCCCTCGGCCGCTGGTTCTTCGGCCTGATACCCAACGGCACCTTCCGCATCACTTTGCCGCCCAGCGGCTCGGCTGGACTGCCGGCGTCCGAAACGCTGGTATTCAACGCGTTCGGCACCCTCACGACCCTGCCGGCCCAGGCTAGCGCCACCGCCGGCGGCAACGTCGTGGCGGGCATGAATTTCGCCTACGAGCTGCCCGACACGGCGCCGACGGTGGCCAACTGGGCAACAGGCGTGCAGGGCATCCTGCCCTCCGAAGTGGTCTATCTCACGACCACCTTCGCCCCGACCGGCGGCGACGTCGAGCTGGACAAGCTGGTGGGATCGGGGCGTGGCTATTCGTACGAAGGCGTGGTCCTGACCGTCCAGCGTTACGACGGTTCCGGCAATGCCACACCCAATGCCGCGGATGTCTTTGGCGGCGATTCGCAACTCGTCTTCAGCGGCAACAACGTTGTGCTCAATGGCGCCGCCATCGGGACCTTCCTCCAGGTCGGCGGCACGCTGTCGATCACGCTGGGCGCCGGGACAGGCAAGTCGACCGTGAACGGCGTGCTGACCCATCTCACCTATTCCAACCCGACGACCGGTACGGTGGTTCCCAGCATCACCATCGGCGCCACCATCTCCGACGCCAACTTCAACAACGTGGCGCTGGCCACCGGCTTCACCGGCCGCCAGGGAACCGGTGGGGTGATGACAAGCGCGCCGGTCTACTCGGTCTTCGCCCTGGCGCCGGGTGGCCAGTATCAGGTGACGTTCATCGAACCCAACAACACGCCTGCCGCTGCCAGCGCTGTGGCGCTGGGGACCGGCCGGCTCGACCTCTCGGGCGGACAGTTGGAGCAGGTCGTCGTGGCGCTGACGACGGGTTTCGTGGCCGGCGAGGACTTCCTCACTTTTTCCAACGACGGAACGTCGATGGGAAATATCGCCGGTTCGTACGATGCCGCCACCGGGCGGATGGTCCTGACATCGGCGGGGGCCACCGCGACGGCGCAGCAATGGCAGAACGCGGCCGGAGCGATCCTCTACTACAACGCCAGCGACCGGCCGACCACGGCAACGCGCGACGTTTTCTACGCCTTCACGGTGACGACCGGCTCCACGCCCGTTGGCGGCGTTCTCGGCCGGATCGTCGTCGCGGCTTCGGACGATTCGCCGATTCTCGATCCGTCGGTGCCCGTCACCCTTGCCGGCGCGACGGAAGACGGCCTCAACCTGCCGAGCGGGGCGGTCGGCACCCTGGTGACGGCACTCGCCAATGCCGCGAACGTAGCCGATACCGATGGCGCGAACGCTCACGACGGCTCGGCGCCCGGGCCAACGGGTATTGCGATCGTCGGTGCCGATACGACGCGCGGCAACTGGTGGTACTCGCTCGACAACGGCGCGAGCTGGGCGCTCTTTGCCGGGCCGAGCCTGCCCGCGATGTCGACGGGCCATGCGCTTCATCTGGTAGCGGACGCCAACACGCGGATCTACTTCCAGCCGACCGTGCCGAACTTCAATGGCGCGCTGCCGGTGGCGTTGAGCTATCGGGCGTGGGATCGCTCGGACGGCGTCACCAACGGCACGCTGTCCGCCCTGCCGCCGGGTCCGCTGGGATCGGGCACCCTGACGGATGCAGCCGCCTATTCGTCGGCGGTCGCCCAGATCCCGCAAGCCGTGGCCGCCGTCAACGACGCGCCGGTCACGACGGGAACGGCAGGCCTCGTCGAGCCGGAAGATACGATCAGCCCGACACCGGCGACGGTGGCGAACCTGTTCGGGGGCAACTTCTCGGATACGGCCGACCAGCAGCAGAGTGCGCAGAACCCGACAGGGTCGGTGGCGAACGTGCTGGCGGGGATCGCGATCACCGGCAATGCGACGGTGCCGGGGTCGGGGACGTGGCGCTACTCGCTGGATGGCGGCGCGACCTGGACGGCGGTGGCGAGCGGCCTGTCGGACAGCAATGCGCTGGTGTTGTCGGCGTCGGCGCGGCTGGAGTTCCTGCCGGCGCCGAACTTCAACGGCGTACCGTCGGTACTGACGGTGCGGCTGATCGACAGTTCGGACGTGGTCGTGACGGGAACGACGACCGGGGCGAACCTGGCGGCGACGACGCAGGCGATCGGCGGTGTGGACGTCACGGTCAATGGCGGCACGACGGCGGTGAGCGCCGACCGAGTGCCGCTGTCGGTGGTGGTGACGGCGGTGAACGATGCGCCGGTGGCGTCGGGGACGACCAGCCTGCCCGCTGGCCTGGAGGACACGACCAGCCCGCCGCAGACAACGGTGCTGAGCCTGTTCGGCGCGAACTTCTCGGACGCGGCCGACCAGCAGCAGGGCCCGCTGAACCCGACGGGATCGGTGGCGAACACGCTGGCCGGCGTGGCGATCACCGGCAACCTGACGCCGGCCGGTGAGGGCGTGTGGCGCTACTCGACGGATGGCGGGGCGAGCTGGGTCGCGCTGCCGCAGAACTTGAGCGCGACCAACGCGCTGGTGCTGTCGGCCTCGGTGCGGCTGGAGTTCCTGCCGGCACCGAACTTCAATGGCGCGCCGCTGGCGCTGACGGCACGGCTGATCGACAGTTCCGACGAGATCGTGACGGGCACGACGACGGGCGCGGACCTGGCCGCGACGACACAGGCCATCGCTGGAGTCGACGTATCCGGAGCGAACAGCGGCGGCACGACGGCGGTGAGCGCCGGTTCGGTGGTGCTGTCGACGACGGTGACGCCGGTCAACGACGCGCCGACGGCGGCGGGCGATGCCACCTTGCGGGCCAGCGTGGTGGGATCGCCGCCGTTCAGCCAGAGCGTCGTCGAGCTGTTCTCGCCGTCGTTCGGTGACGCCGTCGACCTGCAGCGCACGGCACTGAACCCGACCGGCTCGATATCGGATGTGCTGGCGGGCGTGGTGGTGGTGGGCAATGCCACCCCGGCCTCGCAAGGTGAATGGCGGTACTCGCAGGATGGCGGCGCCACCTGGACGGCGATCTCGACCGGCGTGTCGGACACAGCCGGGCTGGCGTTGGGCGGCAACGTACGGCTGGCGTTCTTCGCGGCGCCCGGCTTCATCGGCTTCCCGACACCGCTCTCGGTGCGGCTGATCGACAGCTCGCACGACGTGCCGGTGAGCGGCAGCCTGACGGGGCAGGATTTTACGGGCACGACGCTTGCAGTTGGCAACGTCGATGTGAGCGGCGCCCACAATGGCGGCATCACGGCGATCAGTGCCGATGCGGTACCGCTGCGCACGGTCATCCTGCCGACCGGTCCCTACAGCCTGCCCTTCATCGAGCCGAACAACACGCCGGCGGCGGGGCGGGCGGTGTTCCTGCCCGGCGCAACGCCGTCCGGTCCGCTCGACCAGGTGGTGTTGCAACTGGGCGGCGGCTTCACGGCGGGCGAGGACGTGCTGCGCTTCACCAACGACGGCACGACCATGGGCAACATCGTGGCGGCCTACGATGCGGCGAGCGGCCGGCTGGTCCTGTCGTCGGCAGGCGGCACGGCGAGCCCGACGGAATGGAACAACGCGCTGGCGGCGATCAGCTACGTCAACATCAGCGACCAGCCGCACACAGTGGCGCGCAGCGTGACCTACACGTTCTTCTCGAGTGGCGGCGGCACGACCACCTTGGCGGCGGGCGAGCTGACGGTGACGGCCGCCAACGATGCACCGATCCTCGATCCCACGGTCGACGTCGCCCTGGCCAACAGCAGTTCGGACGTGGTCGTGACGGGAACGACGACCGGGGCGAACCTGGCGGCGACGACGCAGGCGATCGGCGGTGTGGACGTCACGGTCAATGGCGGCACGACGGCGGTGAGCGCCGACCGAGTGCCGCTGTCGGTGGTGGTGACGGCGGTGAACGATGCGCCGGTGGCGTCGGGGACGACCAGCCTGCCCGCTGGCCTGGAGGACACGACCAGCCCGCCGCAGACAACGGTGCTGAGCCTGTTCGGCGCGAACTTCTCGGACGCGGCCGACCAGCAGCAGGGCCCGCTGAACCCGACGGGATCGGTGGCGAACACGCTGGCCGGCGTGGCGATCACCGGCAACCTGACGCCGGCCGGTGAGGGCGTGTGGCGCTACTCGACGGATGGCGGGGCGAGCTGGGTCGCGCTGCCGCAGAACTTGAGCGCGACCAACGCGCTGGTGCTGTCGGCCTCGGTGCGGCTGGAGTTCCTGCCGGCACCGAACTTCAATGGCGCGCCGCTGGCGCTGACGGCACGGCTGATCGACAGTTCCGACGAGATCGTGACGGGCACGACGACGGGCGCGGACCTGGCCGCGACGACACAGGCCATCGCTGGAGTCGACGTATCCGGAGCGAACAGCGGCGGCACGACGGCGGTGAGCGCCGGTTCGGTGGTGCTGTCGACGACGGTGACGCCGGTCAACGACGCGCCGACGGCGGCGGGCGATGCCACCTTGCGGGCCAGCGTGGTGGGATCGCCGCCGTTCAGCCAGAGCGTCGTCGAGCTGTTCTCGCCGTCGTTCGGTGACGCCGTCGACCTGCAGCGCACGGCACTGAACCCGACCGGCTCGATATCGGATGTGCTGGCGGGCGTGGTGGTGGTGGGCAATGCCACCCCGGCCTCGCAAGGTGAATGGCGGTACTCGCAGGATGGCGGCGCCACCTGGACGGCGATCTCGACCGGCGTGTCGGACACAGCCGGGCTGGCGTTGGGCGGCAACGTACGGCTGGCGTTCTTCGCGGCGCCCGGCTTCATCGGCTTCCCGACACCGCTCTCGGTGCGGCTGATCGACAGCTCGCACGACGTGCCGGTGAGCGGCAGCCTGACGGGGCAGGATTTTACGGGCACGACGCTTGCAGTTGG
>MKRV01000309.1 GCA_001897995.1 Alphaproteobacteria bacterium 65-37 | reverse complement strand
CAGCGAGGTCGCGATCAAAGTGACGAGGCCTCCGATCATGAAGGTCTCGCCATGGGCGAAGTTGATGACGTGCAGGACGCCGAAGATCAGCGACAGGCCGAGCGCCACCAGGGCATAGCCCATGCCGACGGAGAGCCCGTTGGCGATCTGCTGGAAGACGATATCCATGGTCGGGTGACTACGGCGCCGGAACCAGCTTGCCGTCCTTCACCACCAGGTTGATCAGCGCGCCGCTCTCGGCTTGGCCGTTCTTGTCAAAGGCTACGACGCCGCGCGGCGTGTCCCACTTGTTGTCGTGCAGCACCTTGGCGACCTTGGCAGGATCGTCGGCCGTGCCGGCCTTCTGCATCGCCTGCGCCAGCAGCCAGATGCTCTCGAAGCCCAGCTCCTCGATCTTCTCCGGCGTTTCCTTGTACTTGGCCTGGTACGCGGCGACGAAACGCTTGTTCAGCGGATTGTCGAGCGAGGGCACGTAGATGTCGGCGCTGAAGGCATTGTCCGCTGCCGCGCCGGCGACGCGCACGCCCTCGGAGTTCAGGATGCCCGGCATGACGCAGCGCTTGGCGTCGAGCTTCAGCTCCTGCATCAGGCGCAGGATATTGCCGTACTGCTCCATGTTGGAGCCGGCGATGCAGACCAGGTCGGCACCGCTGCCCTTCACCTTGGTCACGAGCGTGCTGAAGTCGTTCTGCGTCATGTCGTAGGCCTCGGCCGCGACGACCTTGCTGCCGAACAGCTTGCGCAGGTTGGCGATGGTGAGGCGGCCGAAGTCGCTGTTCTCGGCGAGCACCGCCACCTTGGTGGGCTTGACCTTCTCGGTGAGGACGGCGTCGAAGTCGCGCGCGTCCATCGCCGTGGTCGAGTTCAGCCGGAAGACGCGGTCGTAGCCCGACGCCGTCACGTCGGGATGCTTCGGCACGGCGGCCATGAACAGGGCGCCGTTGGCCTGCGCGAGCTGCACCACGGCCAGTGCCACGGTGCTGCTGATCTCGCCGGCGATGAACTTGATCTTGTCCTGGTTGAGCAGGCGCTGGGCAGCGCCGACACCTTCGGCCGGCTGGAAGTTGGTGTCGTAGACCACGAGCTCGATGCGTCGGCCGTTCAGGATGCCGCCATCGGCGTTGATCATCTCGGCGGCGACCACCGCGCCCTGCTGCCCCTGTTTGCCGACCAGCGACTTGGTCGGCATCAGCACGCCGATGCGCACGGGCGGCTGCTGCGCGGCCGCCGGAAAGGCGAGGCCACCCAGAAGGGCGGCGATGGCTGTGGCGACGATCGATCGGCGCGCGGCTGCTCCCCAGCGGATATCCAAGTGATCCTCCCTCGACGTGTTGATGAGTGGCCGCCCCTTCCCGGGCGACGCGCGACCATCGTCGATCCCGAAAAGACTGTCAATCGACTGATTCAATCAAGTGATTGATTTTTTCTCGCGATTTGTCAGGATGTTGGAGAAGGTGAGGTGAGGAATGGCGCAGACAGGTTCGCGCGCGGTCGACGAAAAAGCGGCTTCGGCCGGGGAATCGGGCGAGGCCAAGACCCGTATCCTGGCGGCGGCGGAGCGGTTGTTTGCCGAGCATGGCTACAGCGGCGTGTCGCTGCGCTCGATCATGGCCGAGGCCGAGGTGAACACCGCCTCCATTCACTACTACTTCCGGCACAAGGAGGGGCTGCTGCGCGCCATCTTCGAGATGCGGGTGACGCCGATGAACGAGGAGCGGCAGGAGCGGCTGGCGGCACTCGAACGTGACAGATCAGAGGGCGCGCCGGAGGTCGGCGCTGTGCTGCGGGCCTTCATCGAACCCGCCATCCGCCGCACTCGTGCCAAGGGTGGCCAGGCCTTCAACCGCATCTCGGCGCTTTGCTCGGTCGACCCCGATCCGGCGGTGCGCCAGGTCGTATTCGATTCCTACGACACCGTGTCCCGCCGCTTCACGGCGCTGCTGCGCAAGGCCTGCCCCCACCTCGACGACGAGGAGTTCTATTGGCGGCAGCACTGCATCTACGGCAGCATGATGTACATGCGCACCGACAACGGTCGCGTCGCCTATCTGCTGGGTGATCGCGGCGCGGGCCATTCGGAGGTCGCGCTGCAGCAGTTGCTGGTTTTCCTCACCGCCGGCATGGCGGCGCCGGGGGCCAACACCGCCGGAGTTGCTGGCGCATGAGCCGTGTTCTGCTGAAGGGCGGCCAGGTCGTCACCGTCGACGCCCGCGACACGCTTCATCCTGCGGCCGACATCCTGGTCGAACAGGGACGCATCGCGGCCATTGCGCCCACGATCGCCGCCCCGGCCGATGCCGAGGTCATCGATCTCTCGGGTCATATCGTGCTGCCGGGCTTCATCGATACGCATCGCCATTCCTGGCAGACCGGTATCCGTGGGGTCGCCGCCGACTGGAGCCTGCTCGACTATGTGCGCGGCATCCGCATGGGCTATGCCCGCGCCTATCGGCCGGAGGATGTCTACATCAGCATCCTGGTCGGCCTGCTCGAGGCGCTGGACTCCGGCATCACCACGCTGTGCGACTTCTGTCACATCATGAACAGCCCGGCCCATGCCGATGCCGCCTTGGCCGCGGTGCGCGAGGCCGGCCTGCGCACGCGGCTGCATTACGGCTTCTATGATGTGCCGTTGCCGCAACCGGCCTTTGCCGATCACGCCGCAAGGCTCGCCGATGCCGAGCGCATCGTGCGCACCTTCGGGGCGATGCCCGGCCTGTCCGAACTGGGCGTGGCGCTCACCGAGGCCAAGCTGGTCTCACCGGCCGAGACCGCGGCCGAGATCGGCTTTGCGCGCCGCCATGGCCTGCCGATCACCGCTCATATGGGCACGCTCTCCACACCCGACGCCGTGGCGCGGCTCGGGGCCGACGGCCTGCTCGGGCCCGACATCCTCCATGTTCATTGCAACTTCTCGTCCGACGAGGAGCTGAAGATGATCCGGGACTCAGGCGGTGCGGTCTCCTGCACGCCCGAGACCGAACTGCAGATGGCGATGGGCTTTCCAGTGATCGGCCGGCTGATGGCGCTCGGCATGGCGCCGTCGCTCGGGATCGACATCGTGTCCGACTATTCCGGTGACATGTTCAGCCAGATGCGCATCGGCCTGCAGGTTGAGCGCGCGCTGCGCAACGAGCCGTCGCTGCGCGCCGGCAAGATGCCGGCCAGCATCTCGCCCGGCGTGCGCGAGGGCCTGCGTTTCGCCACGGTGAATGGCGCGGCGGCCATGAACCGCGGCGTGGAGATCGGCAGCCTCGAAGTGGCCAAGCAGGCCGACATCGTGGCACTCCGTCAGGACGGGCTGCATTTCCTGCCGCCAGCGCCCGCGGTGCCGGCGATCGTCCTGCAGGCCCGCGCCAGCGATGTCGCCTTCGTCATGGTCGGTGGCGCCGTGCGCAAGCGCGACGGCCGGCTGCTCGGCCACGACATGGCGCGCCTGCGCGCCGCCATGCTGGCGACCCAGGCGCATCTCGCCAGCGCGCCGCTGCCCGATCCGGCGGAGACCGCGACCAGCACCGGCCGCGCCTATGCCAGCGCCATCGAGGACATCGTGGCGTCCTGACGCCTCATCGCGGGCCGACGCCCATCACAACAGTCATCCAACGGAGGAAACACATGTGTCGTAGCGACGACCGGATACTCACCACCCATGTCGGCAGCCTGCCGCGCAATCCGATGCTCAGCGATCTCCTGATCCGCGACGAGGCCGGCGAGGCGGTCGACAAGGTCGAGCTCGCGCGGCTGAGCGGCGAGGCAGTGCGCCATGTCGTCGAGCGCCAGGCGGCCGCCGGCGTCGACGTCGTGGGCGATGGCGAGCAGCCGAGGGTCGGCTTCCAGACCTACGTGGCGCAGCGCATGAAGGGCTTCGGCGGTGAATCCTCGCGGCCCCGGCCGCGCGACTATGTCGAGTTCCCGGCCTTCGCCGCCCAGATGGGGCGGCGCTTTCCGCGGCGCGGCAAGGTCTCCAATGCGCCGCAAGCCCAGGCCGAGATCGTCTACGACGACCTGACGGCGGCCGAAGAGGAATGCCGCATGTTCCGCGCCGCGCTCGATGGGCTCGGCAAGCCGCCTGTCGATGCCTTCATGACCGCAGCGTCGCCTGGAATCATCGCCACCACCCTGCTTAATGCCCACTACGACAGTCACGAAGCCTATGTGTTCGCGCTGGCCCGCCAGATGCGCAAGGAATATGAGCGCATCGCCCGCGACTTCATCCTGCAGGTCGATGCACCCGATCTCGCGATGGAACACACCATGCTGTTCCAGGACAAGAGCGTCGCGGAGTTCCTGAAGATCGCCGAGCTCCACGTCGCGGCACTGAACGAGGCCTTGTCGGACATTCCGCGCGAGCGGGTGCGGCTCCATTGCTGCTGGGGCAATTGGGAAGGGCCGCACACGCACGATATCCCGATGAGTGATGTGCTGCCGGTGCTGTTCAGCGCCAAGGTCGGCGCGCTCAGCCTGGAATTCGCCAACCCACGGCACCAGCATGAATATGCGGCCTTGAAGAAGGCCAAGCTGCCTGACGCCTTCGTCCTGCTGCCGGGTGTCATCGACTCGACTACGAACTATGTCGAGCATCCCGAGGTCGTGGCCAACCGCATCTGCGAGGCCGTCGACGCCGTGGGCGATCGCAGCCGGGTCATCGCCTCGAGCGACTGCGGCTTCGGCACCTTCGCCGGCGGCGAGTTCGTGGCCGAAGACGTGGTCTGGGCCAAGCTCAAGAGCTGCCGTGAGGGCGCCGACATCGCCACGCGCCGGCTGTGGGGGAGGGCGTAACGACAAGAGCTGATCCCGCCTCCCCATTCAAATGGGGAGGTGTCGTCGTCTTACGACGACGGAGGGGTCATGTGCGGGCGGACACTTTGCGGTTATGACCCCTCCGCCCGCGCAGACGCGGGCACCTCCCCATTTGAATGGGGAGGTAAGGCGATGTGTAGATGCCCAAGACTCGAAGCGGGGGGAGGATGAATCCGACAAGAGGAGCGAGACTCAAGCCGCGGCGTCCTCGCGGATCATCGCCGCGCCCTTTTCGCCGATCATGATGGTGGGAGCGTTGGTGTTGCCGGTGGTCAAGGTCGGCATCACCGAGGCGTCGATCACGCGCAGGCCCTGCAGGCCGTGCACCCGAAGACGTGAATCGACCACGGCGCGCGGATCCTCGCCCATCTTGCAGGTGCCGACGGGGTGATAGAGCGTGTTGCCGGCGCGGCGCGCATAGGCCAGCAGGTCGGCTTCGCTCTTGAGGTCGGGGCCGGGCTGGATCTCGCCGGTGCTGTGCTGGGAAAGCGCCGGCGCGGCAAAGATGCGGCGCACTTTTTCGATGCCGCTCAGCAGGGCGACCTCGTCGGTGCGCGTGGAGAGATAGTTGGGATGAATGGCCGGCCGCGCGAAGGGATCGGCCGAGCTTGCCATGATGGTGCCGCGGCTGTCGGGCTTTACGACACAGACAACGCAGCTCATGCCCGGCAGCTCGTCGAGCTCGCCGAACTTCACGGGATGCGAGCTGCCCGGCGTGAACAGGAGCTGCAGGTCGGGCGATGCGAGGCCTTCGCGGCTGTCGCAGAAGACCTGGGCCGCGGTGACGCCGAAGGTCAGCGCGCCGCGGCCGGTGAACGCGAAGCGCAGCACCTCCGGCAGCACGCGCGGAAAGCGGGCGATCTGGTTCATCGTCTCCGCGCCGTGTACGCGATGGACGACACGAACCACGTAATGGTCGATCAGGTTGGCACCCACGCCCGGCAGGTCGTGGACGACCGGAATGCCGAGTGACTGCAGATGCGCGGCTGGACCGATGCCGGAGATCTGCAAGATGTGAGGCGAGTTCACCGCGCCGCCGGCCACGATCACTTCGCGGTTGGCCCGCACTTCGGTGAGATTGCCGCCGCGCCGGAAGCTAGCGCCGATGCAGCGCTTGCCTTCGAACAGCAGCTTGCCGGCCTGCGCGTCGGTTTCGACCTTGAGGTTGGGCAGGCGCCGGGCCTCGCGCAGATAGGTCTGCGCCGTCGAGCCGCGCCAGCGGCCGCGCCGCGTCATCTGCGAGTAGCCGACACCGTAGCGCTGTTTGCCGTTGAGATCGGGGTTGAAGGGAAAGCCCGCCTGCTGCGCGCCTTCGACGAAGCGATGGGTGAGCGGCAGGATGGTGCGATAGTCCTCGACCTTGAGCGGTCCGCTCTGGCCGCGCACGCTGGCATCGCCGCCCTGCGCGTACTGCTCGGACTTCATGAAGAACGGCAGCACCTCGTCCCAGCTCCAGCCGCGGCAGCCCATTTGCGCCCAGCCGTCGAAATCGGCCGGCGCGCCGCGTACATAGAGCATGCCGTTGATCGAGCTCGAGCCGCCGAGCGTGCGGCCGCGCGGCCAGTCGATGCGGCGCTCGCCCGAGCTCTTCTCCGGCTCGGTGGTGAAGTTCCAGTTCACGACCGGATGGCGGATCAGCGAGCGGACGCCGGCCGGGATATGGATCATCGGGTGCGTATCGCGCGGGCCGGCTTCGAGCAGGATCACCGACGCGCCGGTCTCGGCAAGCCGTGCGGCGACGGTGCAGCCGGCCGACCCGGCGCCCACCACGACATAGTCCGCGACATAATCCGCCTGCATGGCGTCTACTCCCTTCAGAGCGTGCCCGTTCGTTTGTCGCGCGGCACGAAATAGTCGGTCGGCGCGAGTTCCGGGTCTTCGAGATCCATCATGTTCTGGACGTGCTGCGCCACATCGGCGGCGAAAAGGTCGTGCGAGATCGCCTGCGCGACCCGTGTGGCGCCGACGAAGAGGCCGGGAATATCGCCGGCCAACGCGCCGTGGCTCAGGATGCTGCCCCAGTTGAAGAGATGGATGTTGCCGAGCAGAGGCCCGATTTCCTTGGCTCGGCCCGGCTCCTTCTCCACCAGCTCGAAGCCGCGGCCGAGGTAGGGATAGCGGGCGGCTTCGGCATTCGCCTGGGCTTCCTCTGAGGTCCGCATGTCGGCCCATCGCTTGGTCGCAGGGGCGAACGCCGCGAGCTCCTGCACGCGTGACAGGTCGACGTCGAAGCCGGTGCCCATCAGCACGACGTCGAAACGCTCCGTGCCCTTGGTGGTCGTCACGGTCACGCCCTCGGACTCGATCACGAGGTCGAGCCATGGCTCGCCGAAATGGAAGGAGAAGCCTTTCAGGCGCTGCGCCCGCAGCACCGATTCGTGCGGTGGCGGCGAGGCGGCGGACAGCATGTAGGTGTAGATCTTCCAGCGCCAGTCGTCGTCCAGCATGCCCTGGCCGCGCTGGAAACCGGGGAAGGACACGCCCTTGGCCTTGTTGACCTGCGGCAGGTGCGGCCGGCGCGCGTAGCAGATCGCCTCGGCGGCGCCGGCTTCGAGGGCGGTACAGGCATTGTCGATCGCCGTCGCCAGCACACCCAGGACGCCGAGCCGCTTGCCTACCAGTTTGCCGAAGTCGATCTCCTCCAAGGTGTGGAACACGCGACCGGCGCGCCTAGGATCGGCCGGATCGAAGGAGGGGAAGGACGGCCAGCGGAAGCCGCCGGCGCCGTCGCGGCCGTTGGCCATCACCAGCTTGCGCACGAAGATCGTTTCGCCGGTCGAGAGGATGGCCTTCAGCAGATCTCCGGCCGGCTCCACCTTGTCGAGACCGACGCCGTTTTCGACCTGCAGATCGACAACCCGGCGTACCCAGAGCAGGTAACGCAGCCAGTCGAGGCGATCGATCTTGTAGAGCTTCTCCCAGCCGTCGCGCCCGTGCTGCGCCTCGTACCAGGCGCGGAAGGTGAGGGACGGCACGCCGAGATCGGGGCCGGTGAGGTGCTTGGGCGACCGCAGGATCGGCATGCGCGCGGTGGTGTTCCACGGCCCTTCGTGGCCGTGCCCGTTGCGCTCGATCACGCGGATATGGCGGATTCCCTCGCGCTGCAGCGCGTAGCCGGCGGTCTGGCCGCACATGCCGGCGCCGACCACCAGCACATCGAGTATGCGTTTGCCGTCGGGGCCGGTGCGCTCGGGCACCCAGTTGGCCGGCGGGTAGTTCAGCCTCGAAAGATCGTGCCGCGCCGTTTCTTCCAGCGCATCCAGGCCCAGCGATTGCGGCTCGACAAGAGCGACCATACCGTGTTTCTCACCCTATCGGGTTTCCCATAGCAGGGACGCAGAGCGGAAGGGAGAAGAGTCTATGCGCGGTCGTCAGGTTCTCTTGGAAACGCTGCTCAATCACGGTGTCGATCGCATCTTCGGCAATCCCGGCACGACCGAAAGCCCGCTGCTCGATTCGCTCCTCGACTATCCGCAGCTCCAGTACATCGTGCACCTGCACGAGGGTGTGGCGACGGGAGCGGCGAACTTCTACGCCCAGGCGAGCGGTAAGACCGCCTTCGTGAACCTGCACGTGGCGCCCGGTCTCGGCAATGCGATCGGCGCGATCTACGGCGCGCTCAAGAACAACTCGCCCATGGTCGTGACGGCGGGCCAGCAGGACACCCGCATGCGCCTGCGCGATCCGATCCTGGGCCACGATCTCGCAGCGATCGCCGCTCCGGTCACCAAATGGAGCGTGCAGGTCGAGCGCGCGGATGAGCTGGGCCCAATCCTGCAGCGCGCTTTCAAGATCGCCAACGAAGCCCCGGCCGGCCCGGTCTTCGTCGCCCTGCCGATCGACGTGATGGAGCAGGAGACCAGCGTGCCCGCCGGCAAGCCCGGCCACTCCTTCACGGCGACGCGACCGGATCCCGCGGGCATTGCCGCCATGGCGAAGCTGCTGGCGGCCGCCAAGACGCCGGCCATCGTCGCCGGCGACGACATCGCGCGCGCCGGCGCGCACGGCACCCTGGTGAAGCTCGCCGAGAAGACGGGCGCGGCGGTGTGGTTCGAAGGCCTGCGTGGGCAGAACGCCTTCCCGACGGATCATCCCTCGGCGCGTGGCACGCTGGCCTTCGACGCGGTCGGCATCGCCAAGCAGCTCGCCGGCAACGATCTCGTGCTGATGGTGGGTGGGCCTTTCTTCGAGGAAGTGTGGTACGCGCCGGGCTCGCCCTTCGCCGCCGGCACCAAGGTACTGCAGATCGAGGCCGCCCCGTCGCGGCTCGCCTACAACTTTGCCCTGGATGCCGGCGTGGTGTCCGATGTCGCTGCCGGCCTCGAGGCTTTGATGAGCGCGCTGGGCTCGGCGGAAGTCACGGGTGCCAAGCAGCGCAACGCGGCGCTCATGGCCCAGAAGGAAGCCGAGGACGCCGCACAGAAGGCGCGCGTCGAGAAGGCCTGGTCGCGCACGCCGACCTCGATGGCACGGGCCATGGCCGAAATCCGCGCCGGTGCACCCAAGGATGTGATCGTGGTCGACGAGACCATTACGGCCAATCTCGACCTCTTCAAGACCTTCACCTTCGCCGGGCCGGGCGACTATTACAGCGGCCGCGGCGGCGGTATCGGCCAGGGTCTGGCCGGTGCCATCGGCGTCGCGGTAGCGGAGAGCAAGCGGCCGATCCTCTGCCTCTCGGGTGATGGCTCGTCGATGTACTCCATCCAGGCGCTGTGGACGGCGGCGCATCACGACCTGCCGATCGTGTTCGTGATCCTGGCGAACCGCGAGTACCGCGTGCTGAAGCACAATATCGACGCCTACCGCGCGCGCTTCGACGTGAAGTCGAACAAGCCCTACATGCACATGGATCTGAACGGCCCCACCATGGGCTTCGTCGACATGGCCAAGGGCATGGGCGTCGCCGGCAGCTACGTCGCCAAGGCCGAGGACATCAAGGCGGCCGTGGCGGCCGCCTTCAAGTCGGGCAAGCCGCACCTCGTCGAAATCGAGATCGAAGGGAAGCGGTAGCGCTGGGACCGCGCCACTCCGGTGGCGCTCTCCCAGCCTACTTCTGAAACGCCCGCACCTTGGCCTGGTGGGCGCGGGCGGCGGCGGTCAGCATGGGCAGGTCGTTGCCCGCCAGCAGGAAGCGCATGCCCTTTTCCGTGTAGAGCTTCAGCAGCTCCTCCGTGTAGGCGCCGCCCATGCCGGGCCACTTGCCGTGCTTCTTGCAGGCGGCCACGACCTTGTCGGCGGCGGCCTGGATCTTGGGATTACCGGTGTCGCCCGGGATTCCCATCTCCATCGACAGATCGCTCGAGCCCATCAGTAGGCAGTCGATGCCAGGCACGGCCGCGATCGCCTCGGCATTCTCGACCGCTTTGGGGGTCTCGATCATCACCGTGATCAGCGTGTTGTCGTCGATCTTGGTGGTCATCTCGCCGAGCGGCATGGGTGCGTAGTCGAACTGCGCCTGGCCGCCGCCTACCGAGCGATGGCCGCGCGGCGGATAGCGCAGCTTGTCGGCGATTTCCTTGGCCTCTTCCGGCGTGTCGACGTGGGGGATCACGACGCCCAGCGCACCGCCGTCGAGCACGCGCGTCGCCATGGTGAGTTCGCCATAAGGCACGCGGACGATCGGTGCGATGCCGGAGTCCTGCGCTGCGACCGCGATCTCGCAGGCGGTCTCGATCGACATCGAGCCGTGCTCGAGGTCGATGAACAGCCAGTCGAAGCCGGCCGCTTTCATCACCTTGATTATGTCGACATTGCGGACGAGCCGGATGCCGATTCCGATGGAAAGCTCGTTGTTCCTGAGCCGCGTCTTGGCGGCATTGACGGCGAACGCCATATCTCCTCCCGATGTCTTTATCCGGTGCCCTGCTGGGCGATGTTCCGTTGGGAGAGTAGGCTAGTCACCATGAGCTTCCATGTCGAACGAATCGACCATGTCGTGCTGCGCGTGCGCGACCTCGCGGGCATGGTCCGCTTCTACGAGCAGGCGCTGGGCTTCAAGGAGGAGCGGCGGCTGGAGAAGCTGCAGCTGGTGCAGATGCGCGCCGGGGCCTCGCTGCTCGATCTCATTGCGGCAGAACGTTCTGCCGAGGCACCCGCCGGGGCCGCCAACATGGATCACCTCTGCTTTCGCGTGGAGCCGTTCGACCGTGACGCCATCGTCACGCGGCTTGCGCCGTTCGGGGTATCGGTCGGCGAAACCGTCGAACGTTACGGTGCGGAAGGCAACGGGCCGTCGGTCTACTTCAACGATCCCGAAGGCAATCAAATCGAGCTGAAAGGTCCGTCGCGCGATCCGGCAGCGCATTAAGGCTTGGCCGGTGCACATGATGTGATAGCCTCCCGGGCAACGGGGAAGAAAAACACGCCCGCGCGCGCCGAAGCATCGGACGCGTCGAGTCTGGGAGGACTATCATGCGCACTCGCCTGGCATTGCTTGCCGGTGGCCTTGCCGCCTTTGCTGTTACTGCATCACCTGCCTTTGCGCAGAAGCAGGGCGGCACGCTCCGCATCTCGCATCGTGACAATCCGCCGTCGGCGTCGATCCATGAAGAGTCGACGATCTCGGTCGTGCAGCCGTTCATGGCGGTGTTCAACAATCTCGTGGTCTTCGATCCCAAAGAGAAGATCAACAGCCCGGACAAGATCGTTCCCGATCTCGCCGAAAGCTGGGCGTACAATCCCTCGCAAACCGAGCTCACCTTCAAGCTGCGCTCCGGCGTGAAGTGGCATGACGGCAAGCCGTTCACGGCCAAGGACGTGAAGTGCACCTGGGACGCGCTCGCCGGCAAGGCCGACGAAAAGTCCGATCTGATCCGCAAGAACCCGCGCCGCGTCTGGTACAGCAATCTGAAGGAGGTGAAGGTCGGCTCCGACACCGAGGTGACCTTCGTGCTCGACCGGCCGCAGCCGTCGTTCCTGTCGATCCTGGCCGCTGGTTATTCGCCGGTCTATGCCTGCCATGCGCAGGGCCGCGATATGCGCTCCAAGCCAATCGGCACCGGCCCGTTCAAGGTCGTCGACTTCAAGCGCAACGAGTCGATCAAGCTGGTGCGCAATCCCGACTACTGGAAGAAGGGCCGGCCCTATCTCGACGCCATCGACTGGAAGATCGTGCCCAACCGCAGCACCCGCATGCTGGGCTTCGTCGCTGGCGAGTTCGACATGACGTTCGATTCCGACGTCACCTTTCCGCTGCTCGAGGACATCAAGAAGCAGAAGCCGGATGCGGTCTGCGAGGCGCGCCCGAGCAACGTCAATCAGAACATCCTGATCAATCCCGAGGCGCCGCCGTTCGACAAGCCCGAGGTGCGCCGCGCGCTGGTCCTGTCGATCGACCAGAAGCCGTTCAACGACATTCTGTTCCAGGGCAATGCGCTGAGTGGCGCCGCCATGCTGCCGCCGCCGGCCGGCTTCTGGGGCATGCCCAAGGAGATGCTGCAGACCCTGCCGGGCTTCTCGGCCGACATCGAGAAGAGCCGCGCCGAGGCCCGCAAGATCATGGAAGGGCTGGGCTATTCCAAGGACAAGCCGCTCAAGGTCAAGGTGTCGACGCGCAACATCGCGATCTATCGCGATCCCGCCGTCATCCTGATCGACCAGCTGAAGAACGCGTATATCGAGGCCGAACTCGACCCGATCGACACCACCGTCTGGTACACCAAGGTCCAGCGCAAGGACTACCAGCTCGGGATGAACCTGACGGGGCTGGGTGTCGACGATCCGGACACGGCGTTCTACGAGAACTTCTATTCGACGTCGGACCGCAACTACACCTCCTACAAGAATCCCGAGATCGACAAGCTGATCGACCAGCAGTCGGCCGAAACAGATCGCGAGAAGCGCAAGAAGATCGTGTGGGAGATCGAGAAGAAGCTGGCCGAGGACGGCGCCCGCCCCGTCATCGTGCACAACGTCGCCGCCACCTGCTGGACGCCGCAACTCAAGGGCGTCGTTCTGCAGCACAACAGCATCTACAACGGCTGGCGTTTCGAGGACATGTGGCTCGACCGTTGAACGGTCCTTCCAGCCGCCGCTAGGGAAAGGAAAAGATGGGAGCCTATCTCACCCGCCGCTTTCTGTTGATGGTGCTGACGCTCTTCGGAATGTCGGTGCTGATCTTCGTGATGCTGCGTCTCGTGCCGGGCAATGTCGCCGACATCCTCGTGGATTCGGCGGGCATTGCCGACCCGAAGGAGAAGGCCAAGATCATCGCCGAGCTCGGTCTCGATCGGCCCATCTTCGACCAGTACCTGCAGTGGATCGGCGGCCTGACGCGGGGCGACCTGGGCTTCGCATACGTTTCCGAGCGGCCGGCGATCGAGGAGATCGCCCCGCGTATCCCGATCAGCGCCAAGCTCGCGGGCCTGGCGCTGTTCTTCTCGGTGATCCTCGGCGTGCCGCTCGGCGTCATCAGCGCGGTGCGCCAGAACACCGGGCTCGATTATATGCTGCGCGTCATCAGCCTGAGCGGCCTGTCGCTGCCATCCTTCTGGCTGGGACTGCTGATCCTGATGGCCTCGGTGCAGTGGTTCGGCATGATCCCGATCTACACCAATGAGCCGCGAAGTTTCATCGACGAGATGCTGTTGCTCAGCATTCCGGCCGCGGCCGTCGGCTTCCGCAGCTCGGCACTTATCATGCGTCTGACGCGCTCCTCCATGCTCGAGGTGCTGCGCCAGGACTATATCCGCACCGCCCGCTCCAAGGGCGCCTCGCAGACCTCGGTGAACTACGAGCACGCGCTGCGCAACGCCCTGCTGCCGGTCGTCACCATCGTCGGCATCGAGGCGGCCTTCCTGGTGGGCGGCCTGATCGTCACCGAGACGGTGTTCAACATCCCCGGCGTGGCGCGCTTCCTCGTCGAGGCGATCCTGTGGCGCGATTATCCGATCGTGCAGAACCTCGTGATGCTGATCGCCTTCGTCGTGGTGACGGTGAATTTCCTGGTCGACATGGCCTACATGGCCCTCGACCCGCGCATCAAGTTCGCGGACTGAGGGAGCCGAACGATGGCCATCATCGACCATGACGCCGAGCTCGCCCGAGCCGGCGCCAATGTCTCCGGCAAGCTCGGCCAGACCCTGTTCCTGGCGCGGCGCTATCCGCTGGGCGCGGTCGGCGCCCTGATCGTCCTGCTATTCATCTTCACGGCGGTGTTCGCCAACGTGATCGCGCCGATGGATCCGACGGCGACCAACGCCAAGTTCTCGCTGGCCAAGCCCGGTAGCCTCTACCTGCTGGGTGCCGACTTCATGGGCCGCGACATGTTCAGCCGCATCGTCCACGGCGCCCGCATCTCGCTCGCGGTCGGGGCCGGTGCCACGCTGCTGGGCGGTGTGCTGGGCGTCTCGATTGGCCTGATGTCGGGCTATATCGGCGGCTGGGTCGATCTGGCGACCCAGCGCGTCATGGACATCATGCAGTCCCTGCCGCTGCTGGTGATGGCGCTGGTGATGGCGGCTTCGCTCGGGCCCTCGCTCGAGAACACCATCATCGCGATCGCCATTCCGCTGGTGCCGAGCGTGGCTCGTGTCGTGCGTTCGAGCACGCTCTCGCTGCGCGAGCAGCCCTTCGTCGAAGCGGCGCGTGCCGTCGGCATGGGCGAGGCGCGCATCGCCGTGCGTCACGTGCTGCCCAATACGCTGGCGCCGCTGATCGTGCTGGCGACCGCGCAGCTCGGCTCGGCGATCCTGACCGAGGCTTCGCTCTCCTTCCTCGGGCTCGGCATTCCTGAACCCTATCCCTCATGGGGGCGCATGCTCTCGGAGTCGGCGGCGGAATATGTCCGCACGGCGCCCTGGCTGGTGATCTTCCCCGGCGTGGCCATCAGCCTCACCGTGTTCGGCACGAATCTTCTGGGCGATGCCTTGCGCGACATCCTCGATCCCCGTCAACGGACCTAGGGGCAGCGTAAATGAGTTCCCTTCTGGAGGTCTCCGACCTCGGCACCTGGTTCTATACACGGCAGGGCATCGTCAAGGCGGTCGACGGCGTCGACTTCGCGGTCGAGGCCGGCGAGACCTTGGCGATCGTAGGTGAGTCGGGCTGCGGCAAGAGCATGACGGCGCTGTCGCTGATGCGCCTGATCCAGAGCCCGCCCGGCCGCATCGTCTCCGGCTCGATCAAGCTCGGCGGCCGCGACCTGCTGCAGATCAGCGAAGAGGAGATGCGCGCCGTACGCGGCAACGAGATCTCGATGATCTTCCAGGAGCCGATGACGTCGCTCAATCCGGTGATGACCATTGGCAAGCAGATCTCCGAGGCGCTGATCCTGCACCGCGATATGGACCGCAAGGCGGCGCTGAAGCGCGCCGTCGAGATGCTCGATCTGGTGCGCATCCCGGAGCCGGCGCAGCGCGCCAAGGAGTATCCCCATCAGCTCTCGGGCGGCATGCGCCAGCGCGCCATGATCGCCATGGCGCTCGCCTGCAATCCCAAGGTGCTGATCGCCGACGAGCCGACGACGGCGCTCGACGTCACCATCCAGGCGCAGATCCTGGAGCTGATCGTCGACCTGCAGCGCGAATTCAGCGCCGCGGTGATCCTGATCACCCACGATCTCGGCGTCGTGGCCGAGACGGCGCGGCGGGTGATCGTGATGTATGCCGGCCGCAAGGTCGAGGAGGCGACGGTCGGCGAGCTGTTCGCCAGGCCATTGCATCCCTACACCAAGGGCCTGCTGGCCTCGATCCCGCGGCTCGACCTGATGCGCGGCCAGGCGGATCGCAGCCAGGAACGCCTGCAGGAAATCGCGGGCATCGTGCCGCCGCTGTTCGATCTGCCGGCGGGCTGCGCCTTCGCGCCACGCTGCCCGCGCGCCGACGATCACTGCCGCCGTGAGCGGCCCGTCTACGAGGAGAAGCAGCCCGGCCACTGGGCCGCCTGCTGGCATGGCAATGGTTAGGGTGATGAGCACGATGACGCCGCTGAAAGCGAGGGAGTCGTGATGACTGCCAACACCCCCGTCATCGAGGTCACCGACCTCAAGAAGCATTTTCCGGTAAAGAAGGGGCTGCTGCGCCGCACCGTGGGGCATGTCTACGCGGTCGATGGTGTCAGCTTCAGCCTGAAGGCCGGCGAGACGCTGGGGCTGGTGGGCGAGTCGGGCTGCGGCAAGACCACGGCCGGGCGCGCGGTGTTGCGCCTCACCGAACCGACCTCAGGCTCGATCAAGGTCGAAGGCACGGAGATCACCGGCCTCTCCAAGGCCGAGCTGCGACCCTACCGCCGGCAGATGCAGATCATCTTCCAGGATCCGTTCTCCTCGCTCAACCCGCGCATGACGGCGGGCGAGATCGTGGGTGAGCCGCTCCTGGTGCACGGCGTCTCGAGCGCCAAGGCGCGGCAGGAAGAGGTTGCGGCGCTGTTCGCGCGCGTCGGCCTGCGGCCGGCGCAGATGGCCAACTATCCGCACCAGTTCTCGGGTGGCCAGCGGCAGCGCATCGGCATCGCCCGGGCGCTGGCCCTCGGGCCCAAGCTGATCGTGGGTGACGAGCCGGTGTCGGCGCTCGACGTCTCGATCCAGGCGCAGGTGATCAACCTTCTGATGGACCTGCAGCGCGAGCGGCAGCTTTCCTACCTCTTCATCTCGCACAACCTCGCGGTGGTGGAGCATATCAGCCACCAGATTGCGGTGATGTATCTCGGCCGCATCGTCGAGCATGCCGACACACGCTCGATCTTCATGCGGCCGCAGCACCCTTATACCGAGGCGCTGCTGTCGGCCGTGCCGGTGCCAGACCCCGCCATCAAGCGCCAGAAGCGCGTGCTGCAGGGCGACGTGCCGAGCCCGATGAAGCCGCCCTCGGGCTGCCACTTCCACACGCGCTGCCCCTATGCCGAGGCGCGCTGCAAGGTGGAAACGCCACCGCTGCGCGAAATCGCGCCCGGGCATCGCGTTTCCTGTCACCTGCGGTAAGGGCCTGCGCTAAGCTCCTCCTGCCATACAAGCAAGGCGGGAGGCAGACGGAACATGGCTGATTGGGATTACATCGTCGTCGGCGGCGGTTCGGCAGGGTGTGTACTGGCGGCGCGGCTGAGCGAGGACCCCAACGTCAAGGTGCTGCTGCTCGAGGCCGGCCCAAAGGACAAGTCGATCTGGATCGACCTGCCGGTCGGTTTCTCGCAACTGATGCGCGGCACCAAGTTCAACTGGGCCTTCGAGATGGAGCCCGAGGAGAATGTCGCGGGCCGCGCCATTCCCTGTCCGCGCGGCCGCACGCTCGGCGGCTCGAGCTCGATCAACGGCATGCTCTATGTGCGCGGCCAGCCGCTCGACTACGACATCTGGGCGCAGCAGGGCAATCGCGGCTGGTCGTATGACCAGGTGCTGCCTTACTTCAAGAAGTCGGAGAACTACGAGGGCAGGGGCGACGAGAGCCGCGGCAAGGGCGGTCCGCTGAACGTCGCCGACATGATCGAGCGCCATGAACTCTGCGACGCCTTCATCGATGCGGCCGAAGGGCTCGGCTATCCACGCAACGCCGACTACAACAACGGCAAGCAGGAAGGCTTCGGTTACTATCAGACGACGATGAAGAATGGAAAGCGCTGGTCGACGGCGCGTGCCTTCATCGATCCGATCCGCCACCGGCCCAACCTCGACATCGAGACCGATGCGCTGGCGAGCAGCCTCCTGCTCGAGGGCAAACGCTGCGTCGGCGTCGCCTATACGGCGCATGGCAAGCCCAAGCAGGCGCGTGCCAACCGCGAGGTCGTCGTCTCCTGCGGCGCCGTGCAGTCGCCGCAGCTCCTGGAGCTTTCAGGCATCGGCCAGCCCGAGCTGCTGAAGAACCACGGCATCGAGGTGCGCCACGAACTGAAGGGTGTCGGTGAGAATTACGGCGACCACTTCGCGCCACGCATGAACTGGCGGGTGAAGAACAAATTCACCCTGAACGAGCAGTCGCGCGGGCTCAGCCTCGTGAAGGAAGTGGTCAAGTACTACACCACGCGGCGCGGCATCCTCACCTGGACGGCGGGCGTCGTGTACGGCTTTGTGCGCACGCGGCCGGGTCTCGAAGGACCCGACATGCAGTTCCACATGGCCCACGCCAGCTACGATACGGCGGCGACCCGCCTGCTCGAGGCCGAACCCGGCATGACGGTGGTGATCGGCCAATGCCGGCCCGAGTCGCGGGGCTCGATCCACATCAAGTCGGCGGTCCCCGGTGCGCCGCCTGCCATCCGGCCGAATTTCCTGTCGAGCCAGACCGATCGCGACTGCACGGTCGCCGGCATGCAGATTGCTCGCAAGATCCTGCAGCATCCGGCGGTCGCCAAGTACATCGCCTACGAGAACAATCCAGGCGACAAGGTGCAGAGTTACGACGAGTGGCTCGACTTCGCCCGGCGCACCGGGCAGACGACCTACCACGTGGTCGGCACCTGCAAGATGGGCTCCGACCCGATGGCGGTGGTCGACGACCGGCTGCGGGTGCGCGGGCTGACCGGCCTGCGCGTGATCGATGCCTCGATCATGCCGACCGTGACCTCGGGCAATACCAATGCGCCCACGATCATGATTGCCGAGAAGGGGGCAGACATGATCAAAGAAGACGCCAAGGCGGGGCTCAAGGCCGCTGCCTGAGGCGGGCTTGAGCGGACGAAGGGGGCAACGCCCCCAACAATGGGGGACGATGCGATGAAGCCGATCAGGACAATGCTCGCCATCCTGGCGGTGGGCACCGTCGCTGCCTGCGCCTCGGGCAAGCCGGAATCCAAGCGCGACATGCTGGTCGATTCCGGCTTCAAGGTCGTGTCGCCGAAGACGGAGGCGCAGGTCGCAGCCTTCAAGAAGTTGCCGCCGCACAAGCTGGTGCGCCGCACCTACCAGGGCAAGCCGATCTGGTTCTATGCCGACCCGACCATCTGCGGCTGCCTCTACGCCGGCACGCCGGACAACTACAACGCCTACATCAAGGAAGCGTCGAAGCAGATGATCGACCAGGCGATGAAGGCGAACTTCCAGGACGATCCCTACAATCCGACGGCGATGGACGCCCAGGTCGACAACGACTGGGATTGGGGCGCGTACGGCAATCCCGGCCTGTGGGGCCTGCCGTACTGAAATCTGCATGCTGAGATCCGTGTCGCCCTGCGAGGTCCACCGTTCGACAGGTGAAGCGCTGCACTTGTCGTGAACTGGACCTGAACCTAGATGTCCTCCGCGAAATCGGGGCCGGCACGGCCCCGTCGGATCACGATGGAGGAGAAAATCCTGAAACCGACACGGCGCCGCCTCATCGCGGCTGGCGCAGGCCTTCTGGCAACGCCTACTCTTTTCACCTCGTCGTCGGCGCAAAGTGCCTGGCCGTCCAAGCCGATCCGCATCGTCGTGCCCTATCCGGCCGGTGGACAGACCGACGGCATCGCCCGGTCCTTCGGTGATTTCCTGTCGCGCAAGCTCGGCCAGACGGTGATTGTCGACAACAAGGGCGGCGCCAGCGGCGTCATCGGCAATACGGAGGTCAAGCGCGCGGCCCCGGACGGCTACACGATCCTCTGCACGATCTCCTCGTCGCTGATCCAGAATCGCGTCACGATCAAGGATCTGCCTTACGACCCGGAGAAGGATTTCACCTACCTCACGATGACGACCAGCATCGGCGGGCCGGTGGTGGCGGCCGAGAAGACCGGTGCGTCCAACCTCAAGCAGTTCCTCGACTACGCGAAGACGGTAGACAAGTTGAACTGGGGTGCCTACGGCCCCGGCTCGACACCGCATGTGCTGATCGAGACGATGGCCAAGCAGTACGGATTGAAAGTCGAGGTGGTGCAGTATCGCGGCGAGGCGGCGATGTTCGCCGACGTGGCGTCCCAGGCGCTCGACGGCGCTTCGGGCAGTCCTGCCGCGGCCGCGTCGGTGATCACCTCCGGCAAGGGCAAGATGATCGCCGTCGTCGGCGACCGTCTGCCGGCCTATCCCGACGTGCCGTCGATGACGGAGCAGGGCGCTGTCGGCAGCTCCTACGAGACGCGCGCCTTCGCGGCCTTCGCCGTTCCGTCGGCGACACCGAAGGATATCGTGAAGAAGCTCTCCGACACGCTGATCGAGGCGGGCACCGACGAAAAGGTGAAGCAGCTGCTGGCCAACTACATGATCGTCGGCCCGCTCAGCTTCGAGGCTACGAATGCCCGCTTCAAGCGGGACACCGAGGTGATGCTGGCGGTCCTGAAGGAGATCGGCATCAAGCCGGAGTAATCGTTCGGTGAATTTAGGCGTCGTGCATTCGGCTGATGCCAGCCGAATGCACGATGTTCTAGAGTGGGGCATCGGAACCCCAGATGCCGCCATCTACCTACCTCGATCTCGCACCCGGCGACCCCGCGCCCTGGTTCCGGCAGCGCTCCACCAGCAACCCGCGCTTCAACTTCGACACCGTGGCCGGGCGGCATGTCGTTCTCTGCTTCTTCGGCACGGCGGCCGACCCTCGGTCAAAAGCAGTTCTCCGGGCCGTCCAGGACAACCGTCAGCTCTTCGACGATCGTCGCGCCTGCTTCTTCGGCGTGAGCATCGATCCAGCCGACGAGCGCGACGGGCGCGTCTGCGAGAGCCTGCCGGGCATTCGCTTCTTCTGGGATTTCGACCGCACGGTCAGCCGGATGTATGGAGCCGTCGCGCGCGAGACGTCGCACGATGCGTCCTCGCTGGCGATTCGTCGCTTCTGGCTGCTGCTCGATCCCGCCCTGCGTATTCTGGCCGTCGTTCCGTTCGCGGAAGACGGCAGTGATTGCACCGTCCTGTTCGATCGGCTGCGCAGACTCTCCGAACCGGATCCTGTTCCGGCGCCGCCGATGCCGGTTCCCGCGCTTTGGCTGCCGAACGTCTTCGAGGAAGGTCTCTGCCGTGCCTTGATCGACCTGTACGAGCGGCAGGGCGGGGAAGAATCCGGCTTCATGCGCGATATGGGCGGCAGGACGGCGCTGGTCCACGATGTCGGTCACAAGCGACGAAGGGACTGCATCGTCGACGATCCGAAACTCGTCGAGGCTATTCAGAATCGCGTTCTGCGTCGGATCAAGCCGGAGGTCCGCAAGATCCACCACTTCGATGTCACGCGCATGGAGCGCTATATCGTCGGCTGCTATTCGGCCGAGGATGGTGGCCATTTCCGGCCGCACCGGGACAACACCACTAAAGGAACGGCGCACCGGCGGTTCGCCGTTTCGATCAATCTCAACGACGGCTTCGAGGGAGGGGCAATTTCCTTTCCCGAGTACGGGGAGCAGGGATTCTGTCCGCCGGTCGGCGGCGCCGTCATCTTCTCCTGCTCCATGCTGCATGCCGTATCTCCGGTGACGAAAGGCCGCCGCTTCGCGTTCCTGCCGTTCCTCTACGACGATGCCGCGGCCCGGCTTCGCGAAGCCAACCACCCCTCACTCGGTGAAGGCTACGAATACCAGGCCTGATCCGGAGTCGGAGTCAGGGCCGCGGAAAATCGTCGGATCGAACGAGGATGGTGAGTCCTCGAGCCGGCAGTTGGCAGGAGATCGATGACACCTGACCGATCGTGTTCTTCGCGGAGACGCGGAACAGGCCGGGGGCGAAATCGACCGGCGCCGCGCTGAACCCTTCGGTCGATGCCACCATGTACTGCGCCGTCAGGATGACGCCACGGATCTCGCGCTGGCGGTACTTGTTGACGGGCAGCTCGGGATTGTAGGGGCCGATCTCGTGCATCGGCAGTTCGACGGTGAGACGCCGTTCCAGCGCCTCGCCCGTCGGCAGCTTCGTTCCCAGGGGAATGATGCGAACCGATACCTTGCGGCCGGGCGGCAGCGGAGCGATGCCTCGCAGGATATGGGCGAAGCCGTCCTCGCCGAGGGCAATGACCGCGCTGTTGAGATTCACGCGGGCCTCGCCGGTCGCCGCGTCGAATTCCGGCAGTGCGTCCAGGACGTAGATATCGCCGCCGCTCGTATTGGTGATCTTGTATGGAAACACCAGCGTGTCGCCCTCCCGTGTGGGCTGGCAGTCCAGGGTAACATTCCCATCGGTCATGCGTGTCGTCTCCTGCCGCGGCGCGTTCGGGTCCGGCGCGCTCCAGGCAATACTACAGGCTGTGATGATCTGCGCGGCGAGGCACGCCACGCTCGTCGCGATAAGCGTTCTCCGGTCCGATCGTATTGAATTCCTCGTTGTCGTCGAAATTGTCGGCGCGGGGCGTGTTGTCCTGCGTGCCGTGGGCGTTGTGCTGGGCATGTGTCATCTCGTGGAACAGGATGACGTCGCCGGGAACGTTGGGGGCGTTCACCGGATTGGGCCATTGGTTGGGATTGTAATCGAGGGTCGAATCCGAGCCCGTTCCGTTGGTGGCGTTCGTGCCGTTGGTCGGGGTCGCGAAGGCATTGGGCGGGTTGGGGGGTGGATTGAGCGGCCGGATGGTCATCGTCTGGCCGGTCGAGTTGTAGTCGTCGATCATCGCCCGTCCCGTCGTGGTGTCGTTCATCAGCGCGAGCTGCTGCACCACCGTGTCCTGATAGGCCTTGTCGCCGGCGACCTTGATGCCTGCCCCGACCTGCAAGGTTCCGTCGGGGTTGGCGGTGACCGCCAATCCGTGATGCGCCTGCGCGGTATGATGGCGGCGGCCGCCCCCGCCGCCCTTCCAGGGCGGGTGCTTCTCGATGTAGTCCTGCGGATCGCCCGGATCCGCCTGGCCGGCGTCCAGTGGATCCGTCAGGTCGGCATTCGAGGTGCTGCCCGGCGCACCGCCCGAGTTGATCTGCACCATGGCTCCATTGATGAAAACGCCGGCTGGATCGAGCACGACGAAGCTGCCGCCCACCTTCAGCGTGATCTTCTGCGAGGCTTCGATGACCGCGGTCTGCGCGTTCAAGGTGGCGCCGCTGCCGACGATGGTGTCGTACTTCGCCTGCAGGTCGAAGACCGTGTCGCCCTTGACGCTGAGCTGATACTTGCCGTCCACGCCTTCGTAGCGGTCCTTCATGATGTGCTGGTCGTACTCGCCGCCTACCGTCAGGAACAGGGAGCCGCCCGACTCGCCGGTATCGGGGTTCTTGCCGCCGATCAGCGAATGCAGGTTCGAATGCACGGTTTCGTAGTAGGTGCCGAATGACGTGACGTCCGTGCGGCCCTGGCTGCGCAGCAGGAGCTGCTCCTTGCCGGCCGTGTCGTCGAACCGCATCATGTGGAACTTGTCTTTGTCGCCCGCCTTCAGGGGCACCGACCGCGTCTTGATCCCGCTGCGCAGCCGGAATTTCGGGAGGTCGAGCGGCGGCATGTGCGCGGCGCTGTAGACGCGTCCCGTGATCAACGGCCGGTCGGGATCGCCGTCGATGAAGTCGACCAGCACCTCCTCGCCGACGCGGGGCAGGAACTGCATGCCCCATTTCGGGCCCGCCCAGGGCTGCGCGACGCGCAGGAAGCAGGAATTCGTCTCCGGCTTCGGGCCGCCGGGTTTGGTGCGGTCCCAGTCGAACTTCACCTTTATCCGCCCGAGCTCGTCGGTCGACACGTCCTCGTCAGTGGTGCCGAACACGGTGGCCGTCTGCGGTCCTGGAACTCTCGGCTTGCGGCTGACGCTCGGCGAGCGGTACTGCCGGCCGGGCAGGATCGCCGACATCGTGAACGTGTTGGTGTAAGGCGGTGGCTTCGGCGCCTTCTTCAGCAACGGCCCGATGATCGGCACACCGGACAGATGCGGCAGCAACAGCTCGGCGAGCGTGGCAGCGGCTGCCCCCCCGAATCCGCCGGCAAACGTGCCGACCAGGCTGATCAGCCTGGGCAGGGCGTTGATCGTCTTGTTGACGTCCGGCAGATTGGCCTTCGCTGCATCCGTGAGCGGTCCGGGAACGGCTTCGGCGCCCGACGTCACCGCGTCCTTCAAAGCCCGCAGGAGGATTTCGCCGGTCTTTTCCCGGGTGTGGGCGGCCTCGGTCGCCGTGAACGACACCGTGGTCAGCAGATATTCCTTCTCCTCCTCGATGGGAATGCGCTCGGCGTCCGGCTGCTCGTCGGCCTTGATGATCTTGGTGCGCATGCCCGCTGCAAACGACACGATCGACGAGGTGCCGGAAAACGTCTCGTAGCGCGTTTCCTCCTCCTCGATGCGGGTGCGCACCAGGCCTTTCGCATAGCTTGTCGTCTGTTCGTGGCTGGTGAGTGTCGCGAAACCACCGGGATACTCGTAATGCTCGCCCTGCTGGGCCGAGAGGACCTCGGGGATGATCGTGGTCTGGCTTTCTTCGGACAGCGCGGGCGTGCGGCGATACTCGCGATCGCGAAAGGTCCACTTGCGCAGCTGTGGATCGTAGCTGTGCGTCCAGGAACGCACCTGACCGCGGGCATTCTTCGATGGCACGAACGACAGCGGTGAGTTCTCGTTCAGCTTGTAAGGCGGCCCGTCGACGATGATCAATTTTTGCTTGGCGTCGGTCTGTTCGAAGAAATAGTGCAGCCCGTGCTGCTCCATAAGACGGGAAACGAAGTTGAAATCGGTTTCGTTGTATTGAACGCAGTACTGCAAGACGGGATATTTCTCGCTGGACAGCACGCGGATCGAGAAGTCCAAGGTCGAGCGGTTGTTGAACCTGTCCTGGACAGCATCTTTCAGGACGGCGTCGATGATCTGCAGGACGTCCTTGTCCTGGAAAATGCGGAAGTTGGTTCCCTGATCCAGTAGCGCAAAGCCCGGGACCAGACGCATCGAATAGGCACGGAACTCATTGCGCTGCGCGAGCAACTCGCCGCCGCTGAAGGAGCTGACGAAGCCGCAGAAGCCACGGAAGACTTTCGGGGCGTCTTTCTTCGATTGACGCCTGATACGAAAGCCCGCGAAGGAGCCCAGCATCTGGCGGGGCTCGATGCCGAAATCTTTCGACACCATCGAAAGCGTGTAGACATACGGCCGGGAAATGGCTTCCTGACCGATGACCCCTGTCACCAACAGCGCGTCCTTGTCGTCGAGAATGGTATCCAGTTGGATAAAGGCTTCTTCCTGCGGACTGTCCGTCATCAGACGTCTCCCGCCGCGGCCGTTGCCATCACTGCGCTCCCGTCACGACATTCATGGAATGTTGGTGGTCACCTGTCCGGGCATCGTGACCGAGATGATACCGGCCCAGGCGCAGTTGCATGTCGAGATATTGTCCAACGCCGGCTGACCGGCGATGTTCACCGTCACGGCTCCCGGCACCCAGGGGGCGAGTGTCACCGGAATGCAGGGCTGGGGCGTGAAGACACCCAGGGCCGCTGCCGTGGCAGCGATGACCTGCGGGTTGCTGGGGCTCATGCACATGCCGAAGGGGGCAATATTGACCTGTGGTTGGTAGTCCATGATGTTGGCGGCGGGCTGATTGCTGACCAAAGGCCGGTTGACCGGCAGCACCGTCAGGGTTGCGGGCATGGCACCGAAGCTGCAGGCAAGTTGTGCCGTATTCACGACCTGAATGGGCATAGGGCTGTTTCCCCAGTCAGATGACTGCCGCGGCAGGCCTGCGGCCGCACTCGTACCCTCGGAACGCACCATCAGCGCTCCTGGTCTCAGCGGGTAAAGACTACCTCCAATCCGAAAATGCGCAATGCCTGAACATATCGGGCGTGGCTTTTTCTGTCGCTCTGCAACCGTGACGCTGCCGGCAAAAAAGGCCGATCCGACGGCTCTTCGAGGATTGGTCCAAAGACTGCCCGGCCGACAATGCCGATCGGCGCCTCATTCCTTCTGGATCCAGAACTGATACATGCCGGCGAACGTGTCGGGATTCTCGTTCTCGAAAATCTGCCATTGGGTGAGATCGGTCGCGGCGTGATCCTCGGGGAAACGCTCCCTGTAGAACTGTCGAATGTCGGGAGATATCTCGAAGCCCAGAAACGTCAGATTGTTCTGCCCGAGAAACCTCTCGATCTCGGTCAGTGTGGTGCGATGCTCCTGAACGTGAAACAGCGCATCCCGGCAGCCGCTGAGCGTGAACAGATCCGACGGAGTGCCGCTGAGCGTACCGACAACGCTACCCTGATCGACCAGGTCCTGTCGGCAGCGGCGGATCTCGTCGGCGGTCTGGCCATAGCCCTGTGCGGCAATGAAGCCGCGTGTTCGAACGACCTCCCGGCGCGCGGTGTCGCTGTAGAGGCCGAGCAGCATGAACCCGCCGGGACGAAGCAGCGGCAGGAGCATACGCCAGCCCAGCCATGGGTCGGCAAGATGATGGAGCACGCCACTGGCCTCGATGGCGTCGAAGCGACGGTCGAGCGAACCCAGCTTCAGCAAGTCGGCCTGAGCATACTCGATCGTCGAGATGCCGAGCTCACGTGTCTTTCTGGCGGCGTAGGCGAGGCTGCTTCGGCTGAGGTCGATCGCCAGGATCCGTGCCGTGGGAAACTGCTGCGCCGTCCTGATCGACTGCTGCCCGGTGCCGCACCCGGCGACCAGGATCTCCATCCGGTCGCCTGACCCGGTGCCGTTCGGCGCCGAGCGGTCGAAAGCCGCCAGCGAGAATGTTCGGCGCAGATAGGCCAGGATGCTGTCTGCCTTCCGGGAGCGCGGGACCTTGACCCAGCGGGGGTAGGGATTTTCCTCGTACTGACTTCGAACAAGACGGGAGACGTCGTCCTCGATACCGGTCAGTTGAGGGACGGTTGCGGCAATCCGCCGTTCCTCTGCCGGCTCACGAACCTGTTGTGTCAGAAGAATGATGATCTCTTCGGGCCAAGCTCTCTCCAGGAGCCGATCGGCGTATTGGAGCGAGTGGAGTGGGACATACGCCGCGACCGCCACCAGCCAGGAAACCGGCACCGGCCCATCGGTCGCCAGGGCTGCAACGAGCCGTCTTCGCAGATCGTCGATCTTGCGCCGCTCATCGGCCATGACGCAGTAAACGTACTCGTTGATGAAGCACTGCCGGGCGAGCGCGCTGTAGAAGCGGATCCGATCCATGGAGCCGTTGCCGTCGCCGACGGAGTCGAGCAGTGCTCGCCGCGCCATCGTCAGGAAGCGTTCCATTTCGACGTCGCAGATCGGCCCGGCGTCGAGCAGAAGAGACAACAGAGGATTGGCGGTGAGGGCGGCAAGGCCGTTGGGCCCGAACAGGGGCCCGCTCGGCAGCACGTTCGGCCATGCGGCGACGGCGCGTGCCAGGCATGCCGCGATAGTGTCATCTAGCTTGACGAGATCGATGCAGACGCGGGTCAGGTCGCCGGTCCGGCCCCAAGCCTGGGACAGCGCCCTGACCACCAGCGGCTGCAAAGCCTTGTCGGGTGGACCGCCCTGGGCGCGGCCGAGGCAGGAAACGAAGTTGCCTTTTGCGTCATCCGTTTCTTCGATCTCCAGGGAACGTCTGGCGATGCTCAATGCGGCCTCCGGGTCGCCTTGCGCCATCAACGCAGAGGCAAGGTTGTCGAGAGCCATGATAAAATTTGGTCTGATCTCGAGGGCGCGGCGGTAGCTGGCGATGGCTTCGTCGAGCAGGCCTCTGGGGTAGAGCGCCGCGCCGAGGTTGTTGTGAGCCTCCGCAAGGTCCGGTTCGACGACGAGCGCCTTGCGATACAGCGCGATCGCTTCGTCCCGCTCGTCCAGGTCTTCCAGAACGTTGCCGAGATTGACCAGGGCTTCGACGTAGTCCGGCCTGTCGCCGAGAGCCCTGCGGTAACTGGCTGCCGCTTCCTGGAGCCTGCCTTGCTGTCCCAAGGCATTGCCCAAATTCATGTGGGCTTCCGGATAGTTGGGCTTGAGGTCGAGTGCCTTGCGGTAGCTCGCCTCGGCCTCGTCCATTCTGGAACAGCAGATCAAGGCATTGCCGAGGTTGCTGAGCGCTTCAGGGTCGTCCGGCTTGACGGCCAGAGCATTGCCGATGAGATCGGCGGCAAGATCGAAACGCCCCGATTGGAGGGCGGTGACGCCCAGCAAGTGCAGGCTGTCGGCGTGGCGTGGCGCAACAGCGAGAATTTGGCGGTAATGACGCTCGGCTTCGCCCAGCCGTCCTGCCCGATGGTGCCGGATGGCGTCGGCGAAGATGTCCTGGACGCTGCGACCCCGTGGTCGACCGGTCGGCCGCTCCGCGGCAGCGCGACGTTGCTTGCGATTCATCGCCTTCGAACCCTGTGCAGGCCTGGCAGCGGTGAATTTGTGCTAGCACTTCGGGTGAACGGCTTATGTAACCTGGGTTACATGAGGCGGAGCCGGTGACGATCTGCGCTATA
>MKRV01000308.1 GCA_001897995.1 Alphaproteobacteria bacterium 65-37 | reverse complement strand
GCCCAGGATGCGGCCCTGCTCGAGCTCGGTATCGACGTGCGCCTCTCCGAGCGGGCCAGTATCGGCATCGGCTACACCGGCCAGTTCGTGGCCGGTTCCCAAGACCAGACCGTCCGCGGTAACCTTACCTACCGGTTTTGAGGCAAGGGGTAGCTACGGAGACGGCCGGGAACGATGGCAAACGGTATGAGGGAGATACCCATGTCTCTTGCAACGTCTCTAGTGGCTCGCAGCACAGGAACAGGGGGCCGCGCCGCCCTGTTGGCGATGATCGTCGCGCTCTCCGTCGGCACGCCGGCGTCGGCCCAGATGTATCAGAACGGCTACGATATCGGCCCGGACTACGGCGCGATGCTGCGCCAGCAACTGCAGAAAAGTCAGCAGCTCGACCGCGAGATGCAGGCGCGTACCGCCGATATCGTGCAACGCACGATGCAGAACCCGGACTGTTACGCCAAGTACCAGCAGCACCTCGCGCAGGGCGGCACGCTGAGCTACGCGCAATTCGCCTACCAGTACGCGGCGACCGGCGGCTTCACGCCAGACGGCATTCGACGCTACCGCCAGAGCGAGCAGCAGAACCAGCAGGCCGAGTATCAGAAGTGGCAGGAGCTGCAGCAGGCGCAGCGGCAGCGCGGCCAGGCGCAGCAGCAATATGCCGACAGCTACCGCCGCAACCAGAGTCAGGCGGGCGACGTGCTGCAAGGCAAGTCGTGGTGGATCGACCCGACGACCGGTCAGACTCAATCTCTGCCCTATCTCGGGCCCAACCAGGGCTATGTCGATCCGCAGACGGGCAACCGCTACTGGCGCAACGAACAGGGCTACTACGCGGTGCAGACGCCCGGGGGGCAATGGTACTGGATGACCCCGACACAGTGAGTTCGCGCTGATCCTGTATCGGGTCGACTTTTTCTGGGAGCATCTCGTCGGAGGCTGGAAAACCGGCGGGATTCGGCCCATTGGGACGGCCAGTCGCGCCGGTTCCCTTGACAGGCATCGGCCGGCGACAGCAACTACCGAGGCTTCGGCCGAGGCTTGGTTTGCGACAGGCGCAGAACCGGCCCGGCCGACCCGCTTTTCACTGCGAGCCCCTGAGGACCGATGACCACGACCGCTCCCGAGACTGCCGCTGCCACCGGCCTGCCGCTCTTCTATCGTACGCCCGTCGTGCTGCGTTTCGAGGAACATCGCCGCGCCGCCCTCGGCCGCACCGGCACCTTCGAGTTCACCCGCGAAGCCACCGCCGTGCCGCTGATGATCGGCGAGTTCATGCCGGCGATCCGCCACTATCCCATTGTCTTCGCCGATGCCGAGCGCCCCATTCCGCTAGCCGTGCTGGGGCTGAAGCAGGGTCGCAACCTGTTCCTCGAGGACGACGGATCGTGGCGCCGCGACACCTACGTGCCGGCCTATGTCCGCCGCTATCCCTTCATCATCACCGAGACAGCCGACGCCAACACTCGGCTGCTCAGCATCGACGCGGCCTCGGACCGCTTCATCGCCAGCCTGTCCGAGGAAGCCGCCGGTGAGCTCCTGTTCGAAAGCGGCGGAGGCCCGACCCAGGCGACGCGCGCGGCCATGGAGTTCTGCCAGGCCATGCACGAGGATCATCTGCGCACCGTCACCTTTACCGAGGTGCTGCGCGGCGCGGAGCTGCTGACCGCCAACCGCGCCGAGATCTCCTTCCCGGACGGCGAGCGCTACACGCTCGACGGCTTCCGCACCATCGACGAGAAGGCCTACCGGGCGCTGGCCGCCGACAAGCTCGCCGAGCTGCACAAGGCCGGCTGGCTCGATCTCGTCTCGCTGCACCTCGCCTCGCAGCGCAACTGGCAGATCCTGCTCGACCTCAACGCCCAGGCGAAGCCGCCTGGTGCCACGAACTAGGGCGCGACCAACTAGGGCGCGACCAACGAAAGCGCGGCCTCAGCTCAGAGGTCGCCCTCGACCATCTCGCGGGCGCGATTGTCGACCAGGACATCGCGCGTGGCGCGGCCGACCTGGGCGCCGATCAGGATGGTGAGCGAGGTCCAGTACATCCAGACCATGATGGCGGCGAAGCCCGCCGTGGCGCCGAAGGCCGAGGTGAGCTGCGTCACCTCGAAATAGTAGACCAGGGCGCGGTTGCCGGCGGCGAACAGCAGGGCGTTCACGGCACCGCCGATCAGCGCATAGCGCCAGGGGATGTTGCCGGCCGGCAGCCATTTGTAGATCAGGGTGAAGAAGCCGGCGAGCACGCCGTAATGCACCGAGGTCGAGAAGGCCGGCCCGATCCATTCGCCGAGAATCGGGAAGCGCTCCAGGGCGCCGGCATAGGCCGAGATCAGCACGCTGGCCAGGATGACAGCGATCAACAGCACGCCCAGCACCACCATCAGTGCCAAGGCGAGCAGTCGCGACTTCAGGCCGGCCAGCACGGGGTGCATGTTGCCGGTCTTGGTGCTGCGCCAGATCGCGTCGATGCCGTCGTCCAGCTCCACGAAGACGCGCGTGCCGGTGTAGAGCAGCACCACGGCGCCGACGATCGCGGCCAGGCCGCCGCCCTTGAACAGGTCCTCCGACGCGAAACGGCGGATGCTCTGAAGCTGTTCCGGTGCCACCACTGCGCTCAACGCATTGAAGATCGCCTCTTGCGCCATCAGCCGGCCGACGAACGGCTCGGCGATGGCGATGACGAAGATCATGATCGGGCCCAGCGCAAACATGGTGTAGAAGGCCATGGCCGCCGCCGAGGTCGAGAGCCGGTTGGTGAAGTAGCCGTAACCGGCCTCGTAGGCGATGCGCCAGATCGTGTTGAGCATGATCGGTTTTGCCGCTTGATCCCTGCGCCGTGTCTAGCCGTCGGCGGTCTCAGTATTGTTTCAGGCCGAAGCCGGCCAGGACGAGCAACACGCTTGCGACCCCGAGCGTGATGGTGGTCGCCATCGCGCCCACCACCCGGCCATAGGGAATGAAGCCCAGCATGCCGCCAGCATGCGCCACGCGGGCCGCCAGCAGGGCCACCGAGAGGATCGCCACGATGCGAAATCCGTAGAAGTCGCTCGCCATGTAGATCACGAGCAGGGTGAACGGCACGAATTCCATCAGGTTGCCATGGGCGCGGATCGCCGCCCGCATTTCGGCATCGCCGCCATCGCCCAGCGAGATTTTCTTGCGGCCGCGCATCAGCCCGACATTGATCGTCAGCGCCACGGCCAGCAGGCCGAGAAGACCGGCACAGACGAAAAACACGGGCATCGGCAGGCCTCCCCCTCGATTCGCCGGCATTCTATGGCCATATTGGCGGCAGGCCAATTGAACGAGTGACAGCGAGAGGAGCCGCGCCATGTGGCAGATTCTGCGCAAGAAAACCGAGATGCCGACCGCCGACCGGGCACTGCCGGGCCGACCGACCCGCGCCTTCGAGGTGCCGGCCGAGCATTACGTCAACGGCCATCGTATCCAGCCGCCATTCCCCGCCGGGCTCGAGCAGGCCATGTTCGGCCTGGGCTGCTTCTGGGGCGCGGAGCGGAAGTTCTGGGAAGCGCCGGGCGTCTACGCGACAGCCGTCGGCTACGCCGCCGGGCCGACGCCCAACCCGACCTACGAGGAGGTCTGCTCGGGCTACACCGGCCACAACGAAGTGGTCATGGTCTGGTTCGATCCGGCCAAGACTTCGTACGAAGCGCTGCTGCGCGTCTTCTGGGAAAGCCACGACCCGACCCAGGGTATGCGCCAGGGCAACGATGTCGGCACGCAGTACCGCTCGGGCATCTACACCTATTCGGCCGACCAAAAGGCCCAGGCCGAGGCCTCGCGCGCGCTGTTCCAGAAGGAACTGGCGAAAAAAGGCTATGGCGCCATCACCACCGAGATTCTCGAGGCGCCGACCTTCTACTATGCCGAGGACTATCACCAGCAGTACCTCGCCAAGAATCCCGGCGGCTACTGTGGCCTGGGCGGCACTGGCGTCTCCTGCCCGGTCGGCCTCGGCGTCGCGGCGGAGTAGGTGTTTCGACGCGAAGATTATGAGCGCGACTGGAGTCGCGCGCTCCCAGCGAAGACACTCATGGCTGGGAGCGCGGCACTCCAGTGCCGCTCATAGGCGGAACAATACTCAAACCGGCAGCGCCGCCGTCTCGTAGCCGAACTCCTTGTCGAGGGCGGCGATCTCGCGGCGGAAGGTCTTGCGCAGCGCGGCCTTCGCACTCTCGTCGAGCCACGAGCCTTCGATCGAATTCAGGCTGAAGGTGCGCGCCTTGTCCGGCCCCCAGCCGTTCGACTCGAACAGGGTCGTGAAGCCGTGGCCGAGATTGGTCCCGAACATCGCCGGATCGTCGGTGTTGATCGTGACGTTGAGGCCGGCTTCGACCATGCGGCGGATGCGCCGCGGCCGATGGGGCCGATTGTGCAGCAGGCTCGTCCAGGCGCAGGGCGTGAAGTAGAGCCCGTCGCGCCGCGCCTCAGCCATCACGAAGTCGGACGCCAGCATGTTGTAGCCGTGATCGATACGGTCGCAGCGCAACACGTCACGGCAGATCAGGTAGTTCGTGGGCGGCGCCTGCAGCGGCGTCAGATAGTCCTCGCAACAGTGCGCCGTGCATTTCAGGCCGCCTTTCCTGGCCAGCGCATAGGCCTCGGCGTAGAGCGCGGGAGGCCCGACGCTTTCGTTGCCGTCGAGCCCGATGCCGACCACCAGCTCGTGGCGGTGGGCGAGCGCCGTCTCGACGATCTCGACCGCCTGGTCGCCGTTGTTGAGCGAGCGGTCGATGCAGCAGATCAGCAGACCGCTGACGCCGAAGCGCTCCTTGGCCTGACGCAGGCCCTCCACCATGCCGGCGACCTGAGACGGGTAGTCGATGCCGTTGGGGTAGAAGTAGTCCGGGTTGAAGAAGAACTCGACATGCTTGAGGTTGCCGTCCCGCACGGCGTCCTCGATGTATTCGTAGACTGCCCGCGTGAAGTCGGCAGGCGTGCGCAGGACCGCAGCCGCGATGCGCAGGATCTCCAAAAAGCCGTCGAAGTCGGGCCACTGGTAGAGCGTTTCCGCCGGCCGCGGCAGGGTCATGCCATATCGCTTGGCCAGCTCGGCCACCGTGGTGGCGCGCAGCGTCCCCGCCAGATGGCAGTGCAGCTCGGCCTTCGGGATGCGCCGCAGATAATCGTCGGCAACGGCTTTCGCCATGATGGGAATCCTTACTTCTTCTCGATGTTGTAGAGCAGCATCACGGGCGACTTCAGCACGCCGTCGAGATTGTTGCGCCAGGCCGAGGGAGTCGTGAACTGCGACAGCGGCAGATAGAGCACCTGCTCGTAGGTGCGGGCCTGGATCTCGGCGGCGATCGCCTTGCGCGCCGCTTCGTCGGGCGCGGTCGCGAACTTCAGGCGCAGCTCATCGGTCTTGGGATCGCTCGGCCAGCCCCAGGCCGACGCCGGCGGCCCCGACGCCACCAGGAACGGATTGCTGAGCGGGTTGCCCTGGTCGGGGACCGAGTTGGTGGTGTGGGCGAGATTCCAGCCGCCCTGCGCCACCGGTCCGGTATTGAGCCGCCGCGTGGCGAAGGTCTGGAAGTCCATCGCAACCATGTCGACCTTGAAGCCGAGATCGACCAGCACCTGCCGCGTGACGTTGCCGAGCGCCGCAATGCCGGGCGCGTTGGCGATATGCAGCATCACCAGGGGCTTCGACATATCGACATTGGCCTCCTTGAGGAGCGCCTTGGCGGCGGCGATGTCGCGTGTCGGGATGCCGTCCTTGCTCTCGTAGGGCATGCCGCAGCCGAACATGGCGGCGCAGTCGGTGGCGAACTGCGGATCGCCCGCAACGACGGCGGCGTACATCGTGCGGTCGATCGCCCGGGCGATGGCCTGGCGGACCTTCAGATTGTCGAACGGCGGCTGCAGGTGGTTCATGCGCATGATGGCCTGGAAGCCATACTTGCTCACCACCTCGGCCTTGGCGCCCGACTTGGCGGTGAACAGCGGCAGCAGGTCGGCCGGCACGCGTTCGAGATAGTCGACCTCGCCGTTGATGAGGGCGCTCACCTGGGTCTGCGCGTCGGGCATGCCCAGCATCTCGACCCTGTCGAGCTTGGCGATCTTGGCCCCGGAGACCCAGTTGGGCGGCTCGGCGCGTGGCTTGTAGTCGGCGAACTTCTCCAGGACGATCTTCACGCCGGGTTCGTGCAGGTCGGCGCGGAACTTGTAGGGGCCGGAACCCACGATTTCCTTCACCTGTTCGCTGGCCGGCGTCCGGGCGATGCGTTCCGGCATCATGAAGGGGACCGGCGCACCGATCTTGCCGAGAGTGTCGAGCACCAGGCCGTAGGGCTCGCGCAGCACCAGCTTGATCGTGTTGCTGTCGCTTGCATCCAGCGACGCCATGAACTTGGTGAGCGTCTGGCCCATGCTGTCGCGCGCCGCCCAGCGTTGGATCGACGCGACGCAGTCGGCGGCCGTGACCGGCTGGCCATCGTGCCACTTGAGGCCCGGCCGCAAAGTGAACGTGTAGGCGAGCTTGTCGGCGCTGACCGTGTAGCTTTCCACCATCTGCGGCTGCGGCTCGAACTTGTCGTTCATCGCAAACAGCGTGTCGTACACCAGATAGCCGAGATCGCGCGTCGTGAAGGACGTCGTGAAATGCGGATCGAGCACGCGGCTCAGCGTCTCGGGCACCACGCGCAGCGTGGACTGCGTCTGCCCGGCCGCTCCCAGCGGCAAACCGGCCGAGATCGCTGCAGCGGCCATCGCCGCCAGCGACAACGAACGACGAGAAATCATATCCAGCACTCCCCAGCACGCCACACGAGGCTTCGGCCGCCCGTTCCCAAGTCGACGGCCCCTCATCGGCTCCGCCAATCGTGTGCGATTCGCATGCCAAAGGGAAGTCGCGGACTTCGTCAGGCGGTGGCGCTCCATAATGTCCATCGGTCTTTTTCGATGATCGTGTCGCCGGCCGGAAGCCGCGCCGCGATGGTGGCGATCAGGTCGGCCAGTTCGCTATCGTCCAGTTCGTGGAGGATCGACCGACCGGTGCGGGCTGCCAGGTCCTGCTCCAGGTGTTCGACGTCAGGGTGAATCTTGCGAACTTCCCAGAGTGTCGTGCTTTCGATCCTGTCGAATCCTGCGGCCTGCAAGGCCTGTCGTACGGCCGCCTCTGTTGGTCGTCGGCCGCTCTCGACGGCCAGCAGCCGTGGAAAGCGCTCGAAAAAATAACCCCTGATATGGTCGGGCGAGCCCGGCAGCTCGACATCGGCCGGCGTGCGATCCTGGATGATCAAGCGGCCGCCGGGGACCAGCAGGCGGCGGGCTTCGGCAAAGCAGGCCGCGTAATCCTTCAAGTGATGGATCAGCGCGCGCTGAAAGACGATGTCGACGTTGCCCGTCGGCAGGCCGGTCGCCGCGGCGTCGCCCTGGCGAAACGACACCCGCGAAAGGCCGGCCGCCTGCTCGCGGGCCGCCCCGATCATCTCTGCCGAGAAGTCGACGCCTACGACCTCGTCGGCGCCGATCTCGCGCCACTTCCTCGAATAGATGCCACCGCCACATCCGATGTCGGCCACGCGTCTGCCGGTGGGATCGACGAGACGCCGGATGGTCTCGGCCCAGACTGCGCTAGCACGCCGGTCGGCATAGGTTCCACGATTGGCCCGGGCATGGAAGTCGATTGCCATCCTCATCTCCCTGGTACGACGAGCCCAAGGTAGGGCGCGCCGTGGGAGAGGTGAAATATATGATGCGACTTCGTTTGATATTCCCTGCGTATGACGTGCCGGCCGTTACCTGGCCTTGCAGAGAGCGCCGAGGGCCGCCACGAAACGGTCGAGCTCGTCCTCGGTGTTGTAGACATGCACCGAGGCGCGCATGACATCCTTCAGGCCGCGACTTTCGAGATCGAGGCGCGAGGAGAACTGCGTCGAGACGGAGACATTGATCTTCTCGGCCCGCAGCGCCGCCTTGAGCGCGGCATGGTCGGCGCCGGCCACGGCGAAGGTCACGATGGCGCCTTTGACCGCGCCGAGATCGGTCAGGGTCACGCCCTCGAGCTTTGCCAGCCGGGCGCGCAGCCCGTCGGCCAGCGCGCGCAGGCGTGCCCAGATCGCCTCCATGCCGAGCTCGTTCGCCTGGTCGGCAGCGACCTTGAGGCCGATGACGCCGGCAAAATAGCGTTCCCAGTTCTCGAAGCGCTTGGCGTCGGGGATCACCTTGTACTCGCGGTCGCCGGTCCAGCGGGCGGCGTGGTTGTCGAGGAAGATCGGCTCGATCTGCGCGGTGCTGCGGGTGCGGGCATAGAGGAAGCCCGTGCCGCGCGGGCCGCGCATGTATTTGCGGCCGGTGGCCGACAGGAAGTCGCAGCCGATCTTCCTGACGTCGATCGGCATCATGCCGACCGACTGGCAGGCATCCAGCAGGTAGAGCACGCCGGCGTCGTTCACGATCTTGCCGACCGCTTCAGCCGGCTGCACCAAGCCGCCCTGGGTGGGTATGTGCGAGATCGAGACGAGCTTGGTGTGCTTATCGAGGGCACGTTCCAGGGCCGCCAGGTCGATCTGGCCGTGCTTGTCGTCGGGCACCACCACGATCTCTGCCCCGGTCTTCTTCGCCACCTGCAGATAGGAGATGTAGTTCGACGAATACTCGCTGCGGCAGGTCAGGATGCGGTCGCCCGGCTTGAAGTCGAGCGAGTAGAAAGCGAGATCCCAGGCGCGCGTGGCGTTCTCGATGAAGCCGATCTCGCCCGGCTCGGCGCCGATCAGGCGGGCGATCGACGGGTAGAAGCCCTCCAGCACGTCCCGCGCCTGGTCGGCCGCCTCATAGCCGCCGATCTCGGCCTCGAGCTTCAGATGGTCGAGCGTCGCGTCGAGCGTGCGCTTGGTCGGCAGCGAGGAGCCGGCGGCATTGAGGTGAAGCACATGGGCGCAGCCCGGGGTCTCGGCGCGCAGACGGGCGAGATCGAGGCTCATGTCAGAACTTCCCCTGTTCCTTCAGCACTTCCTCGGCCACCCGCAGCGCATCGATCGCGGCCGGAAAGCCGCAATAGGCGATGGCGTGGGTGAAGATCTCGCGCAGCTCGGTCTTGCTGCAGCCGTTGTTCAGCGCGCCCACGAGGTGGATCTTGAGTTCGTGCGGACGGTTGAGCGCGCAGAGCATGGCGACGGTGATCATGCTGCGCTGCTTGCGGTCGAGGCCGTCGCGGGTCCACAGCGACGCGTAGGCGAATTCCTCGGAGAAGGCGCGGACCGGCGCCCAGAAATCGTTGTTGGTCGCGTCGCGTCGCGCGAGATAGGATTCCCCCAGCACCTCGGCCAATACCTTGCGTCCGGCGTCGCTCAGCGTCTTGTGCGCCTGTTGTTCGCTCATCCTGCCCCTCTCTTCGATGTCGTCCTGGTTCAGTCGTCTCCTGCCTAAAACGCTGCCCGAGCCCGAGCAACTGACCATTGCTCATGGCGTCGATACGCTCGCCGTGACCTTCGTGCGTAACGCGCGGGCGCGCCGGGCCTCGCTCAGGGTCGATCCGGCCAACCGGCGCATCGTGCTGACCGCGCCGCTGCGCATGGCCCGCGGCACGGCGGTGGGCTTCGCCGAGGCGCAGGCCGGCTGGATCGCCGCCCGCCTCAGGCGCCTGCCGGAGCGGCGGCCGTTCCGCGACGGCGCCGAGATTCCCGTCTTCGGCGTACCGCACGTGATCCGCCATCGCACCGATCGGCGCGGCACGGTGTGGCGCCAGGACGGCGAGATCCATGTGGCGGGCGGCATCGACCATCTGCCCCGCCGCCTGCGCGACTGGCTGGTCGCCGAGCTCAAGGCAGAGCTGGTGCCGCTGGTCCATGCCAAGGCGGCACAGGTCGAACGGCCGGTGAAGCGCATCACCGTGCGCGACAGCCGCTCACGCTGGGGCAGTTGCGGGCCCGACGCCGCCATGTCCTTCTCCTGGCGGCTGGTCTTCGCGCCGCCCGAGGTGCTGGACTATCTCGTGGCGCACGAGGTCGCCCATCTTGTGCATCTCAACCACAGTCCGCGCTTCTGGGCGCTGGCCCGCACGCTCTGCGACGGCCCGATCGAGCGCCCCCAGGCCTGGCTGAAGCAGAACGGCGAGGTTCTGCTGCAGTACGGTGAGTAGTCGGCGGCGTTCTAACGGCGTCCGCGTCAATGCTGTCCTCTCCGCCCGCGCAGCGGCTTGTAACCAAGCCGCGAAGCGGGGGGAGAGGAAGGGGACCCACGCGTAGCGTGGGGTAGGTGAGGTGGGTCAAGTGCCTCTCAGCCCACACACCTTTTCCGTGCTCCATGCCCCTCACCTTCCCGTTGCTCCGCAACGGGGCCCCTCCTCTCCCGCGAAGCGGGAGAGGACAGATGAGGGCAATGTACGTACCGCCGATCCCCCTCAAGGAATATGCCCCTCATACTGCGGCAGCTTGTCGGTGATGGTGAACCACGGCGCCTTGGAGCCGACGAAGATATGGGCCGTGGGGCGGAGCGTGGGGGCATCCATCAAAGTGCCCAGGGCGACATGGACATAGGCGCCGTCGCGCACCACGGAGTAGAGCAGCGAGCCGCAGTGCCTGCAGTGCGCGTCATGGGTTTTTTCCGCGCCGTAGATCAGCAGCTGATCGGCGCCCTGGGTGACGGTGAACTCGCGGCGCACGATGCCGGCGAACGGCTTGAAGGCCGAACCCGTGGTGCGCCGGCAGTTCGAGCAATGGCAGTTGAGCGCATAGGTGAAAGCGTCGGGCACGCTGTACTGCACGGCCCCGCAGAAGCACTTGCCGGTGAGCATGCGCACCTCCTCAACCGAAGCGCCCAGGATCGCAGGCCTTGAGCGGCTCGGGCAAGTCTTCGCCTTCCATCTGACGGGCGATCAGGCGGCCCGTCGCGGTCGCCAGGGTCAGGCCGAGATGCTGATGGCCGTAGCCGCAATAGACGTTGGCGAGGCGCGGGGCGCGGCCGATCGCGGGGCGATAGTCGGGCAGGGTGGGGCGCTCGCCGATCCAGCGGCTGCGCTCCTCGCCGCCGACGCCGGGAAAGATCGCCTTGAGATGCTTGATCAGCAGATCGGCGCGATGCCACGAGGGCGGCTGATGCGGCGCCGCCAGCTCGACCGTGCCGGCAAGCCGCAGACCTTCGGCCATCGGTGTGAAGAAGAGGCCGCGGTCGGGCGGGCTGACCGGCAGGTCGAAGCGCAGATTGTCGGGCGCCAGCATCACGTGATAGCCGCGCTCGGCGACCAGCGGCGCGTTGAAGCCGAGCAGCCGTGTCAGTTCGCCTGAGGCGCGGCCGGCGGCGATCACGACCGCCTTGGCCGGCAGCTCGGAGTCGGTGAGCTGTACCGCCGTCACGCGATCGCCGTCGCGGCGGAAGCCGCGCACCCGGCCGCGCTGCACGCTGCCGCCGTCGGCCGCGAAGCGCTCGGCCAGGGTCGCCACGACCTGATAGGGGTTCACCGTATGGCTGGCACGCGGATAGTGGATGCCGCGCACGATGTGCGGGCTGAGGCCGGGCGCCAGCTCGCGCGCGCGGTTGCCGTCGACCAGCTCGAACTCGGTGCCCTTGCCTGCCTGCAGGCTGCGCATTTCGTCGGTTGCCTGGAACGACGCCTCGCTCTCATAGACGTAGAGCGCACCCCGGCTGCGGAACAGCTCGCCGAGGCCCGACGCCTGGATCTCGGTCTTCCAGGCCAGATCGGCCTCCAGCATCAGCTGCTTGAAGGCGGCTTTGCCCTTGTCGACTTCCGCCGGGCTGATCGCCGCCAGGGCGAAGCGCGCCATCCAGGGCAGCAAGGCGGGAATGCTGGGCCGATGCAGGGTGAGGGGACCGTCACGGTCCATCAGCATCTGCGGCACCTTCTTCAGGGTCGCCGGTCTGGCCAGCGGAATGAGGCTGTCCAGCGACAGGTAGCCGGCATTGCCGAAGGAGGTCGCCTTGCCGGGCTCGGCGCTGTCCAGAAGGGTGACGGCATGGCCGGCGCGTTGCAGAGCGCGGGCAACAGCGGCGCCGACGATACCGGCGCCGACGACGATGACGGGGGCATTGACGAGATCGTTCATGGGCCGACGTTAGCACGGGCTCTGCGCTCACCCCCAACGGGGCCGTAATTGCAGCCCGGCAGCCCAGTGGTGCGCCCAGTGGTGCGATGGGCACGACGATTGATTTGTGCCCCCAAATGCCTATTTAGGGCGGATGCTTTCCGCACAATCAGACAGTTCCGCCGGTCCTGGCTGGCATGCCACGACCATCCTTTCGGTGCGCAAGGGCGGCCAGGTCGTCATGGCCGGCGACGGTCAGGTCTCGATGGGCCAGACCATCGTCAAGGGCAACGCCCGCAAGGTGCGCCGCATCGGCAACGGCCAGATCATCTCCGGCTTCGCCGGTGCCACGGCCGACGCCTTCACCTTGTTCGAGCGGCTGGAGACCAAGCTGGAGCGCCATCCCGGGCAGTTGCTGCGCGCCTGCATCGAGCTCGCCAAGGACTGGCGCACCGATCGCTACCTGCGTCGCCTCGAAGCGATGATGGCGGTGGCCGACAAGGACGTGTCGCTGCTGCTCTCGGGCACCGGCGACGTGCTGGAGCCGGAAGGCGGCATCATCGCCATCGGCTCGGGCGGAAATTATGCGCTCTCCGCGGCGCGCGCGCTGATCGACGTCGAGGGCCTGGATGCCGAGGCGATCGCACGCAAGTCGATGAAGATCGCCGCCGACATCTGCGTCTATACCAACCACAATCTGGTCATCGAGAAGCTCTGACAAATCATGGGCAACGACTTTTCCCCCCGCGAGATCGTTTCCGAACTCGACAAGCACATCGTCGGTCAGCTGGACGCCAAGCGCGCCGTGGCGATCGCGTTGCGCAACCGCTGGCGCCGCCTGCAGCTGCCCGAAGGGCTGCGCGAGGAGGTGCTGCCCAAGAACATCCTGATGATCGGCCCGACCGGCTGCGGCAAGACCGAGATCGCCCGCCGTCTCGCCAAGCTCGCCAATGCGCCGTTCCTCAAGGTCGAGGCCACCAAGTTCACCGAGGTCGGCTATGTCGGCCGTGACGTCGAGCAGATCGCACGCGACCTCATGGAGGCGGCGCTCGACATGGCCAAGGAGCGCCTGCGCAAGGACGTGCGCGCCAAGGCCGAGCTCGCTGCCGAGGATCGCGTCCTCGACGCGCTGTGCGGCCCCAATGCCAGCGAGGAGACGCGGCTGCGCTTCCGCCACAAGCTGCGCGACGGCGAGCTCAACGACCGCGAGATCGAGGTCGAGGTGGCCGACGCCGGCTCACCCATGCAGTTCGAGGTGCCGGGCCAGCCCGGCGCGTCGGTCGGCATGATCAATCTCGGCGACATGCTGGGCAAGGCGTTCGGCGGCCGCACCAAGAAGCGCAAGATGTCGGTGGCCGAGAGCTATGAGACCCTGATGCGCGAGGAGAGCGACAAGCTCCTCGACCAGGAGCGCGTGGTCCGCGAAGCACGCGACATGGTCGAGCAGAACGGCATCGTCTTCATCGACGAGATCGACAAGATCACGGCGCGCAGCGAGTTCCGCGGCGGCGGCGACGTGAGCCGCGAGGGCGTGCAGCGCGACTTGCTGCCGCTGATCGAGGGCACGACGGTGAACACCAAGCACGGGCCGGTGAAGACCGACCATGTGCTGTTCATCTGCTCCGGCGCCTTCCATCTCGCCAAGCCGTCCGACATGCTGCCCGAACTGCAGGGCCGCCTGCCGATCCGCGTCAGCCTGGCCTCGCTCTCGCAGGAGGATTTCCGCCGCATCCTGACCGAGCCGGAAGCGAGCCTGGTGAAGCAGTACAAGGCGCTGCTGGGAACCGAGAAGGTCGAGCTCGAGTTCAAGCCCGACGCGATCGACGAGCTGGCCCGCCTGTCGGCCGAGATCAACGAGACGGTCGAGAATATCGGCGCCCGCCGGCTGCACACGGTGATGGAGAAGCTCCTCGAGGAGATCAGCTTCACCGCCTCGGACAAGCCCGGCCAGAAGATCGAGATCGACGCCGCCTACGTGCGCGAGCGCGTGAGCTCGCTGGCCAAGAACACGGATCTGAGCAAGTTCGTGCTGTAAGATTCTCTCGTCGGCTCATCGGACCGCGGGCCTCAAAGCGTGGGGGTTACCCCACGCGGAGCCCGTCTCATGGCTTGTGCGTGATGAGGAACATTCATGAGCGGACCTGGAGGTCCGCGATCCGGAAGAGGCTTACGCCGGCTTGAGCCTGCCCGTGACGACCCATCGGGACGCCTTGTTGTCGGTCACGGCCTTCTTGAGCTCGGCGAGGTTGATGGACATGGCATAGCCGCCGGCGACGCCATCGAGAGTCGGCGGCGCGAGGCTGCCGTCGTCGGTCATGCCGAGCGACTCGATCGGCTCGTCGCCCCAGCTCCAGATGGCCAGCTTGGTACCGTCGTTCCGGACGACGGGCGCGATATGGCGGCCGAGCTTGTTGAACCTCGGAATGAAGTTGAGGCCGTCGACGAAATAGGCCATCGGCGCCACCAGCAGGATGTCCTGTTCCGAGGATGGCGCGATCAGCGCCTGCACCGCAGCATCGCTATCCGTCGGATTGATCTTGGTTGTTTCCACCGACTGGTAGACGCCGCTGTCGAGCATCATCTTTTTGGTGGGACCGAGGTCGTCGATGGGAGGAGCCGCGTTGAAATCGTCGATCGGCCCGTCGAACTCGATTAGGCCATCCATCTCGTGGCTGCAGAGCCCCGCCATCAGCATGAAATCGACGGCTTGCGCGTAGTGCTTCTTGTTATTGGGCGGCTTCTTGTTGAGTTCCCTATTGAGGTACCGCACCACGTCGAAGGCGCGCAAGTCCGACGACACTTCGCCAGTGATCCGGCCGAGGCTGATCCTGCCGGTGCCGTACAGCCTCAGCGCATAGTTGACGACCAGAGCAGGATCGCGCCGCAACAGGCACATCAACACGGACGCGTAGGTGCACCACGGGTAGCCACTCTGCGCCAACTTGTAGGGTGCCTGGACGAGCACCTTGAGGCGCGACGCGAAGGCGTCGGGCTCCATGTGCCATTCTTTCTTCGTGGTCGGCGACTGCATCCAGCTTTCGATGCTGTCGAGCGCGCTGGAGCGGCTGCCGCTTTCCTGCAGCCGTCGGGCGCGTGCCTCTGGCGTTTCCGCCGGCATCTGTCCGGCGAGACTCAGCAAGGCGATGATCAGGCTCATGTCGGCCATGGCGCTACTCCTCCGGCTTGAGCGCTGGTTGTCGTATGCCAGCAGGCACGCGCTTCGGCTTCACGCTCGGGGGAAGGGCGGCGATCAGCGCCGTGCGTTTCGCCGTGCCGCGGTCGATGATCGCCCTCTTCTGCGTGGCCGCCGCTTTCAGGCGCTCCTTCTTCGGCGGCAGCACGAACTTGCCGATGATCTTCTGCGGTGTGAGGTCGGCGATGTTGCGCGGCGTCTTGCGCGGCAGGCGGCTTTCCCCTGGCTTCGGCTTCGCAGGTCGCGCTGGCGCCGCTTCGACGAAGAAAACGCACGATGTTTCGACGCGCTGCCCACCCGGCGGCGTAATCGACACGATGAACGTGTTCAGGCCTTCCTCGAGTTCGGCGCCGCGCACGGTGCGGGACAGCACGATGCCGGGCGGCGAGACCGCCGTGAGCTGACCGATCTGGCTCACGGTGAGCGGCGCACCGAAACGCCGTTCGCCACGCCTTGGCGGGGCTGACGCCGGTTCGGCCGGCTGCAGGGGCGCGGTGGGGCGACCTCGTGTCGTTGCCGGCGCGGCCACAGCGACCGGCGCCGCCGTCCGGCGTGACGGACCCTTCACCGTCGTAGCGGGAAGCGGCCGCAGCCCGGCGCGGGGCAGGCCTTTCGTGCCGGTCTTGGCGGCGGTCGCAGCGGCCCAATGCGGACGGAGCGCGAGATCCGCCCGAGGATCGAACGCGACCGCCCGGCCGGCCGCGCGCGGGGCTTCGGACGCTGTCTCGGCGATGTCGGCAACCGCGAAACTCCGCAACGGCAGTTCCCGGCCGTTCAGGAAGACATGGACCAGGTCGGGCCGGTCGTCCTCGTCGAGCACGGCGTCGCGCGCGAGACCCTGCACTTCTATCCGCACGGGTAGCCCGCCCTGCGCCATCGTGCCGGGTGTCGGCGAGAGGATCCGCACGCCGCGCGGGGCGGCCTGAAAAGAGGTTCGCTGCCGGCCAAGACGCTCCCGCTTTGCGCTGATTTCGGCCCGCTCGGCCTCGGCCTCCTGGAGCCTCGCCTCCTTGGTGAAGGCCGACGAGAGCGATCGGGCGGCGTCGCGCAGGGCATCCTCGAAGGCGTCGAGATCGCGTACGGCACGGCGCAGGCCGTCGACGATCGCTTCCGCCGGAACGTCCACGCGCCCCAGCGACACGACGTGGCGAGCCCCCAGGATATCGATCTCGAAGGCGACGCGGATGTGCGGATCGCGGCCGAGATTGTCATAGATCGCATCGGTCAGGCGATTGATCATCAGGTTGCCGATCTGCTGGGCGAGGTCGCGATCGGGGTCGAGTTCGCGGACATCGTCCATGATCGAATCGAGTTCCTCCGCCACGCCGCCCACGATATCGAGCACGCCGTCGATCACGTCGTTGTCGAGTGCTTCCTCGACGGCATCGCGCGCCATGCCCCGCATCGCCCGCTTGAGGTCGGGCGGTGCCAGCGTGCGATAAACGTGGTTGTCGGTCAGCACCGCCAAGGCTTGATCGACGATCTCGCCCGCCAGCTTCGACTTGAACTTGCGGCGCCCCGAACTGGTGGCCAGTGGCGCCAGCACGCCCAGCAGGTTGTCCGCCGCCTGGTTGAACAGGTCGGCGACTTCTTCGGCGAGCCGCTCGATATCGGCCAGGAGCTGGCCCAGTCGCCGCTGCATCTCTTCGAGTGCCTGTTGCGCATCGTCGACCCATTGCTGCAACTGGCGCTGCGCGGCCTCCAGCACCTCGGCCAGCTCTTCCAGGATTTTGCTGCCGATCAGCTCGATCAGCTTCGTGACGAACAGCAGGAACCGTTCGCCGCCGATCGCCGCCAGCTCGGTCGCCAACGCCATCATGGCCTCGGTGTTGGGCATGAAGCCGGCATCGCCCAGCTCCTGCAGAAATCCGGGTCCGGCTCCGCTCGGCAGGGGATCGATGACTTCGTACATCAGCGACCGGATCTTGGCGCGCTGGCTCTCGTCGAGCGGCCCCAGCACCTCGGCGCCGATTCGCAACGCGTCGGCCGTCAGCTCGGCGATCTCGCTGACGGGCACCGGCAGGTTGGCGGCCTTCGAGAGCTGCTTCACGATTCCGTTCGGCGCTTCGACATTGTCGGCGAGGTCGTTGAGGATGCCGTGCATCTGGGCTTGTGCGGCGGCCAGCATGATGTCCGTCGTGACGACCAGGCTGCGGCCGACCAGCTTCATCAGAATACCGGACAGGACCTCCTTCAACGCCTCGCGGTCGGCGCCGCGCCGCGGCCAATCGAGCACCGCGCCGAACACCGTCTCCAGCGTGAAATCCGTCGTCGGCAGAAAGACATCGTCGAGATAAGTCCTGAGATCGGGCCGCGAGGCCAGGCGATCGCGCAGGACCGGAACCAGTTCGCCATGGATCTGCTCCGACATGAACGTCCGCAGCACCTCGGCGATCGCTGCCAGGGTGGCCTGCGCATCCGGCTGGCCGGAGCCGCCGGCAATGACACTGCCGATATTGCGCAGGATCGTGCGGCCGACATCATTGGCCACGATGCCAAGCGGACCGGTCATGGCGGCCAGGAAGCGATCCACGCCGGGATTGTGCTGCCGCAGGAAATCGAGGGCTGCGTCGGCGGCGAGAAATTCCACGATATGGTCGAGCTTGAGGGCGCCGGCGACGGGGGGCGACGGCAGGGAGCTGCGAATATGGTCGCGCACCAAAGTGGGCGGCTGTGCCGCCAGGTTGCCGGAGAAGGCAGCCTTGGCCTGTCGCGGTGGTTGGCCGATGACGCTGAGGCGCGCGTCGGCTCGAACTGCCCGGCGGGTGGCGATCAGCGCCAGCTGCGATGCCGACCACAACACCGAGATGAAGCGCTGCGTCTGGAGGTCGACACTGCCGCCCAGCGCGGCTGTGGCGAGGTCGATCAGACGCGCGACCAACGTGTTCCAGTAGGTTTCGACGGCCGGCGTGCCGTCGAACGGCTCCGCGGGGAACGACTTCAAGTGATTGGCGAGGGCGCGCCGTGCCGACTGCGTGCGGTCCCACTGCGCTTGCGAGAGGGTTCCCACCCACGAGCGAAGGGCGGCTTCCAGGGCGGCGAATCCGGCATCTGTCAGGCCCTTCAGCAGGAAGCGCTGGCTTTCCTCGAGAGCCACCTGGGCACACCGCAGGGCGACATCCTGGGCGCCCGCCGCGGTTGCCGCAGGGGCATTCAGGGCGAGGTACTCGCCCAATTCGTAGGACGTACGGAGCACCGTCTTGAAGAGCGGCCGTGCTGCGTCGAGCAGCACCCGCGCCTCCGCTTCCTGGGACGGCAGGCTGGTCTTGATCTCGTCGCAGGCTTTCTCGACGAGGACATCGACCGAGCGCGCAACGAACCGGCTGAAATCGTTGATCTCCATCGCGGCGAACACGCGAAAGCCTGCGCCGGCTTTCAGGCCCACACCGGCGCCCGCGACGATGTTGAAACCAGGCCTGATGTTCTTCGTAGGCTGCGCCACGGCGGTGCCGGTGATGACCAGCTGCGCGTAGGCCTGCGCAGTCAAGGCGGCCTTGGCGTAGACGCCGGCCTTGATGTTCACCTCCGACAGAAACACGCGCAGCAGGTCGATCGGCAGCCCGCGCATCTGCGGATCACGTTCCGCCAGGGCGAGGAAATCGCCAATCTTCAGGCCGAGGCTGACCTGGACCGCCGCTGCCAGCTCGGCGATCGCCTGCAGTCGGACGGCGAAGCCGATCTCCTGGAACAAGTTCATCGGCGCCTGAATCTGCGCCGTTACCGAGGCGGCTGCACTGGCCTGGCCCGAAACTTCGGCGCTCAGGAACTTGCCGACACTGGCGTCGACGCTGGCGAGTGCCTGGATGCCGAGATCGAGGTTGAGGCCGCGCCGGACCTGGGCACCCGCGGCGATAGAGACCTGGGCATTGCCGCCCGCCTGAGCCCAGTCCGTGGCGACAGTGCCGCCTGCCGCAAAGACGTCCTGGTCGAGTTGGACCGACGGCATGGCAGCTCCCCCTTGTGTCTCCATGGCGCCTGCATCTGACGGCGGCACCTTGGGGGCGATCCTAGAGGATTCGTTCTACAGGCAATAGGCCGCGATCAAGTCGACGAGATAGGCGGGGCCGTTCAGCCCCCAGAGGACGAACGAGACGGCGGTCGCCGCCACCACGAGGCTGACGGAGCCCCACAGGAGCAGCGACCGCCAGTTCATCGTCAGGCCGGCTGCGCCGCCGGCGCTGCCGAGGGCCGCGCCAGCCGCTCCTCGACGATCGGATAGTGCAGGGCGGCCGAGACCAGGCCGAGCACGATCGAGATCCACCACATCAGGTCGTAGTTGCCCTGCAGGTCGAAGATGCGGCCGCCGCCCCAGCCGCCGAAGAAGCTGCCGACCTGGTGGCCGAAGAAGACGATGCCGTTCAGCATGGTGAGATGGACCGGCCCGAAGATGTAGCCGACCAGGGATGTGGTGAGGGGCACGGTGCCGAGCCACAGGAAGCCCAGCGCTCCGGCGAAGATCAGCACCGAGGCCGCCGACAGCGGCGCCAGAACGAAGCCCAGGAAGACCAGCGAGCGCAGCAGGTAGAGCAGCGACAGGAGGTTCTTGCGCTGGTAGCGGCTGCCCATGGCGCTCCACAGGATGGCGCCGGCGATGTTGAACAGGCCGACCATGCCGATCGCCCAGCCGCCGAGCTCGGCCGGCGACAGGTTCATGCCGAACAGCGAAAGGCCGATGCCCTTGTCCGAAATGTAGGCCGGCAGATGGCCGCCGACGAAGGCGACATGGAAGCCGCAGACGAAGTAGCCGACCACCAGCAGGATGTAGCTCCGCTGGCCGAAAGCCTCCGACAGCGCCGCGCCCGCGGTCTGCTTGCCGCCTCCCGCCTTGCGGCTGGCGGCGATCTCCTTGCTGTCGTTCAGGCCCGCCGCCAGCAGGATCATCACGACGGCAAGGCCGGTCAGTGCCCACATGGTGGGGCGCCAGTCGCCGAAATAGTTCTGCAGCACGGCCGCCAGCGGCACGATGAAGAACTGGCCGAACGAACCGCCGGCCGAACAGATACCGACCGCGAGAGCGGCCTTGGCCGGCGGGGCCACCCGCAGGATCACGCCCAGCACCGGACCGAAGCTCGCAGCCGAGAGGCCGACGCCGATCAGGATATTGCCCAGGACCAGCATGAAGCCGTCATGCATGAGCGCGGTCACCACCATGCCGGCGACATAGAGCGCGCCGCCGCCGGCGATCGTCGGTGCCGAGCCGAAGCGGTCGCAGAGCCGGCCGGCGAAGGGCGCCACCGCCCCCATCAGCAGCATCGAGAGTGCAGTACCGAAGGAAAAGAGCTCGCGACCGACATGCAATTCGGCCGAGACCGGCTTCAGGAAGATGCCGAAGGACTGGCGCACGCCGAGCCCGATGGTGAGGACGAGAAAGCCGCACCAGACGGCCGTCCAATATGAGCGGGAGGTCATGGGGCCAAAGTGAGGCGGGGCGGCCGGACTGGCAAGACGTTCGCCAGCAGGCCTTCCATAGAATTACTTCATGCCCTCACAAGCCCCGATGTGGCAGAACATGCTCATGGCGCCCCTATGGCTCCTTTCGCGAGGATGGCTGCTCTTTGGTGTGGCAGCTTTCCTGCTCATTTTGGCAGAGAGCGTTGCGGCCGCGCCGCCGCGCCTGGACCGCGAGCGTTGCGCCTTCAAGCCGCCGCGCGGCGACCGGATCGAATGCTTCGTGCTGATCGTGCCGGAGAATCGCGAGCAGCCGCAGGGCCGCGAGGTCCGGCTCAAGATCGCCGTGCTCAAGGCCAAGCGCACTGTTGGCGCCGAGCCCCTGGTCTACCTTTCCGGCGGACCGGGCGATGCACCGCTGGTCGCCTCCCGTCCCGGTGCCGATGCCCTGGCGGAAGGCGACTGGTGGAACGAGACGGCGGCGATCCGCCGCCGCCGCGACGTGATCATCATGAGCCAGCGCGGCGCCGGTGGCTCGTCGCCCAATCTCGACTGTTTCGACAGCCGCATGACCGAACCCGCCAAAGCGCGCCGGCGCGCCGTCACGGAGCAGCAGGAGAAGGAGATCCTGGCGCGCTGTCGCGCCAATCTCGACCGTCGCAAGATCGATCTTGGCATGTACACGACGCCGGTCCTGGCCGACGACGTGGCCGACCTCGCCATGGCGATGGGGCTTAGCCGCATCAATCTCTACGGCGTTTCCTACGGTACGCGCTGGGGGCTCGAGGTGATGCGCCGCCATCCCGGCCTGGTGCGCGCCGCGGTGCTCGACGGCGTCTACCCGCCGCAGATCAACGGCGAGCAGAACGAGCCGGAGATCGTGCGGCGCGCCTTCGAGCAGCTCTATGCCGATTGCGCCGCCGATGCGGTCTGCCGCGAGCGACAGCCCGACCTGCGCGGCACGGTCGAAGGCGTGATCCAGGCCGCCGACCGGGCGCCGATCGACCTGACCTTGGCCCTCGAGGACGGGCCGCAGACGGTGCAGCTCGACGGCACCAAGTTCCTGATGGTGCTGCTGAACATGATGCGTGAGGGCGAGGCCGCCTCGATTCCGGAGACGGTGGGCGGCGCCAAGCGCGGCGACCTGCGCCTGCTGCGCATGTTCGCCGAAGACCTCGAGAACAACGACGGCGGCCTGCTGGAGCAGAACGCACAGCAGTTCGATGGCCTCTACAACAGCATCGAATGCCGCGAGACCTGGCCGATGGTCGATCGCGCGCTGCGCAGTGCGGCGATCGACCAGAACGGCGTCTATGGGCTGAATGCCCGGGCGAGCAAGTCGCCGACCTTCTGTCCGGCCTGGCGGGTCGCGTCGGCGCCCGCCGCCGACCGGCAGCCGGTGAGGTCTCAGATCCCGACCCTGCTGCTGAGCGGCACCTTCGACTGGTTGACGCCGCCCACCTGGGCGCGCGAGGCAGCGAAGACCCTGTCGGCGTCGCGCAGTGTCGTGTTCCGCGCCCAGGGCCATGGCGTCGTGGTGCAGGATCCCTGTGCGGCCCGGCTGCGCGATTCCTTCATCGAGGATCCCGATCCGAAGAAGCCACTGCCCTGCCGCGCCGATACGCCACCCAATTTCACCGCCGCCTGGGAACGGGCGCGCACCATGCCTTGAGCCGAGAGCGAATCGAAAGGAAGCAGAAACCGATGAACCGCGTGCTCGCCCATACCGGCGTCAAGTATCCCATCGTGCAGGCCCCCATGGGCTGGATCGCCCGCAGCCAGCTCGCCTCGGCGGTATCGAATGCCGGTGGGCTGGGCATCATCGAGACCTCGAGCGGCGAGGTCGATGCCTGCCTCGCCGAGATCGAGAAGATGAAGCAGCTGACCGACAAGCCGTTCGGCGTGAACCTGCCGCTGCTCTTCATTCGCGAGCCGCGGATCGTCGACCTGGTGGCCAGCAGCGGCGTGAAGTTCGTCTCGACCTCGGCCGGCTCGCCGGCCAAGCTGCTGCCGACCTTGAAGGCCGCAGGCCTCACCGTCTATCACGTGGTCCCCAACCTTTCCGCGGCGCTGAAGGCGGTCGACGCGGGCGTCGACGGGCTGATCGTCGAAGGCGGCGAGGGCGGCGGCTTCAAGAATCCCGACGATGTCTCGACGTTGGTGCTGCTGCAGGCGGTGCGGGAGAAGACCGACGTGCCGATGATCGCCGCCGGCGGGATCTGCGACGGTCGCGGCATGGCGGCGGCGTTTGCGCTGGGCGCCGAGGGCATCCAGATGGGCACGCGCTTCGTGAGCTCGGCCGAGAGTCCGGTGCACCACAACTACAAGCAGGCGATCGTCGATGCCGACGATACCGGCACGGTGATGCTGAACCGCAAGTCGACGCCTTGCGTGCGGGCGCTCAAGACGGAACGGGCCAAGACGATCGACCGCGAAGGCTCGTTCGACCGGGCGATCTTCGGCAAGGTGAAGGACGTCTATTTCGGCGGCGACATGGAGGCCTCGCTGGCGCTGGCCGGCCAGACCGTCGGCCTGATCCACGAGGTGCTGCCGGTCGCCGAGATCATCGGCCGCACGGTCGACGGCTTCCACGCCATCCGCCGCCAGCAGGGCGAACGCTCTCTGGCCGGCGGGTTCTAGGCGCGGCGATATCGCTCGCTCCTGACAGGCCGGCCGAGGCGCGCTACGGTGCGTCCATGGCCGGAGGCGGCCAGCAGCTCACGCCCCGACACGGGGTACGGCGAATGCCTCCGCAATGATGCTTCCCGACCGTTTCCACGTTGGGCGAAGGCGTCGGCAATGTGGGCACTGACGTGAACTCGCCGCAACGGAAGGAACGGACATGCGCGACCATCGCGATGCAAAAGCCATGGCCAAGGCCATGCGCGAAGCCCTGGCGGCTCGCGGCACGACGATCTCCCACAGCGAAGCCCTGGAAATCGTCGCCCGCCAGTTCGGCCTGGCCAACTGGAACATCCTCGCGGCACAGCTTGACGCCGCCGCACCGTCACCGTCCTCGGACAACGCGATCGCCTTCGAGCAGGCCGTGCCGATCGTGCGCATCTTCGATGTGGCGAAGGCGCACGACTTCTACCTGGGCTTCCTCGGCTTCAAGGTCGACTGGGAGCACCGCTTCGGCGACAACTTTCCGCTCTACACCCAGGTCTCGCGCCAGGGGTTGCGGCTCCATCTCTCCGAGCATGCCGGCGATGCGACGCCGGGCGGCAACATGGTCGTCTACATGAAAGGCATCCGCGCCTTTCACCGCGAGCTCACGGACAAGAACTACCGCTACATGAAGCCCGGCCTCGAGGACGAGGGTACACGGCTCGAGGTCGAGGTGATCGATCCATTCAACAACCACATGCGCTTCATGGAACTGAAGGAGGCGTGAAAGGGAAAGGGCGGCTTTGCGGCCGCCCTTTTTCTATTTCAACAGCTCCGGCGCGATCAGCCGGGGCAGGAAGAGGGCGATGTCGGGCCAGACGATCATCGCCGCCAGCACGACGATCATCGGCACCAGCATGATCATCGTGTCCTTGAGCGCAAAGCGCAGCGGCACGCCGGCAACGGCGCAGGAGATCATCAGGCAGAGGCCGTAGGGCGGTGTCACCAGGCCGAAGGCCAGCGACACGATCGAGACGATCGCGAAATGGACCGGGTCCATGCTGACCGACCTGGCCAGCGGCTCCAGCACCGTGCCGACGATGATGATGGCCGGGATGGCATCGAGGAAGCAGCCCACCACCAGGAACACGAAGGCGATGAAGAAGCCGACGCCGATCGGCCCCAGCCCCCAGCTCGTGACATTGGCCAGCAGCTCCTGCGGGATGCGGTAGTAGGCCAGCAGCCAGCCGAAGGCCGAGGCGGTGCCGATGCAGAACAGCGCCACCGAAGCGAGCTTGCCGGTATCGACCAGCGCCCGGTAGAGCTCCTTCGCGCCCATCTCGCGATAGACCACGATCGACAGCACCGCCGAGTAGAGCACGGCCACGCAGGCCGATTCGGTGGCGGTGAACCAGCCGAGCAGGATGCCGCCCACGATGATGACCGGGGTCATCAGGGCGGGGATCGACACCCAGATCGAGCAGAGCAGCTGGCGGAAGGTCGAGCGCGGATAGGTCGGGTAGCCGCGCTTGACGGCATAGATGTGGACCGTTGCCATCTGGGCACCGGCGATCAGCAGGCCGGGCACCACGCCGGCGAGATAGAGCGCGCCGATCGAGGTCGAGATCAGGCCGCCCCAGACGATCATCAGGATCGAGGGCGGGATGATGACGGCCAGCACGGCAGAGACCGCGGTGATGGCGATCGAGAAGGAGAGGTCGTAGCCCTCCTTGGTTTGGGCATCGATGAAGATCTTGCTCTGGCTCGCCGCGTCGGCGGTCGAGGAGCCGGAAATGCCGGCGAAGAACACCGAGAGCACGACGTTGATCTGGGCGAGCGAGCCCGGCCAGCTGCCGACGATGGCGCGCGACAGCGCCACCAGCCGGTCGGTGATGCCGCCGACGCTCATCAGGTTGGCCGTCAGCAGGAAGAACGGCACCGCGAGCAGGATGAAGGAGTTGTAGGCGTTGAAGGTCTCCTGCGCGAGCATCATCGTGCCGAGCCGCGGCTCCAGGTAGAAGAGCGGCAGGCAGGCGAGGCCCAGCGCAAAGGCCACCGGCACGCGCAGCACCAGCAGCACGAAGAAGACGCCGAACAGGATCGAGGCGGCTTCGCCCGCGGTGAACAGCGCGCCGCTCATGTCGCGCTCCTGCCCAGGAGAATGCGGGTCTCGTCGTAGAACTGCTCGCCCAGGAACACGATCCAGGTGATGCCGGCGACCGGCCAGGCGATGTGGATCATCCAGAGCGGCATCTCGGCCAGCTCGGAGGTGCGATACCAGGCGAAGTCCGTGAACTCGATGCCGCCCACCACGAAGACGAGGGCCAAAGCCAGGATGCCGAGCCGGGCGGCGATGCGCACCGCCGCCTCCTTGCGGCGGGACAGCGTCGGCCAGACATCGACCTCGAAGTGCGAGGCTTCGCGCACCCCGATCATGGCGCCGATCAGGATCATCCAGATGAAGAGGAAGCGCGCCATTTCCTCGGTCCAGATGTAAGGCGGGATCAGGTCGGTATAGCGCGACACCATCTGCAGGGTGACGGGAACGACGATGACGGCAACGGAAAAGGCCAGCAGGCCGGTCAGCAGCCGGGCATAGCCGGCCGTGAACCGGCGCCACAGGCTGCGCGGCGGGGCGTCAGAAGAGGGCATCGGAAATCCATTCTGGGAGGAAGCGCAGCGGAGGCGTGGCTCCGCTGCGCAGGACGCATCAAGGGGCGACGACGATCTAATTGGTGGCGACGATTTGACCGAAGATGCCGTCGGCGCCGATCTCCTTGGCGTAGGCCGCCATCACCGGGTCGGCCAGCTTCTTCATTTCGGCGCGATCCTTGAAGGGGATGCGCTTCAGCTTGCCGGCCTTCTCGAGCGCGACCAGCTTCTGCTCGTCTTCCGAGCTTTCGACCTGGCGACCGTAGGCGCCCGCTTCCTTGCCCGCCTTGAGGACGGCCTCCTGCAGGTCCTTGGGCAGGGTCTTGAAGGTCTTGCCGGAGAAGCAGACCGGCCGGATGGTGATGGCGTGCTCGGTCATCGCGAGGTTGGGCGCCACCTCGTAGAACTTCATGGTCTCGACGCCGGCCGCCTCGTTCTCGCCGGCTGAGATCACGTTGTTCTGGATAGCGTTGTAGATCTCGTTGTAGGCGATGACGGTCGGCGACATGCCCACGGCGGCGAAGGTCTTGGACCAGATCGGCGCGCCCTGGACGCGCACCTTGAGGCCCTTGATCTCGGCCAGGTTGCTCACCGGCTTGTTGACGAAGATGTTGCGCACGCCGCCGCCGGCATAGCCGATCAGCATGACGTCGGCCTTCTTGGCGATCTCGTCGGCGATCGGCTTCAGCATGTCGCCGTCGAGCACCTTGTTCCATTGCGCGAGGTCGCGGAACAGGAAGGGCGCGTCGATGAAGGGCGCCGCCTTGGAGAAGGTCGACATGTGGGCCGGCGAGACGATGCCGTAATCCACCGCCTTGCCCTGCGCCATGTACTCGAAATACTGCTTCTCGAGGCCGAGTGACGAATTGCGGTGCAGGGTGAAGTTGATCGGCTTGCCGTAATACTTCTTCACCAGCTCTTCGAACTTGAGCAGCGTCTTGTTGAAGGCATGGTCGTCGTTGAACTGCACGGCGCCGTTCAGGGTGAGCGGTGCCTGGGCATAGGCCGAACGAACGAACGGGCTGGCGATGGTCGCGGCCGCCAGGCCGCCGACCAGATGTCTGCGCTTCATGGTCTTTCCTCCGACGGTCCTGTTGTTGGGTTCGCTGACCGGGACCTTCAGCGACTATGCATGCGATTCAGGAGAGATGCGAGAAGTTGTCTGACAACATCGAAGCATCGCTAAAGCGGGCCTTGCGCCAGGCCACCGCCAGGCGTTAGGCTTGATTGAGTAATACACAAATTTTTAGTTAAATGTCGATCGGCGTTTCCACTCCAGGTTCCTCTTCGGCCTTGTTCGCCCCCAAGCTCCTCACCGTCCTGCGGGAAGGCTATGGGCTCACGGCCTTGCGCGCCGACGTGGTGGCCGGGCTGACGGTCGCCATCGTGGCCCTGCCGCTTTCCATGGCGATCGCCATTGCGTCCGGCACCGGCCCGGAGCGCGGCTTGTTCACCGCCATCGTCGGCGGTTTTCTGATCTCGGCGCTGGGTGGCAGCCGCTTCCAGGTGGGTGGTCCGGCCGGCGCTTTCATCGTCCTGGTCGCCGCCTGCGTGGAGCGGCACGGCGTCGAGGGCATGCTGCTGGCGACCCTGCTGGCCGGCCTGTTCCTCACCCTGGCCGGGGCGCTGCGGCTGGGCACCTTCATCAAGTTCATTCCCTATCCGGTGACGGTCGGCTTCACGGCCGGCATCGCCGTGATCATCCTGGCGAGCCAGGTGAAGGACCTGCTCGGCCTTTCGCTGGCCGGCAAGGAACCCGGTCCCCTGATCGCCAAGATCGAAGCGCTGATCCCCGCGCTTCCCACGATCAGCCCGGCGGCCGTCGCCGTCGCCCTGCTGGTCGTCGGCCTGATCCTCGGGCTGAAGCGGCTGCGGCCGACCTGGCCCGGTATGCTGATCGCCGTCGCCGTCGCCTCGGTCGCCGCCGGGCTGCTCGGGCTGCCGGTCGAGACGATTGGCAGCCGCTTTGGCGGCATCCCCTCGATGCTGCCGGCGCCGCGGCTCCCCGACTTGTCCTGGACGAAGGTCGAGGCCGTGCTGCCCGACGCCGTGGCCTTCGCCTTGCTGGGCGCCATCGAATCGCTGCTCTCCGCGGTCGTTGCCGACGGCATGACCGGGCGCCGCCATCGCTCCAACTGCGAGCTGGTGGCGCAGGGCTTTGCCAATATCGGCGCCGCGCTGTTCGGCGGCATTCCTGCCACCGGCACCATTGCGCGCACCGCCACCAACGTGCGCGCCGGCGCCCGCAGCCCTGTCGCCGGCATGCTGCACTCGGCCTTCCTGCTGGGCTTCATGCTGCTGGCAGCACCACTGGCGGCCTATATTCCGCTCGCGGCACTGGCCGGCGTGCTGGTGCTGGTGGCCTGGAACATGGCGGAGAAGCACGAGTTCGCGGCCCTGCTGCGCTCGTCGCGCGGCGATGCCGTGGTGCTGCTGGCGACCTTCGGCCTCACCGTCTTTCGCGATCTCGCCGAGGGCATCGTGGTGGGCTTCGCCCTGGGCGCCGCCCTCTTCATCCATCGCATGTCCATGGCGACCGGGGTCGAGGAACGCCTGCCGCTGGTGCCGCCGGATCGCGTCGACACCGTCGATCCGCGGCAGCCTTACGATCCCACCCTGGCGACGGACCGCAATGTCGTCGTCTATCGCCTGTCGGGTGCATTCTTCTTTGGCACGGCCTCGACCATCGGCGCGGTGCTCGACCGCATCGCCGACGAGCGCAAGGCCTTCGTGATCGACTTCTCGGCCGTGCCCTTCATCGATTCGACGGCCGCCAACGTCATTGCCGGCATCGGCCGCAAGGCCGGCCGCCACGGCATCCGTGTCTTCGTCACCGGCGCCACGCCGGTGGTGCGTCATGCGCTGCTGCAGGCGGGCGCCCGTCGACCGCACGTCCGCTACCTGCCGCGGATCGAAGACGCCGTGCGGGTGGCACACGCCGCCGCGAACGGGGCATGATTGTTGCACGACTTATCGCGGTATGGTCGCGATATGGATGCATCGGCACGATTCCCCCACCTTCCCCTGAAACTCCTCGTCTCGAGCTTTGCGCTGCGGACCTGGGGCACCAGCATCGAGCGGGCCGTCCCGACGGGTGAGCTCTCCTTCGTCACCGCCGAGGACGCGCTGGCGGCGGCGGGCCCCTGCGACGCCGATATCGCCTTCATGACCCGCGAGGTCACGGGCAAGTCGAGCAAGGATAACGACACAGCTGAGCTGCAGGGCTTCCAGGCCGTGCTGCGCAAGGCACCGCAGCTGAAATGGCTGCAGATCCATCCGGCAGGGGCGGAGCGGCCGATCTATCGCGAGCTACGGGACCGCGGCGTGACGGTGACGACGGCCTCAGGCGCCACCGCCTTGACCGTCGCGCACAGCGTGCTGGGGGCGGTGATCGCGCTCAATCGGCGCTTTCCGTTGCTGGCGGACGCGCAACGCCGGCATGCCTGGGAACCGCGGCTCGGGGAAAGGTCGCCCCGGGATCTCAAAGGCCAGTGCGCGGTGATCGTGGGCCTCGGGCCGATCGGGCAGCATATCGCGACATTCCTCAAGATGCTCGGCATGACGGTCGTGGGCGCGCGGCGCACGGCGGTGCCGGTGGCGCCGTGCGATCGCACTGTCTCCTATGGCGACCTGGCCGGCGTGCTGCCGCAGGCGGACTGGTTGATCCTGTGCTGCCCCGCGTCGCCGTTGACCCGGGGCCTCGCCAACGCGGCCCTGTTCGCGGCAATGCCGCGCGGCGGGCACCTGATCAACGTCTCGCGCGGCGAGATCGCCGTGGAGCGGGACATCGTCGCGGCCCTGCAGACCGGTCACCTGGCCGGCGCCTATCTCGACGTGTTCGAGCATGAGCCGCTCGATGCGGCGTCACCGGTCTGGGATCTGCCCAATGTTCTGGTCTCGCCGCATACCGCCAGCCATTCGCTGGGTCAGAACGAAGCGATCCTGCAGATCTTCCTCGACAATCTGGCGCGCTTTCGGGCCGGCGCTCCGCTGCGCAATGACGTCGGCCGCATGGGCTGAGGGCGTCGCCGCCGGGGGCGAGAGCGTAACGCGGCTGTTTTATTTCCGCCCTTCCCGGCACGTCGCGGCCCAACCATGATGGGACATGGTTGATCTCGTTTCGATTTCGGATTCCTCTCTCAGTGCGCAGATTTCCGCCGCCGGCGCGGAGCTGCAGCGCCTGCAGGACGGCAACGGTGCCGATCTTCTGTGGAATGGCGATCCCGCCGTGTGGGCGGGCCGCGCGCCGCTTCTGTTCCCGCTGGTCGGCGAAACCAAGGGCAAGCAGATCAAGGTCGACGGCACGCTCTACGACATTCCCCGACACGGTGTTGCCCGCACCTCGCGCTTCGCGCTGGTCGCGGCTGAAAGGGCGCACTGCACCTGGCGGCTCGACGCGTCCGACGCCACGCGCCGGCAGTATCCCTTCGAATTCCGGCTCGACGTCACCTATCGCGTCGAGGGTGGCGCGCTGCATATCACTGCCGAGGTGACCAACCGGGGCGACGGAACGATGCCGGCCTCGTTCGGCTTCCATCCGGCGTTGCGCTGGCCGCTGCCCTATGGCGGCGCGCGCGAGGCATACGAGATCGTCTTCGAGCACGACGAGCCGGCGCCGGTCCGCCGGCTGGCCAACAACCTGCTCAGCCCCGTCGCTCACCCGACTCCCGTCGCGGGACGCCGGCTCGCCCTACAGGATGGGCTGTTTCGCGACGATGCGCTGATCTTCGACGAGCTCCGCAGCCGCGCCCTGACCTACGGCGCGCCTGGCCACCGGTCGCTCGGGGTCACCTTCCCGGACATGCCCCAACTTGGCCTCTGGACCAAGCCGGGCGCCGGCTATCTCTGCATCGAGCCCTGGCAGGGCTATGCCAGCCCCGAAACGTTCGACGGCGAACTGGCCGACAAGCCCGGCATGGTCGCCATCGCACCGGGGGCGACGCGGCGGTTCGGCATGTCGATCGCGCTGCAGGGTTGACAACAGACAGTGAATAGTTGAACAAGTATTCAACTGTGTGAATGATTCTCTCGAGTGACGAGTAAACCGACGTGCGACAATTCATGTCCGCTGTCATGTTGCCTGCCATGTTGACGGGGCGCCGGTCCTCGCGTTCACTCCGCGCCGTGAGCGCCAGCGCCTCCTTGTCCAGCGTCGTCAGGCAGTCCGCAGCCCTGCTGCGGCTTCTGTGCGCGCTGCTGGTCGCGCTGGTCACCCTGACCCACACCTGCGGCACGGCCTCGGCGCGTGAGGTCGGACCGGTCGCCATCGTCCTCGATGTCACCGGCGACGGCGCCTCCTCCGACGACGCCGGCATGACGGTCGAGAAGTGCCATCTCTGCTCGGTCGTCCAGTTGCCGGCGACGACCATGGATGTCGTGCTGCTGCGAGCCTCCCATCAGGTGCCGGTGGCGATCGCACACGATCTTCTGCCCTTCAGCCCTTCGGCGACGTCGCCACCTCCCCGAGCCCTGACCTAGTCGTTTGCGTCCTTGCCGCCGGCCTTGCCGGTGGCTTGTCGAACACTGGTCTCTGGGGTTTCGTCGATGACAATCCGTGCCGTCTGGGCGCTTCTTGCGGCGTGCGCCGTCGCGAGCTCGTGGCCTGTCCTGGCTCAACAGGGTCAGGGCCAGGTCCACAAGGCCGCGACAACGGGGCCGCTCACGCTGCAGCAGGCCCTGCAACGCGCCGTCAACGCCAACCCGCGTCTCGCCGTTGCCGAGCGCAACATCGGCATGGCCGACGGCCGTCGCGAACAGGCCAATGCGCTGCCCAATCCGACCTTCGGCGTCGAAGTCGACAATTTCGCGCAGGGCACCAACGGGATGGTCAGCAAGGCCGAATCGACCCTGATGCTGAGCCAGCTCTTCGAGCTCGGCGGCAAGCGCAATGCCCGCGTCCAGGCGGCGCTGGGCGACTACGACAGCATGCGCTGGGAGCGCGAAGCATCCCGGCTGGAGCTTCTGTCCGAGACGACGATCGCCTTCGTGCAGGCCTTGTCGGAGCAGCGGCGCATCCAGATCCTCGAGCGTCAGGCCGGCGCCCTGGAAAAGCTGATCCCGTTGATGCAGCGCCGCGTCGAAGCCGGGGCGTCCTCGCCGTCCGAGGTCTCGCGGACCCAGGCGGCAGTCGGGCTGCTGCGGCTCGAGCGCGAGCGGGGGCGGACGGCGCTGGCGCTGGCGCGCCGCGAGCTTGCCATCCTGATGAACCTGGATCAGCCGAGCTTCGCGGCAGTGACCGGCGACTTCGGTCGTCTGGTGAGGCCGGCGCCGCTCGACGGCCTGATCCGCGCCATCGAGGACAATCCGCAGCTCATGCGGTGGACGGCGGTGCGGGCGCGCCGCGATGCCGAGTTGCTGTCGGCCCGCCTGAAGCCGCTGCCCGATGTCACGGTCAGCGTCGCCTTGAGGAACTATGCCGAGACCAACGAGAACGCTGTTCGGTTCGGCGTCTCCATTCCGATCAATGTGATCGACCGCAATCGCGGCGCCATCCGCGAGGCGCAGGAGAACGTGCAGAAGACCGAGTCGGAGCGCGCAGTCAATCGGCTCACCCTGCTTGCGGTAATCGGCAAGGCTCATGACAGCGCCAACGGCGCCCTGCAGCAGCTCGATCTTCTGCGCAAGACCGTTCTGCCGGCGGCGCGGGCGTCGCTGAAGACGATCGAGGAAGGCTACGGCCAGGGCCGCTTCACGCTGCTCGAAATCCTCGATGCCTACAACACGGTCGCCAGCGCCGAGCTGCTCGAGCACGACGCGCTCGCGAGCTTCCACACGGCCGTCGCCACCATCGAAGGCCTGATCGGCAGCCCGGTAACCCAGGCGGGGACACGATGATGAAGATCCTGCGAGCCCTCGTGATCGGCGCGATCTGCCTCCTCGCCGTGGCGGCCTCGGCCTACTACGTGTTTGATCCGAAATTCGGCCCCAAGGCCGGCCAGGCCGCCAAGTCCACCGGCGACAAGCCGGCCGGCGAAGCGGGCCATGGCGAAGCCGGCCACGAGCATGGCGGCGAGGGTGTGACGCTTACGGATGCGCAGGTTGCGGCGGCGGGGATCGAGCTGCTGCAGGCCAGCCCGCGCGAGCTCAACGAGGTGCTGCGGCTGAACGGCATCATCCAGCCCAACCAGGAGACCTTGGTCAAGGCGGCGCCGCGTTTCCCCGGTGTCGTGCGCAGCATGCGCAAGCGGCTGGGCGACAAGGTCAAGAAGGACGAGATCCTGGCGACGGTCGAAAGCAACCAGAGCCTCACGACCTACGATCTGAAGGCGCCGATGGACGGCACGATCATCGATCGCGACGGCACGCTGGGCGATTTTGCCGCCGAGAGCCGGGCGCTGTTCACCATCGCCGACCTGTCGACGGTGTGGATCGACTTTGCCGTCTACCGCCGCGATTTCGCCCGCGTGCGGGTAGGCGACGCCGTCTCGATCGACCTCGGCGACGGCGGCGCGCCGATCCAGGCCCGGATCGACTATGTCTCGCCGCTCGGCACCAGCGATACGCAATCCTCCGTGGCCCGCGCCGTGGTGCCCAACGACGGCCGGCTGCGGCCCGGCATGTTCGTCGACGGCCGGGTCGTCCTGTCGGCCACGCCGGTCGAGGTCGCCGTCAAGGCGAGCGCGCTGCAGACGCTCGAAGGCAAGACCGTGGTCTTCGTCCGCGAGGGCGAGACCTTCACCCCGCGCGAAGTCGAGCTGGGGCACCGCGACGCCGACTGGGTCGAGGTGAAGTTCGGGCTGATGCCGGGCGACACCTACGCCGCGAAGAACAGCTTCGTCATCAAGGCCGAGATCGGCAAGGGCAGTGCCGCTCATGAGCACTGAGATGAATTGCATCGGGGCTCGCCCATGATCGACCGCATTCTCGCCTTCTCGGTTCACAATCGCTGGCTGGTGATCATCGCCGCGATCGCCGTCGGCGCGCTGGGCGTCTGGAACTTCACGCGCCTGCCGATCGACGCCGTGCCGGACATCACCAACGTCCAGGTGCAGGTCAATACGACGGCGCCCGGCTACTCGCCGCTCGAGATCGAGCAGCGCATCACCTTCCCGCTGGAACTGGCGATGGGCGGCCTGCCCAAGCTCGAATATACCCGGTCGCTGTCGCGCTACGGCCTCAGCCAGGTGACGGTGGTGTTCAAGGACGGCACCGACATCTACTTCGCCCGCCAGCTCGTGAACGAGCGCATCCAGCAGGCCAAGGACAAGCTGCCGCCCGGCACCGAGACCCTGATGGGGCCGGTCTCCACGGGACTGGGCGAGATCTACATGTACGCCGTCGAGGCCAAGCCCGGCGCGCGCAAGCCCGACGGCGAGCCCTATACGGCAACCGACCTGCGCACCATCCAGGACTGGATCATCAAGCCGCAGCTGCGGACCGTGCCGGGCATCGTCGAGGTCAACACGATCGGCGGCTACGAGAAGCAGTTCCATGTGCTGCCCGATCCCGCGAAGCTGATGGCCTACAAGCTCACCTTTCGCGACATGATGGCGGCGCTGGTCACCCACAATGCCAATGTCGGCGCGGGCTATATCGAGCGCAATGGCGAGCAGTACCTGGTGCGCACGCCCGGTCAGGTGAGCACCCTCGAGGAGATCCGCAACATCGTCGTCGCCTCGCGCGGCGGCGTGCCGATCCGTGTCGGCGACCTGGCCGAGGTCAAGGAAGGCACCGACCTGCGCACTGGAGCGGCGACGCTCAACGGCAAGGAAACGGTGATCGGCACCACCATGCTGCTGATCGGCGACAACAGCCGGACTGCCGCGCAGCGCGTCGGCGCGCGGCTCGACGAGATCGCCCGCTCGCTGCCCGACGGCGTGGTGGCGCGCGTACTCTACGACCGCACCAAGCTGGTCGATGCCACGGTGCGGACCGTGGAGAAGAACCTGCTCGAAGGCGCGCTGCTGGTCGTGGTGGTGCTGTTCCTGATCCTGGGCAACTTCCGCGCTGCCTTCGTGACGGCCTGCGTCATCCCGCTGTCGATGCTCTTCACCATCACCGGCATGGTCGAGAACAGGATCAGCGCCAACCTGATGAGCCTCGGCGCCATCGACTTCGGCATCATCGTCGACGGGGCGGTGATCGTGGTCGAGAACTGCCTCCGGCTGCTCGCCGAGGAGCAGCATCGCCGCGGTCGTGTCCTGACGCGAAACGAGCGCTTCGGCACGATCCTGGCCGGCGCCCAGGAGGTCATCCGGCCGAGCCTGTTCGGCACCTTGATCATCGGCGTGGTCTACCTGCCGATCCTGACCCTGTCCGGCGTCGAAGGGAAGATGTTCACGCCGATGGCGCTCACGGTGCTGATGGCGCTGCTGGGGGCGGCGATCCTGTCCATGACCCTGGTGCCGGCGGCCGTGGCGCTGCTGGTGACCGGCAAGGTCGCGGAGAAGGAGAACTTCTTCATGCGCGGCGCGCAGCGTCTCTACGCGCCGGTCCTCGAGCAGGCGATCCGGCTGCGCCATGTGATCGTCGGCATGGCCATGCTGCTCGTCGTGGTGAGCGGCGTCGCGGCCTCGCGCATGGGCGGCGAGTTCATCCCCTCGCTCGACGAGGGCGACATCGCCATGCACGCCATGCGCATTCCCGGCACCAGCCTCAGCCAGTCGGTGCAGATGCAGGAGGCGCTGGAGAAGGCGATCCTGGAGTTCCCCGAGGTCAAGGAGGTGGCGGCCAAGATCGGCACGGCCGAGGTCGCCACCGATCCGATGCCGCCCAACGTGGCCGACAATTTCATCCTGCTGAAGCCGCGCGACCAGTGGCCTGACCCCAAACGCTCCAAGGCCGACCTGGTGACCGCCATCGAAAAGCGCGTCGAGCAGATTCCCGGCAACAACTACGAGTTCACGCAGCCCATCCAGATGCGCTTCAACGAGCTGATCTCGGGCGTGCGCAGCGATCTCGGCGTGAAGATCTTCGGCGACGATCTCGATACCTTGCTGTCGATCGCCGGTAAGGTTCAGGCGGTCGTGCAGAGCGTGCCGGGCGCGGCCGACACGAAAACCGAACAGGTCACCGGCCTGCCGGTGCTGACCGTGAAGCCCAACCGCGCCGCCCTGGCGCGCTACGGCATCAGCCTGGCCGAGCTGCAGGAGGTGGTCGAGATCGCCGTCGGCGGCAAGGATGCCGGCCTGATCTTCGAGGGCGACCGGCGCT